>CAITSE010000110.1 GCA_903894975.1 uncultured Lentisphaerota bacterium
CCGGGCGTGGTCTACCACGTCACGGAATACCGTGAGCGGCGCAATCACTTTGCCTATTTCTCCTGTTCGGTGCCGACGGCGGGGTTCGACACCGCGCGGAACGCCTTTGTCGGGGTACACGAGGGCTTGGACGCCCCCGCGGCGGTCGTGGCCGGGCAATGCACCGGTTCCATCGCCCACGGCTGGCACCCGGTCGGCGCGCATCAGATCAACTTGGAACTGGCCCCCGGCGAGGAGGCGCGGCTGCATTTTCTCCTGGGCTACGCCGAGAACCCTGCCGACCGCAAATTCGTCCCCGGCAAGCTGGTCCGCCCGGGACAGTTGGTGGCGGACAAGACGCCGTTCCGCGAGGTTGAGGCCGTGCTCGGCACGCCGGCCCAGGTCGACGCCGCCTTTGCCGCGCTGAAAGCGTATTGGGACGGGTTGCTCTCGACTTATTCCGTCGAGGTAGCCGATCCGCATGTTTCCCGCATGGTCAACGTCTGGAACCAATACCAGTGCATGACCACGCTGAATCTGTCGCGATCGGCCTCGTTCTATGAATCCGGCATCGGCCGGGGCATGGGCTACCGCGACTCGAACCAGGACATCCTCGGCGTGGTACACCTCCAGCCCGAACGCTGCCGTCAGCGCCTCCTTGACCTGGCCGCGACCCAGCTCGCCGATGGCACCTGTTTCCATCAGTACCAGCCGTTGACCAAGAAGGGCAACGCCGATGTCGGCGGCGGTTTCAATGACGACCCGCTCTGGCTGCCGCTGGCGGTCTATGCCTACATCGCCGAAACCGGCGACACCGGCATCCTCCAGGCCCCCTGCGCCTATGCGGACAAGCCGGAGGCCGGCTCCACGCTGCTGGACCATCTCGAACTTTCCATGGACTACACCCTGCGCAATCTCGGTCCGCATCAACTGCCGCTGATCGGGCACGCGGACTGGAACGACTGCCTGAACCTGAACTGCTTCTCGACCACCCCCGGGGAATCCTTCCAGTGTGCGGGCGACATCGGCGGGTCGGCCGCCGAGTCGGTGATGATCGCCGGTCTGTTCTGCTTTGCCTGCGACCGCATGGCCGGCATCTACCGCGCCGCCGGCCTGCCCGAAGACCAGGCCCGGGCCATGCTCGCGCAGAAGGCACTCATGCAGAAGGCAGTAGAGACGGCCGGCTGGGACGGCGAGTGGTTCCTGCGTGCCTATGATGCCCACGGCCACAAGGTCGGCTCCAAAGAATGCGACGAGGGCAAGATCTTCATTGAAAGCCAGGGCTGGGGCGTCCTCGGCGGGATCGGCCTGGCCGACGGCAAGGCGCAGCAGGCGCTAGACTCGGTCAAGAAGCACTTGGCCACGCCCGACGGCATCGTCTTGCAGCAGCCGGCGTACTCGACCTACCACGTCGAACTGGGCGAAGTCACCAGCTATCCTCCGGGCTACAAGGAGAATGCCGGCATTTTCACCCACAACAACACCTGGATCCAGTGCGCCGAGGCACTGCTGGGCAACGGCGATCAAGCCATGGCATACTACCTCGCCATCTGCCCCTCGAAAAAAGAAGAGCAGATCGAGACCTACCGCTGCGAGCCCTATGTCTACAGCCAGATGACCGCCGGCCGCGACGCGCCGACGCCCGGCGAAGCGAAGAACGCCTTCCTCACCGGCACCGCGGCCTGGAGCTTTGTCGCTATCTCCCAGTACATTCTGGGCGTGACCCCGAGCCCCGCCGGCCTGGTCGTCGACCCCTGCATCCCGCCGGCCTGGAAGGGGTTTGCCGTGACCCGGCGCTTCCGCGGCGCCACCTACCGGATCGAGGTGAAAAATCCCGCTGGCCTCAGCCGCGGCGTCCGTTGCCTGACCGTCAACGGAGCCGGGGTTTCCGGCAACTGCATCCCCGTCGCCCAGCCCGGCCAGACCGTCACGGTTCAGGTGGTGCTCGGATAAAACTAAAGCGCTTTAGGCCGCAGGACGTTGGGATGGTATAGTTTCGTCCGGTAATACGCCGGACCGGGCGGTTCTGTCCGATCCGGCTTTGAGCATCTCTGGATCAACGGCAACCTCTTGAGGCGGGGCCGCTGCGACCCCGGCCAACCGGCCCGCGGCGACCCGAGTTCCCACCATGGCAGCTTCAACGAACGCGCACTTCGCCTCCGAGCTTTCCCTGAACGGCGTTTGGGACTTGCGGGACGAAATCCTCGGGTTCGACCTGCGGCAGGCGCCGGCCCTGGCGGGACGCGCCGACGGTTGGATCCCCACGCCCGTGCCCGGCGACATCCACCAGGGACTCATCGCCGCCAGTCGCATCCCGGAACCACTCGTCGGCCTGAACAGCCACAAGTGTCTCTGGACGGAAAACCGCTCCTGGTGGTTCCGCCGCCGCTTCGAGGCGCCCCGCGGCTGGCAGGACGCCGACGTCGTCGAACTCGAAGCCAACGGCCTGGATGCCAATGCCGAGCTCTTCCTCAACGGCGTTCCGATCGGCGCCCACCGTAATGCCTTCCGGCCGTTCCTCCTGGACGTCAAGCCGTTCCTGCACGCCGGCCAAAACACGCTGCTCATCCGCCTCACCGCCGGACTGGAGCATGTCTGCGACGCCGACTTGGACGCGCCCTACGGCGTGCGCGCCGGCACCGAGGCCAACAACGGCCGCCCCGACCGCGGCGACGCGCGGCGCACCCTGGTGCGGAAACCGCAGTATGTCTTCGGCTGGGACTGGAGCCCGCGCCTGGCCTCCACCGCCATCGGCGGCGACGTCCGCCTGCGCCTGCTGAAAAATGCCTGCCTCCGCGACGTCGCGGTACGAACCCGCCCGGGCTCCGGAAAAGCCGTCACCCTGGCCGTGACCGCCACCGTCGAACAGCTTCATTACTACCGGACCGGCCACGCCCGGCTGACCGTGACCGTGACCGCGCCCGACGGGAAAACGCAGTACCGCGCCGAAGCCGCGCTGCACCTGCGTTCCGGGCTGAACTTTGCGGAGCTGGAAGTGGCCATCCCCGACGCCCGGCTCTGGTGGCCCCACGGCTACGGTGAACAGCCGCTCTACACGGTCGAGACCCGGCTTGAGGCGTCCGGCGCCAGTTCCGTCTTTCCGCCCTTCCGTTACGGCATCCGGACGCTGGAACTGGAAACCTCCGGCACCTTCCGCCTGAAGGTGAACGGCGTCCCGGTCTTCTGCAAGGGCGGGAACTGGATTCCGGCCGACTCCATCTACGCCCGGGTCACCGCCGAACGCCTCGAAACCCTGGTGCGCGAGGCCAAGGCGGCCAACTTCACCATGCTCCGCGTCTGGGGCGGCGGCCTGTACGAGCCCGAAGCCTTCTATGACGCCTGCGACCGGCACGGCATCCTGGTCTGGCAGGACTTCATGTTTGCCTGCGCCCCCTACCCCGACCACCTCTCCTGGTTCCGGGAGGAAGTGGCCAAAGAAGCCGAGTTCCAAACCCGACGCCTCGGCCGCCACGCCTGCCTCGCCCTCTGGAGCGGCAACAACGAGTGCACTTGGGCCTTCAAGGACTGGTGGAAAGAGCAGACCCGCGGCGGCGCCTGGCTCTACAACCACTTGCTGCCCGAAGTCTGCCGTCGCCACACCCCGGACATCCCCTACTGGAACGGCTCACCCTACGGCGGCGCAGACAACCCGAACAGCACCGCGGAGGGCGACTGCCATCACTGGTTCCCGACCATGATGAATCCGGACATGGCCTTGCGGATCACCCCCGAAGAATACGACCGCTGCCCCTCCCCCTTCATCTCCGAGTTCGGCTACGTCGGCGCCTGTGAAAAGGCCACCCTGCTTGAAGCCTTGGACGGCGCCCCCGCCGAACCCGACACCCCGACCTGGCACCACCACAACAACGTGTTCGAGAAAGGCACCGTCGCCGCCGGCATCCGCAAGCATTACGCCGAACCCGACGGCCTCGCCCTGGACGACTACTTGCTCTACAGCGGCCTGACCCAGGGGTTGATGCTCCAGCACGCCTTGGAATCCATCCGCGGCCGCGACAACGGCCACGGCGGCCTTTTCTGGATGTACGCCGACTGCTGGGGCGAAGTGGGCTGGACCATTCTGGACTATGGCCTGCGCCGCAAGACCGCCTATTACTTCGTGCGCCGCGCCTTCGCCCCGGTCCGGCTGATCCTGCGCCCGGACGGCAAAAACCGCATCCGCCTGACGATTGCCAACGACACCCGCGAGAAACGCGACCTGGAACTGGAGTACGGCTACATCCCGTTCGACGGCAAGCCCGGCGACCTGAAGCGGGTGAAGGTGACCGCGGCCGCGGCGGCCCGCACCGCCGCCGCCGTCTTCCCGCGCGGCCGGCATGATCCCCTGGGCGGCCTCTGGATCGCCCGCGTCCGCAACGGTGCCGGCGAGACCGGAATCGAGCCGGCCATCTTCCGCGCCGCCGATTTCCGCCAGCTCCACACCGCTGATCCCGGCATGAGCGTGAAACGCGCCGGCAAACTCGCCGCCGGGCGTCTGACCCTGACCGTGGCCGCCGCCGGCTACGCCCACGCCGTGCGCCTGCACCTGCCGGACGGCGCCCTGCCCGGTGACAACCACTTCGACCTCCTCCCCGGCGCCACCCGCCGCGTCACCATCACCGGCCTCAAGCCCGGTGCCCAAATCCGCATCACCGCCGCCAACGCCCCCAGCCCTCTCGATGTGCGCGGTTGAGCAGCGCGGATTTTCTCCACATAGAACACAAAAAGTTCGTTTTCAACCGCTAACGAACGCTAACGTTCCGCTAAGCGAACAGGGAATTCGTCAGCGCAAATTAGCGAAAGTTAGCGGTTAAGAACCGTTTTTTTGCCGCAAAAGAACGCAAAGGTCGCATAGAGGGGCGCGGTTCTTCCGCCATCTCATCTGCGAAAATCTGCGTGATCTGCGGACAAACGGATTTCGTCTTTGTGCGGTTAAACGCGCTTCTCCGGCGGCGCGGTCGCGGCCGGGTCTTCGCCGAGGTTGTGGTGGTTGCGCACGGTGCCGTCGTCGGCGTCGTTGCGGTGGACTTCGCCGAGGGAGACGAATAGCCGGCGCAGGTCCCGGGTCACGCCGAAGGCGAACCAGATGGTGGTCACCACGGCCAGCACGATGGCGATGCAGACATTGACCACGATCGAGTAGTTGAACCACCAGTTGGCGGAGAGGCGCCCGCGGAAGATCGTCCACAACAGGATGCTCACGGCCACTATCTGCCAGAACACGTTCCACACCAGCGTGCCGTAGAGCAGGCGCTTGTCGCCGCGGGTGAAATTATCGTCCACGTCGAACAAGCGCTCGTACCAGGGACGGTTGGCCGCCGCCAGGTTGGCGGCTGCGGTACCATGTTGGCCGCGGTGCAGCATGGCGTCAAGATCGAACGGTTGGCGGCAGGTCAGCCACGAGACGATGAAATAGGACGCGGCGGCAAAAGCCGTGACGATGACGGAAAGCTGCAACCCGTTAAGCGGGAATTTGTCGGCGTGCGCCGCAATATAACCGCCGACGGAGCCGTCTCCGCACCAGCGGGCCAAGGTCGGCGCGACGTTCGGCCACAAGGGCTGGAGAACGTTGAGCCCGATGCCGAAGAAGCCGGCCAGCGACAGCGAGACCAGGGCGCCCTGGGTTGTGCCGCGTTTCCAGTACAGGGCGCCCCACGTCGCCACGCCGACGCCGCCGAGATAGATCACGCCGATCAACTGGGTCAACATGATGAGATAGTCCACCGGCTTGTAGAGATAGCTGAACACGCAGACGAACACGGCCACGGCGACCGAGCAGAACTTCAGCCACCACACGTGCTGCTTCGCCTCGAACGGTTTTTTGCGGAACGGCAGCACCACGTCCTGGAGGAAGGTCGTGCCGTAGCGGTGAAGCTGCTCGCCCTGGGAGGCCAGGATGCCGAAGACGGCCACGGCGCAGAACGCGCCTTTCACACCGCTGGCCAGCAGCACGCCCAGTGCCATGGGCATGCGCATCTGCGTCTGCAACTGAGTGCTACCGACGCTTTGGATGCCCTGCTCCACCGCCAGCCGTTGCGCACCGAAGTCCGGATGGTGCAGCAGCGTGAACGCGCCCAGCGTGGCCAGCGTGGCCATGGCGCCGTAGCTGGCGCCGCGCCAGGAACCCAGGATCTGCGCCATGCGGCTTTCGTGGGCGCTCTTGGCCGCGGCGATGAAGCCCGCCTGCCAGGCGCCGCCGCGATAATAGCAGATCGACAGGAACAGGCCGAGCACGACAAACCAGCCGTTGAAATCGTTGCGGCCGCCAATGTCGAAGGGGTCGATGAACGACTGGCCTGGCGTACCCGACATCAGTGCCGTGCGCATCTGGGAGAAGGAGACCGTGAAGACAATGAACCCGGCCACGATCAGGTAGAAGAAGGAGGAGATCATGCCCTCGAGCGCATCAGTCACCATGATACTGACCTGCCCGCCGGACAAGGCCATGTACAGCGACAGCAGCATGAGCCCAGTCATGATCACGGCAAAGGTCGGCACCGTTGCGCCCAGCAAGGTCAGGTGTGCCGGGAAACCGCAGAAATAGACAAAGAACCGCGCCGCCAGGGCCGGGAGCACGCCAAAATTGAACACGCCGGAGAAGACGTTCAGGAAACTGGCCAGCACACGGACGTTCTTCGAGTAACGCACCTCAAAGAGCTGGTGGAAGGTCAGCACCCGGGTTTCGCGAAACCGGTAGGTGACCAGGCCGAGCAGGCCGAAAATGAAGAACAGCAGGCCGGGAAAGGCGTTCCAGAAATTGAGGGAGCAGCCGGCCCGGGAGAACATCTCCATGCTGGTCATCATCAGGACCACCGTGGCATAGATCTCGCTGGCGGAGGTCGAGATCATATACCGCCCGGCGCAGCGGCTGGCGGCCAGAAAGTCAGCGACGCTGCGCAGGTATTTGCGCATCACCACCGACACCCCGAGCACGATCAGCAGGGGGACGGCGATCACGATCAGGTCCAGCTTGGTCAGCGTCATATTTGTCTCCGGGGGCCTGTGGGTCTGTGGTTCTGTGGTGAATGGGAAAAAAGGAAGGCTCTGTGTGGCTGAGTCGTTCCGTTTTCTGTTGTTCCGTTCGGGATCGAGACTGAAACTCGCCGATCAGGAGATCGGCGTTCCCGGGGGCATGCGCGTAAACTTAAGACCCGTAACACGAACGTCGAACATCGAACGTTGAACGTCCAACGTCGAATTGGAGTTTCACGCCGTAGGCTTAAGCTCCATCCGGTCGGTTTTCCCTTCATCGTTCAGCGTTCGATGTTCAACGTTCGTTTTCCCTTACGTTGACGCGCATATCCCGGGGCGAGGCGGCTCCGCCGCCGGGAAAGCCGTGATCTTACGGCGTGGTCACTCCAGTTCCGCGACCACGTCGTTCACGGCGGCGAACCCGCTCAGGGGCAGCAGGTTGCCGGAGACCGTTTGGCCGTTCAGGGTCAGACGTTTCACGCCTTTCCCCTTGGCACCGTTGCAGATGCGGATGCGGAATTCGCAGCCGCGGAAGCGACGAGTGACGGAGATTTCCTTCCATTCCAGCGGCAGACAGGGATCGATCACCAAGCCGTCATAGTCCGGCCGGACGCCCAGCAGGTACTGCGTCGCCGCCACATAGGCCCAGGAGGCGGTGCCGGACAGCCAGGGGATCCGCGAGGCGCCGCTGCGTCCGCTCTCCGGGCTGTGCGTGGACTGGCAATGGACGTAGGGTTCGATCTGGCGCACTTCCGCGCGGTCATTGTAGGCCGCCGGCATGAAGCGCCGGTAATAATCCCAAGCGCGGTCGGCCCGGCCCATCATCGCCTCGGCGATCACAGCCCAGCTCTGGGTGTGGGAGAAGATGCCACCGTTTTCCTTCATGCCGCCGTTGAGGAGCACGGCGCGGACCACATGGTGGGGAGTCTCGCGGAACGGCGGCGCGCAAATTCTGATGCCGAACTCGGTGGCCAGCCGGTCGTGCAGCGAGTCCATGGCGGTCTGCGCCTGTTCCGGCGTGGCGGCGCCGCTGATCACGGCCCAGGGCTGGGGTTCCATGAAGATTTGGCCTTCGGCGGCGGCGGCCGTGCCAAGCTTGCCGCCGTCCTCGCACCAGCCGCGGAGGAACCATTTCCCGTCCCAGGTGTGAAGACGGATGGCCGCGTCGAGCTTGGCCAGTTCCGCGGCGGCCCAGGCGCCCTCCTCCGGCCGTTCCAGGCGCGCACAAATGTCCCGGTAGACCAGCAGGCCGTAGCGCACCTGGAAGGTGACAAAGATGCTTTCGCCCTTGAACCCGAGTTTGAGGCAGTCATTCCAGTCCGCCAACAGGCCGCAGGGCAGGCCGTGGGCGCCGGTGCGTTCGAGATTGAATTCCAAGGCGCGGCGCAGGTGGCCGAGCACCGTCGCGGAGCCGTGGTCGGCGTAGGGCAGGACCTGGTTGTACCAGGCGAGATTGCCGGTTTCCTTGACATAGGCCGGGACGGCGTTGAACATCCAGAGACAGTCGTCGCTGCGGTATTCATCCGCAGCCGGGGCCGGTTCCTGCCCCGGGCGGTGACGGAACGGACGCACGATTGGCATGGCGCCGCCGCAGGCCGTCTGGCCGGTGATCAGCAGTTCCAGGCGCTTCACGGCCTCGTCCGGGATGGCGGCCATGACGCCGAGCATGTCCTGCAAGGAATCGCGGTAGCCGAGGCCGTCGCGTTCGCCGGCATAGACTAGGCTGGCGGCGCGAGACCAGGCGTAGGTGATCTGGGCGTTATAGGCGTTCCAGACGTTGACCATGCTGTTGAAGGCGGGGTCCGGCGTCGCGCAGGTGAGGCTGCCGAGGCGGGCGTGCCAGAATTCCTTGACCGCGGCCAGGGCGGCGCGGGCCTTGGCGGTGCTGGCGAATTCGCGCAGAATCTCGACCCCGGTGGTTTCAGCCCGGCCGACGCCGAGCAGAACCATGAATTCCTTCGACTCGCCGGGGGCCAGCGCGAGGTCGGCCTGGAACGTGCCGCAGGCATTGTCGCCGTCGGCCAAGCTGCCGGTGCAGCGGCCCTGCTCCACCACCAGCGGGTTGGCGTAGGTGCGGTAGGGGCCGATGAAGGCTTCGCGGCAGGTGTCGACGCCGGCAACCTCCGCTCCCACCAGCCCCATAAAGGACCAGCGGCCCTGGTCGTTGTCCGTGAAGTCCTGCGGGTTTTCCGGCAGATTGTCAAGGACGCCGATATGCAACAGGTTCGGCTCCGGCCGGGTGGCGCTGACGCAGTACTGGCTGAACTGGAGGTTGATCAGGTCCTGGGTGGCGGCCCAGTTGCTGGTGAACTCGCAGTAGGTGAAGGCCGAGAGGCGGCGCGAGGTCCGGCCGGTGTTGGTCAGTTTCAGCAGCCAGACTTCGAAGGTGCGGCCGAGCGGCACGAAATAGGTCGCTTCGGATTCAATGCCGCGGTAGCGGCTGGTGATGGTGGTGTACCCGGTGCCGTGGCGGCAAACGGACTTGAACTGGCGCAGGCTTTTGCCCACGGGCTGCCAGGAGGTGGACCAGAAATCGCCGCGATCCTGGTCGCGCAGATAAAAATAGCGCCCCGGCTGATCCATGGGGATGGCATTGAAGCGCAAGCGCAGGAAGCGGCCGAGCGCGGAGGACTTGTAGAAGCTGTAGCCGCCGGCGTTGTTGGTGATGATGGCGCCGTACTCGGTGGAGCCCAGGTAGTTGCTCCAGGAGCGCGGCGTGTCCGGCCGGTCCACCACATATTCCTTGGCCGCGTCATCGAAGTGTCCGTATCGCATAATCAAAGAGTCCTTGGTTCGCCAATAGCTCCCTCCCCAGGGAGTTGAGCAGGATCAGGAAAGCGTTTTCAGCACCGGATCGGAGGAGGCGCGAATCCGCTCCAGGTTCCGGGCGATCAACGCGCAGCGCTGATCCACACAGAGCTTGGAACGCAGCGGATCTTCCGGGGTGTGGAGCACATAGTCGAGCAGTTTTTCCACGGAGGTGCGGGCGACATGGGTCCGGGTGTCGGACGCGCCGTAGTAGATCAGGAGTTCACCGTTGGCGCGAGCGACCAGGCCGTTGGTGAAGGCGACGTTGGCGACGTCGCCGTGGCGTTCCTCCCCTTCCGGGGCCAGGAAATAGCCGCCCGGCCGGGCAATGACCTTCCACGGTTCGTTGAGGTCGCAGAGGAAGGCGTACATGACGTAGCGCAGCCCGGCGGCGGTGTTGCGCACACCATGAGCCACGTGCAGCCAGCCCGCGGCCGTTTTCACCGGCGGCGCGCCGGCGCCATTTTTCACTTCCTTGATGGTGTGGTACACGCGCGGATCAATGACCGTCTCCGGGCCGGAGACGGCCTTTTCCATGCTGTCGCAGGTCGCCCAGCAGATGCCGCCGCCGCCGGCGCCGGCGTCGATGAAGCCGTCCTGCGGCCGGGTGTAGAGGGCGTACTTGCCGTTGACGAATTCCGGATGCAGCACGACGTTGCGCTGCTGGGGGGAGCGCGACTTCAGGTCCGGCAGGCGCTCCCAGTGTTCCAGATCTTTGGTGCGGGCGATGGCGCACTGGGCGGTGGCGCTGGAGAGGTCGCCCGGAGCTGCCGCCGGATCCTTGCGTTCGGCACAGAACAGGCCGTAGATCCAACCATCCTCATGGCGGGTGAGACGCATATCGTAGACGTTCGTCTCCGGATCAGCGGCGTCCTCCGGCATCCGCACCGGGAAGTCGCGGAAGCGGAAGTTGTCGATGCCGTTGGGGCTTTCGACGATGGCGAAGAAGGACTTGCGATCCCCGCCCTCGACGCGCACGGCCAGAACGATCTTGCCGTCCCATTCCATGGCGCCGACGTTGAATGCGGCGTTGACCGCCAACCGCTCCATCAGGAACGGGTTCGTCGCCGGATCCAAGTCATACCGCCAGGCCAGCGGCGTGTGGGCGGCGGTGAGCACCGGATGCGCGAAGCGCTCGAACACGCCGTTGTCCCAGCTTGCATCCACCGGGTTGGGACGGGTCAGCAGGGCGTGGTGTTCGCGAGCCAGCCGGGCCAGCCGGGTGTCGAAAAGTGGCGATTTTTTCATCGAAGTATTCTTTCACAATTTTGGGCTGCGCAAGATCGGACCGAACGAAAAAACGGAAGAACGGAAGAGGCTCAGGGAAGCCCCCACGGTTTTTTATCCCGGAACAGCCCGCCGTCGCGGACGTTTTCCAGCTTGAGCACGCGGAAGTGTTCAAACCCGAGGGTTTCGAGGAGCCAGCCGGAATCGACCAGCCCGTTCCAACTGCGGCCGGAGGCGTAGTTCAGGTTTTCGAGGTAGATACAGACGCCGCGGGCCACGTCCACGTTCACCATGCCGTATTTCTGCAGGGCCACGGCCAGCGTCCGCGCAGCCGGACAGAGACCAAAGCGGGCCAGGTCCAACGCCGGATCCAGTTGCAGGACGGCGCCTTCCGGGATGCCGCCCGGGGTAAAGCCATCCGTCCAGATTGCGGGCCAAACGTATTTCTGGTGTTCGTTGACATCCGTGGCCAGGGCCAGCTTGTGCTCGATGGCGCCCCGGGCGATTTCCTCATGAAAGACCAGGCCGCCCAGAAGCGCCGTGCCCGCCGCCCGACAAGGGCCGTAATCGTGGACGCTGGTGCCGGGCTCAAAGCGGAACGGGATTTCATCCAGAACGCCCGAGCCATGGAGCGGATAGGTGACCGCCGAGCGGGTGACGTACTGGCCATCGCGGTGGTGAATCGCGAAGAAATCATACACCAGATCCCGATCCTCATCAATGATACACATGTGCGAGTCCTGCATCGGGTCGGGCCGCGCCTCCGGGGGAATGGGCGCCCAGCCGTCAAAGTTCGGGGCAAACCCGCAGTGCTCCCCCCGTATGCGCATCGGAAAAATTTGCACCATAGGAACTTGAGAACTCCGTACCCGGTAAACGGGGATGGTCCATTCCGTGGCGTTGACGTACACCGCCCGCTTGTCGCTGACGGTGGCCATGAGGTGGCGGACGAACTCCGCGTTGCGGACATCGATTTCCGGGTGGTCGGGAATCGGCGTGTTCCAAAAACTGGTGGGGGCGAACGGACGCATAAAAAACCTGGGTTACGGTTTGCGAATGAGCGGGTTCACGAGCGACTGGAGTTGTTTGAGATCGACGGCGGCGCTGGTGCCGGGCCAGACGGCGGGAAGCAGCCACCAGGTTTCAGAATAAGACGCGGTTTGGCCGGGGGCCAGACGCTCCTCCGGTCCCAGGGATTCGAGTTCCGCCAGGCTCGGATTGAAATAGATGGCCGCGGTCAGGCCGGTGATGTCGGCATAGCGCCGGTCGGGATAAACCTGGAACTGTTTGACCATCAGCAGGTTGGATGGGTGGTAGTAGGCGAACCAGCCCGCGTAACTGTCCAGGCCGATCTTCCCCTGCCCCGCCGTGCCGTCCACGAGCAGGAATCCGTCCCGTTCCGCCACGCCTTTTTCCTTGGGCCGGGTGCGAACCTGAAAGAGCGGCCACGAGTCGAAAGACAGGTAGTGCAGGGGAAAGCGGCTGCCGGGCGTCAGCGGAAAGACACAGATGCCGCCGCCCCGGGCAAAGGTGCGGAACCAGTGGCTAGAGGTTTTGGTTTCCGCGGAGATGTTGCGGATGGTCTGCTTGCAGGTCACGGAGGAGTCGAATTCACTGAGAGTGAACTCGCGTTCGAGCTGGAGGCCAAGAGTCCGGTCTTCGGCGCTGAGCAACCGGAGAGTCCGCGGCGTCGCCCGTTCCACCTTCCAAGCCCCCTGCCACAGCTCCAGGTGCTCGGGCACGGTGTCTTCCGGGCCGATGTCGAAGCGGCCGCCCGCCGGACCCATGTAGTGATCAGCAAAGGGGAACACCCGGTCCGGATGGCCGGGGTCCGCGTCATAAATGATGTTCTTGCCTTCCCGCGAGTATTCGATGATCCGGCCGCCGTGGAGCGGGTCCACCACGAGCCGGACGGTGCCGTTTTCCAGGACGGGGCAGGCGGCCCGGTCAAAGGTGAGCCGGTCAAACTCGGTACGTCCATCCACGGCGGCCGCAGGTTCGGCCGCCCGCACGCATCCCGCCAACACTCCGGCGGCGACGAACAGGAGCGGCAGAAGCCGTCCGCATACCGTGTGGATCGTCATATTTTCCGCTTTCCGTTTCATGTCTGAATGTACTCCGCCACAAAGGAACCCCAAGCGTGGCACAGGCTCGACCCGGCGCCCCATTCCTCCCACCAGGAAGTCGCGCCCAGGGCCAGTTGCCGACGATAACTATCTACGGCCAAAGCTTCCGCGTCGACGCTCATGCCGTGCCGGGCCAAAGCCTGACAGAGAAAGTTCAGGCTCCACGGGGTGTTGCACGGCAACACGTTCCGGCGCAAGCATTCCGCGTCTTCGGTGATCTCGACGAAATAGGGGGTGGTCCGCTTCCGGAAATTGGCGTAATACCGTTCCGGCAGCACCGCCGCAAGCAGGCGCCGGGCCTCGTCCACTTCGAGCATGCCGAAAAGGCTGGCGAGAGCGACGCTGACCTGAGACAGGCGCGCCGGCACGAACGGCCGCAGCCGGGTTTCTTTCCAGGCCAGTCCGGAATCGTCCGGGTGGCAGGAACCGAATACCGTCAGGGGCGCAACCGCAGTGTTGCCGAAATGAAGGTCTTCCCGGCTGAAGAGGAAAAATTCCCAGTCGATGGGGCTATGCCCGACTTCCACCACTAGGCGATGCGGCCCGGCGGCGGCCGCCACGGTGATTTCCTGCGGGTGAAAAAGCGGCGCCCGGGTCCAGCCGCCGCCGGACGCACAGTCCAGTACCGGAGTCCCGTCGAGCCAGGCCCGGCAACCGCCGAAGAAGCTCAGCCGCAGATCGTGCCGGCCGGCGGCGGGGAAAGACAGTTCGGTTTTCAGCAGGAAACTCTTCCCTTCCCAGCCGTGGCCGTCCGCCGGGTAATGATAATTCCAATAGCGGTGGTCAAGGAAATCGGGACTGCGGTCGCTGTCGAGCAGGCTGCCGTCCTTCAGGAACGCCTTCCGAAAGGCGTTCCTGATCATGGAGAAGCGTTTTTCCAGTTCGGCTGCCAGGGCGGTGTCGCCGAGCGCCAGGGCGAGTTCGGCCAGGGCCTGGAGGCTCCCGGCATAAATGGCGTTAAGCCCGCTGGAACGGCCGGTCTTGCAGAGTTCAAAGGTGTTGTCGAGAAAGATCCAGCCCGGGACATCGGCCAGCAGGCCGTCGCCGTCCTCGTTGGCGCGGTAGTGCTCCACCGTCCGCCGGGCGACGTCGAAACAGGCGCGCACGGTGTCGAGATCGCCGGAAAGGTCAAAGTACTTTTTGAGGGTAACCGCATAGAGCATCACAAAATCGGGAATGACCGTGGTGTTGCGGGGGGCGGGATAGCACATGGGCATGGGCGTCGCCGTCCCGGCGCCGCGGGCGAACTGCCGGAGGAACTTCCGGGCCGGCTCCAGGGTGCCGAAGAGTTTTTTCATGGCCCCCAGATAGGCGTAGGGGTCCAGGTACTGGGTGCGCTCGCGCCACGGGCAGTCGTTGAGCAGGTCGTCGCTGCAGAGCTCGATGGTGCGGGCCGAAACCTCCAGAATTTTCCGCTTGATGCCGTCCGGATCATGAACGGGGACAAGGTTCTCCCGGACATAGGGATAGCCGTATTCCCGGATCTCCAGGGAGGTGACATCCAGTTCGGCCTCGTCCAGGAATAGATACCGGCAGGCGCGTTTCTCGTAGGATGTCCAGGAAAAGGTTCCGACAGGGGCGTGGAGGACGTCGCGGTAGTCCATTCCGGCTTTCCGGAAATCCACGGAATCCCCGGTAAGATGTTCGGCGTAGGCAACGGAAAACGTTGTCGGCCGCAGCGTTTTGAACGTGAGATGAACGAATCCAAAGACTTCCCGCCCGAAGTCCGCCAGCCAGCCTTTTTCATGCGGCACAACAGATTGCGCAGTAAAAGACTTCCCGGATAATCGCGGCAAGTCCCGCGCCAGCGGCTCAAGGAACGGCGGCGCCGGGTGCCGGCCCAGGATCACCGGCGCCACGCCCTGCCCTTCGCCTCGCAGCCAGGCGCCGGCGTCATCGCGGGAGCAATCGAAGTCTTCGGAGTAGCCGACGCCGAGGGCGTCTCCGAGCTTGTGCGAGGTCTGCGCCCGGGCCGTGCCCTGGCCGCAGCTCCATGCCTCCGGCGGCGTCAGGTCCAGAGCGGTGCCATCCGGGGAAACCACGCGGCCCTGGAAGAGCAGGCCCGCGGCCGTCGCGGCGCCACCGGCCGCGGTGAAGCCGGCCCGCGAGTGGACGAGAATGGCCAGGACGTTGCGGCCGACCCGGAGAAAGGGCGCCAGGTCGACGGCGTCATAGTAGAAATACGGTTTTTCCTCGCGCATCGGCCCCATGAGCACAAACGCGCCGTTGACGTACAGTTTATAGCTCTTGTCGGCCGACAGGAAAACCGGGGCGGCGGCGGGAGGGCCGACAAGGTCGAAGCTGCGCGAAAACCACGCGTACGAATTGGGCGCAGCCGCGCCGGAACACCAGAGCCACGGGGTTCCGTTCAAGTCGCACAGGTTGGGATCGGTGTTCAGTACGGCGGCGGAGCCGCTTTGGAGTGCGGCGGCTTGACGCCGCTTTTTCCCGCCGGTGGAACCGGCCTCCTGCCTCCCG
>CAITSE010000111.1 GCA_903894975.1 uncultured Lentisphaerota bacterium
CAGTGGGTGGAGAGTGCGGTGGCGGCCGGCGCCCGTTACGCCGTGCTGGTGGCGAAACACGGGTCTGGATTCTCGCTGTGGCCCACCCAGGCGCACTCCTGCAGCGTGGCCGCGTCCCCCTGGCGCCAGGGGCGGGGGGACATCGTGGGCGACTTCATCCGGTCCTGCGCCAAGTACGGCGTGCGTCCCGGGCTGTATTACAACACGAATTTTAACGCCTTCCTGAACGTCGACTATCCGGGCCGGGTGCGCTCCGGCGATGCCGCCGCGCAGGCGGCCTACAACGCCGTGGTCGAGCAGCAGCTGACCGAGCTGTGGTCGCGGTACGGCGACCTGTTCGAGATCTGGTTCGACGGCGGGACCCTGGCGCCCGAACAGGGCGGCCCCGGAATCATTCCGATTCTGGCGCGGTTTCAGCCGGATGCCGTGGTGTTCCAGGGGCCCCCGAGCGCCCGCAACCTCCTGCGCTGGGTCGGCAACGAGCGCGGCGAGGCCCCCGACCCCTGCTGGGCCACCACCAACCTCCTCACGGCGGAAGACGGCACGGCCGAGAAGACCGGCATGGGCGGCAGTCCCGCCGGTTCGCGCTGGGCGCCGGGCGAGTCCGACCTGCCCAACCGCGACCAGAAGCGGGCCTTCCAAGGCGGCTGGTTCTGGCGCGCGGGCGAGGACGACCTGCTCTATTCCTGCGACCATCTCGTCGAGCGTTATTATTGTTCCGTCGGCCGCAACACGAACATGCTGATCGGCATGGTGATCGACAACCGCGGCCTGGTGCCGGAAGCCGACCGGCGGCGGTTTGCCGAGTTTGGGCAGGCGGTGGCCGGCCGCTTCGCCCGGCCGCTGGCCCGCGCGGCGGCCCGGGAATTGGATTTCGGGACGGAACTGGAGTTCAACCAGGCCGTTGTCATGGAAGACATCGCCCATGGCGAGCGCATTCTCGGCTACGACCTGCGCGGCGTGCGCGCCTCTGGCGAAACGTTCTCCATCGCCACCGGTTCCTGCATCGGCCACAAGCGCATCCTGCGCTTCCCCGCCGTGCGGGCCGCCCGGCTGCGCCTGGAGGTCACGGCCGCCAAGGCGCCGCTGTTGATCCGGGAACTGGCCGCCTACCGGATCTGATATGCATTTCCCGGCTCCGGGAGAGACGGCCCAATAACGTTTGGTTTAACCAGCCTGAATCTGGAGGGCGAGGAGCAACGCGCGGTCAAGCAGGCGAAGCTTGGCGGCGGAAAGCATCCCCACGTAATGGCCCAACATGCTTTTGGGGAGACTGACCAACTCATCGCAATAAGGCGAGGACATCTTCGGCTTCCTTGTTCAAGGCATCCGCATGCCGGTTAAGAATGTCATGATCCCGTTTCTCCGCTCCGGCTTTGCCTGTTCCCGACCTCTGTTTCCAGTAGTCTGGATCCCGGTGTAGATGCATGATGGCGAGAATGAAAATGCCGTGTGGTTCAATGCTGTACAGAACGCCATAAGGGAAGCGGTGGACCAAGCAGCGATGAATTTCATCCGCGATTTCCGGCCACAGGGTTGGATAATCGACGGTATTCTGAATCGTCGCATAGACTTTTCGCGCGAAATCAAGTCCCAAGCCGGAGTCACAGCCTTCGTAGTAAGCAACGGCCGCACCGAATTCTTCTTCCGCCTCGGCATGGAAAGAGAACGTCATTTGGCGAATCGCTGACGAATCTTTGCGAACACCGTCTCGCCTGGAACTGGCTTGGCGTGTCCGGACCGCAATTCGCCAAGTCTTCGTTTTGCCACGGCGGCCCATTTTTTGTCAATTTGGGGATCTGGAGGATTGAGCGAGCGAAGCAGGGAATCAACAACGAAGGTCCGTTCCTCTACCGGTAGTGATTCGGTCTCACGTATGATTTCAACAGCACTTGGCATAAGACACCTCGTTTTGTTTAACCCATGCAGACCGTAGCATGCCGTGATTCGAACGTCAACGTCTGTATCGGTTGCAAAAAGTATAAATGCCTATTCAGACCTGGGCGCAGATTTGCGCCGCGACCTCTTCCGCGGTGAGGGTGTCGGTCTCGATGATGACGGCATCGGCGGCGGGGCGGAGGGGGGCGATGGCGCGGGTGGCGTCGCGGCGGTCGCGCTCGACAATCTCGGCGGCCACGCTGGCGACAGTGGCGCCGGGGGCGGTCTCGCCGGCCTGGGCCAGGCGGCGTTGGGCGCGGGTCTCGGGCCGGGCGGTGATGAAGAACTTGTGGGGGGTGTCCGGGAAGACAACGGTGCCGATGTCGCGCCCCTCCAGGACGACCAGGCCGAGGCGGGCGGTGTCGCGCTGACGTTCCAGCAGCCAGGCGCGGACGGCGGGCTGGGCGGCCGCCACGCTGGCGGCGGCGGCGATTTCGGGGGCGCGGACGGCCTCGGCCGGCACCCGTTCGCCATTGAGCACCAGTTCCGGCCGGCCGTCGCGGAGTTCGCAGTGCAGCTTGAGTTGGGGCAGGAGAGCGGCCACCCCGGCCGGATCGGCGGCGGGGTCCACGCCGCGGCGCAGCAGCTCCCAGGCCAGGGCGCGATACATCTCGCCGGTGCTGATGTAATAGCCGCCCAAACGGGCGGCGACCAGGCGGGCCACGGTGCTTTTGCCGGAGGCGGCGGGACCGTCAATGGCGATGACGCGGGGAAAGGCGGAAGAGGGCATGGGGGTGGTTGGGTGGGTGGGGGGTTGAGGGGTTGAGGGGAAAATCTGAAATGGGGAAAGCTGAAAGCTGAAATAACCAAGAAAGAACCGTTCCGGTAATATAGGCGGCGGGCCGCGCCGGAGTGGGCGGCAAATCGGTCAGAGTGGTCGGACGTGTCTGACAGGTCCGACGAATGTGTGGCCGCCGCCCGTGGCGTCACGGGGAGCGGTCAGACCTTATGTTATGGGCATGCGAGTCTATTTAGCCATGGTCATGGGGGCGTTGTTGCCAGGGCTGACGGCGGCCTGGGCCGGTAGCCCGGGCGCGTCTGGTGGCGCCGTTAAGTCCTCGGTTGCTGACACCGTCCGGGTCGAGCCGGCCGGCATCCGGCAAGTGGGGGCGTTGCAGCCGGCGGGCACGCCGAACCGTTTGACGTTCACGCTGGTCAATGACGGTCCGGGCGCGGTCACCATCCAGCAGGTGCGGGCGGGCTGTTCCTGTTCGGCGGTGTCGGGGTATGCGCGAGAGCCGGTTCCGGCTGGCGGCCGCAC
>CAITSE010000112.1 GCA_903894975.1 uncultured Lentisphaerota bacterium
GGGGGCGACAGCCTTCGGATCGTTCTGACCGCCCCAAGGGGGCATTTCAACCTAGCCTGGGGCAACGCCCCAGGTTAAACGGGGAAAACGCCATCAAGGCTGAAGGCCTTGCTCAACCACGCTCCGAATTTTACCCTTGCGCAATTCATGCGGCTCCTGAAATTGCTCCTGTAACGCCTTAATCCCAAACGTACTTCTCTTCAAACGGAATGTCGTATACTCTGGTGTTTTGGGTTTGGCTGTCGGATACCCCGACCCGTGGGTCGGGGTTCTTCATTTCCGGACGATTTCACCGGGACGGCGGTAAGTTCATAGGGGGATGCGGCGGTAACACTGACCTCGGCAAAGGCACAATCCCCGGCGGGAGGCACGCCCTGGACGCGCACGATGTTGTCCACTTCCGGCGCATCGGCAGCGGTGCGGCCGACCCAGCGCCGGGCGGATTCCGCATGATCAAATATGACGCGCAGGGTGCGGCCGACGAGCTTGCGGGTGGCGGCGGCGGCGATTTTTTGCTGGGCGGCCATGAGCGCGTCTCGGCGGCGGTGGGCAATCTCTACTGGTACCAGGCCGGTGCGGAGTTTGGCCGCGGGGGTGCCGTCCTCGGGGGAATAGGCAAAGACGCCGAGCCGGTCGAAACGGAACTCGCGCACGAAGGTCAGGAGTTCGGCGAAATCCGCTTCCGTCTCCCCGGGATAGCCGACGAGGAGGGTGGTCCGGAACGTCAATCCGGGCAGGCGGCGGCGGAGTTGCGCGAGCAGTTCCCGGGTTTCGGCGCCGCTCATGCGCCGGCCCATGTCTTTCAGGACGTGGTCGGCAATGTGCTGGAGCGGCATGTCGAGATAGGGGACCGCATGTTTGGCCGTGGCTAACACCTCGATCAGGTCGCCGGTCAGGTGCCGGGGATGAGTGTAGAGCACGCGGATCCAGAAATCGCCCTTCAGCCGGTCAAGCTCGCCGAGCAGGGCGGCCAGGGTGGCGCCGTCCTTGCGGTCGCGGCCGTAGGCGGAGGTGTCCTGGGCGATGAGGTTCAATTCGCGTACGCCCATGTCCAGAAGCCGCCGGCATTCGGTGACGATCGAGGCGAGGCTGCGGCTGCGCTGCCGGCCGCGGATGGCGGGAATGGCGCAGAAGCGGCAGCCGTGATCGCAGCCTTCGGCAATCTTGACATAGGCATAGGCGCGCGGCGTGAGCAGCAGGCGCGGCGAATCTTCATTATAAATCCAGGTGGGCAGGGCCGGGGAAGCGGCAGCCGGGGCGGCGGGTTTGCCGGCTTTGGCGCGGAACAGCGCCGTGAGATGTTCCGCGATGCGCGGGACTTCGTCCAGGCCGAGCAGCAGGTCGGCATCGGGATGACGTTTCCGCAGGGCCGGCAGGTCGCGTTGTGGCAGGCAGCCGGTGACCACGACCTTGCGGCGGGTCGGATCGGCGCGCTTCCAAGCCAGGGCGCCGCCCAGTTCGGCTTCGGCCTCGGCCCGGGCGTCCGCAATGAAACTGCACGTGTTCACCAACTGCACCGCCGCCTGTTCCGGGTCGGCGGTAAGCACAAACCCGGCCTGCGCCAGGGAACCGGCCATGACTTCGGTGTCGACCAGGTTTTTCGCGCAGCCAAGGCTGATGATGTGGACAGGGATGAGGAGAGGTTTCATGGATGCCATGGAATGAAAACCGTTTTTGGGCTGGCGAAGAGGAAATGGTTCTAGCCTGAATGATTCATTAATAGCATTTTGTCCGCGAATTTCGCGAAAAAGCGCGAAAAGTACTGTAAGATTTTCCGGCCCAACTTCAAGCGCGTAAATAACCTTATGGAATCCCTGCGGGGGATGGGACAACGTCGCCTCGGGTGTGAGCCCGTGGAGTGTGGAAAAGAAAAAAAACATCCAGAGCCCCCGCAGTGCATGCGCGTAAACTTAAGA
>CAITSE010000113.1 GCA_903894975.1 uncultured Lentisphaerota bacterium
AAGGATACGATTCGCGTTTATTAGCGGTTCAAAAGTAGGAACAGATTTTTGTAGAACGATTCTATAACATTTTCTTTTTTAGCCGCTAATGAACGCCAATGAACGCGAATAAATTTTGAATTAAGGATGCTACCTTGTGAAGCGCATACGATCAAATTGATCTATAACTTGGAATTACAACGGTTTCGGCAGCAGCAACCCCTGCACGTTGTATGCGGTCTGGGCGTGGCAGACGGCCACGGCCAGGGCGTCGGTGGCGTCGTCCTTGATCTCGGTGACCGGGATGCCGAGGATCTGTGACACCAGCAGGGCCACCTGCTGCTTGCCGGCGCCGCCGTGGCCGCACACGGCCTGCTTGACCCGGCGCGGGGCGTATTCGTACACGGGCAGTCGCCGCTCCGCCAGGCGCGCGACCACGGCGCCGCGCGCCATGCCCAGCACCGTGGCGGTCTTGACGTTCTTGAAGAAAAACCCGCCCTCGATGGCGATGACGTCCGGCGCAAAGCGGTCCAGCAACTCGACTACGCCGCCGGAGAGCCGGCGCAGGCATTCGCTGAGCGCGGCCGAAGCCGGGATGCGGATCAGGCCGCAGTCCACGGCGGCGAACCGCTGCCCGTCGGTGTCAATCACGCCGAACCCGGTGCAGCGCAACGCGGTGTCCAGCCCCAAAATCCGGATAGGCGCGGTCGAGGCGTTGGCGGCCGGAGTCCTAGCGGCAGAGGTGACGCTGGCGCCGGCGAGCCGGACCGGGCCGGCGCGACCTTTTCCCGCAGCGGCGGCAGGCGCCGCTTGATTGCCTTCAAGCAGGCGTGCGGCCCAGGCATTACGCAGTTTCCGGCCCATGGGAGCTTGGGGTTCGGGGTTCAGGGAAGCGGGAGGAGGAGAAACCGACGCCGGTTTTCTCGGGGATTGATCCTTTACCATATCTGCTTATCTTGTGCGTGACGTCCGGATTCCGGAAAGGTGCAAATCGCCATCCGCTCCGACCACTGAAAAAATCCTTCTGTTCACGCCGCGGGAGCCACACGGTTATGACGACTGATTCATTCCGGCAGTACGCCGTCGCCCTGATGGGCTGTCCGCAGGTGCCCGACGTGCCGTGGACGCAGGCGAATGTGCGGCGCCTCAAGGCGCTCGGGTTCAATACGGTTCAGCTCAACATCGCCTGGGGGTGCCGGCCCGGCGACGAGCCGTTGACGCTCGAAGACGTGGTGGAGATTCCCGCAGCGGCGCTGAAGCTGCTCCCCAGGGGGCTCAAGCCCTGGCGCGGGGATCGGTCGCCGGAGGCGATGGCGCGGCGTCAGCGCGACCTGCGGGAACGGATTGCCGCCGCGCGTGCGGAAGGGCTGCGCACGCTGTTTCATTTCGGCGCGCCCAACACGGTCTGTTATTCGCAGTCGGACGCGGAGCGTACCCACGAAGGCATGCCGTTCTGTGTGCTTGATCCGGCCACGACGCGCTACTACGAACTCATGCTGAACGCGTTCTTCCGGGCCTATCCCGGCGTGGACGACATTCTGGTCTACACCTTTGACCAGGACGCCTGGGTCTGCAACGAGTTTGGGGCGTGCCCCCGGTGCCAGGGCGTCCCGCTGCCGGAGCGTTTGACGCCGTTTGTCAACGCCCTGGGCGCGAACTGGCGCGCCCTGAATCCGCAGGGCCGGCTGTGGTGGGAACCGTGGGAGCTTTCCGGCGGGCAGGTCTACAAGTGCGTCGAGGCGCTCGATGCCGCCACCGTGGGGCTCATGCTGCACGCCAACATCGCGGAGGTCATGTCCACGCTGCCGGTGGACCGCTGGCTGAAGAACACCGTCGCCCTGGCGCGGGGGCGCGGCATTCCGGTGGTGGTCGAATATTTCCTGGGCATCCCGACGGAGGAGATTGAGCCTTTTCAATACCTGCCTTATCCGCTGGTGACCCTGCGGGGGTTGAAGGCCATCGCGGCTGTCGAGGGCATTGCCGGGATCAAGGAATACTACGGCACCGTGCCCGACCGCGAGGATGCAAACCTGCGGATGACGGGGCTTTTTCTGCACGATCCCGGCATCGGCGAGGACGCGGCCCTGCGGCAGCTCGCCGAACCCTACGGCGCCGCCCGCGACGGCATCATCGAGTTCTGGAAGCTGACCTCGCAGGCCATGGAACTGTTCCCGTGGGAGATTTCGTGGCAGGCGCGCTGTCTGGGCCGGGCCGACGTGAACCACGCCATGTCTGGCGCGTTCATCCGCGGCACATGTTGCCATTCGCCGAGCTGGGACTCCTCGCGCAATGCCATTTTCATGAAGACGGAGAATTCTCCCGTGCTGCCGGCCATGCTCGAGGATGTGCAGTTGCGCTGTGAGATCAGCGCCCGGTATTTCGCCCGGGCCGGGGAGGCGGGAAAGACCGCACTGGACTCTGTCCCGGAAGAACTCCGCGCCACCCTGCGGCACGCGCTTGATGAGATCGACGGTGTGCGCCGCCGGGCGCTGGCCTATGTCTACCACCTGCGTGAAACCAATCTGGCCACGGTGATGCGCGGCATCCGCGCCCGGGGCGAGGCGCTGCCTCCGCGCCTGACCGCCGAGATGAAAGCCCTGCTGACCGCGGACCGCGTGAACCGCGGCGCCGCCGACCCGGAGAAGGCGCGCGAAGTCGATGCCGCCCTCGTCATGCTGGCCGCGGACACGGATCGGTTCCTGGCCGAGTATTTCCGTGCGGACGCTCTGGACACTTGTTCCCGCGGACCCAAGTCCGTGACCTCGAAATGAGGGTCGGGAAAGGGGGTCAGTTTTTTTTCTCACGGAGGCACGGGGGCACGGAGAGGAAAAGCGCGCATAAGAACCTTCCGAGTGAAAATCGTTGTTTTCTGGTAAAGATCTACTTTTGGCAATACCAATAGTAGCCCGGGCAAGCCGGCCGTAAAGATGGCATAGCACCACAAGCTTGGTTCCGGCTTGGCCGGGCTAGGGCAGGCAGGAATGCCTGCCGCACATTGACTTTCACCCTGGGACGTAGGTGAGGTGGGCGGTCACGTAGAGCAGCACGGCGAGCAGGGCGGAGGCGAGGGGGACCAGGAGGAAGGAGAGGCCGATGCGGCCGAGGGTGTTCCAACGCACGGTCTGGATGCCGCGGCGCAGGCTGCGGCCGACAATGGCCCCGACCACGGCGTGGACGATGCTGACCGGGATGCCGAGCTTGGCGAACAGGTGCAGGGTCAGGGCCATGCCGAGCACGGTGACCATGGCGTCGAAGGAGTTCATGCGGGCGATGCCCTGGCCGACCGTGGCCATGACGCGTCGGCTGAAAAAGGCCGCGCCCGTCGCGATGGCCAGACCGCCGGCGAGCAGGGCGGCCTGCGGCGGCAAGGCGCTGAAGACCACGGCCGCATTGGCCACGGTGTTGGCGCCGAGGCTGTAGGCGCCGTAGCAGCCGCAGAGGATCAGGCCGGCGCGCAGGATCGGATCCTGTTCAAACACGGACGGCGCGACCCGGCGGAACAGGGGGCGCAGGATGAAGTCCAGCAGTAGGACGATGGTGATGGCGCCAAAGGGCATGACCAGCCAGCCGATGAGGATGCGGGAGAGCAGGCCGCTTTGGGGCTGGCCGAGGAAGAGGCCGAGCCCGGCCAGTGCGCCGATGACGGCGTGGGAGGCGCTGGCGGGCATCTTCCGCCAGGTCATGAACCCGATCACCAGAGCCGCGGCCAGGACGGCCAGGGTGGTGCTGTGCAGGTCCGTCGGCGCGAGCCGGGTGAGGGTGGCCAGACCGTGGCCGCCTTCCAGCAAGGCGCCGCAGAGGACGAACGCCGCCGTGAGCAGGGCTGCGGTGCGCCAGGCCAGCATGCGCACCGACACGGCGGCGCCGAACACCGCGGCGGTGTTGTTGGCGCCGAGGTTGATGCCGAGAAAAATGCCGCTGAGCCAGGCGAAGACCATGGGTGGGAACTCAAAGCTTGAAACTCAAAACCAAGTGGGAGAATTTTGGATTTTGGATTTGTGATTTTGGATTGGGGGACTTAACCAGATTCATTCAGGAACGGCTGGCCCGCTCATTCACATTCGCGGCTCGGATGACCTGTCAGAGCCGCGACAGTGATGGAGCGGGTGGCTCGGGAGACCCGCTTGGTTACCCGCGCGGCTCTGACGGAGGGAAAGTCCGCTTACTGACGTGCGCGGTTCTGACGGATCGAAAGGCCTGAAGTTCATTTGAACGGGATCTTTCATGGATCGATCAGGTCCGGGAGCGGCCTTCCCAATCCAAAATCCGCAATCCAAAATGGCTGTTGTCACTCCCGCCGTTTGACGGCGAAGATGGAGAGGAAGAAGCCGACGTCCTGAGCGAAGTCGCAGATCGAGCCGGCGGAGTAGATGATGTCGCGGGCCAGGATTTTATCGGCCGTGGGCAGGTCGGAGCGGAAGATGCGGGCGACGAGCTGCTGTTCGACCTGGTCGCCGGTGTGTTCGGCGTCATCGACCTGGCGGAGGATATCGGCCAGGCCGGGACTGCCCTGGAGCACGAGCTCGACGCCCTGGGCAAGCAGGGTCAGGGCGGTGCGGCCGGCTTCGGCGAGTTCAATCAGTCCCTGCCGGGCGAACGGAGGCAGGTCCAGGCACTGGATGTGGATCTGGCGGAGGACGTCCTCGGCCTGGTTCGGCATGAGGTCAAGGCGTTCGATCAGGAGCAGAATGTCCTCGCGCGAATCGGGCAGGAGCGAATGGGCGTAGAGGTCGACCTCGATTTCGCGGCGGATGGTGTCGGCGTCATGTTCGAGGGAGTGGGTTTTGGCGGCGACGGCCTCGAAATGAAGATCGGCGCCGTGTTCGAGGTAGTGGCGCAAGCCCGTGCTGCAGCTTTCCAGGGTTTCGCCCGAGACGGACAGGTAGCAGCGGATCTTGTCACGGAGTTCGTCGTTGCGGTGGGAGAAGAGCATGGCGGCCTCCTCGGCATGAGTGGCGGGTGGCGGCGGCGGATGATGCCGGCGCCCTGCGCAAGTATACGCTTGAAAGTTGAAATTAGAAATTTGAAATTTGGCGGAGGGTTGGGAGGCCGTGTCCGTCGCGCCGCCTTTCCATACGTCCCATATGTCCCATATGTCGCATAGGTCCTATAGATCCTAATAGGTTCCATTGCCCACACGGGCGGCGCATTTTCGGATAGGGGAATTTTGGGAACTATGGGAGTTCCGGGAATGATGGGATGGCGCGCCGCGGCGAACAATGCGCAATCCGCGCAACCGCTTGCCGGCATCCGGGATCTGTGTGGCGCGCGGGAGCACGGGCGGCACGCCCGTGGCTACAGTTGCCGGAAACCTGCGCCAAAACTCACAACCCGTAACCCGCAACCCGCACTTGCCGGGTTACAGTATCCGTCACCCCTGAAACCCCCCGGCCTCCGGAGAAGATCCGCCATGACCGAGTTCCTGGTTCAAATCATTATCGCATCCCTGGATAAAATGGGCTGGTTCGGCGGGTTCCTGTTCATGGCGCTGGAAAGCATGATCGCGCCGGTCCCGAGCGAGGCGGTGATGCCGCCTCTGGGAATGCTGGTGGCGCAGAACAAGATGCTGCTCTGGGTCGCGATTCTCTCCACGTCCGCGGGATCGTTGGTGGGTTCGTACCTATCCTATGCCATGGGCTACTGGGGCGGCAAGCCGGCCGTGCTGAAGCTCGGCAAATGGCTGTTTCTGAACGAGCACCACTTGGCCTGGACCGAAAAATGGTTCCATACTCACGGCGGTATCACGATCTTTGTTGGTCGGTTCGTGCCGGTGGTACGGCACCTGATCTCGATCCCGGCCGGCATCGGCAAGATGCCGCTGCTGCCATTCACCGTTTACACGCTCATCGGCGCCACGCTGTGGAACGGATTCCTGCTCTGGCTCGGCATGCGCTTGCAGGAGCATTGGGAAAAGATCATGGTCTATCGCAAGCCGCTGGATGTGGTGGTGATCGTTCTGATCCTCGTCGGCTGCGTATGGTTCTTCGTTTCCCATGTTCTGCCTGGTTTGCGATCCGCCCGCGCCGCGCGGACGGAGCGTAAATGATTTAAGAGGCTGATTTAGAACATGTAAGATTGAGTTTTTACGTCCGGAGTCAACCGACCGGGGGCTTTTCCATGTCCTCCTATCAAGTAATCGCGCGCAAATGGCGGCCGCAGACCTTCGCGGACGTGGTCGGCCAGGAGCATATCACCCGCACCCTGCGGAATGCCATCCTGCAGGATCGGGTCGGCCAGGCCTATCTTTTCACCGGCCCCCGCGGCACCGGCAAGACCACCACGGCCCGCATCTTCGCCAAGGCCTTGAACTGCCAGAACCGCCGGCCCGACGCCGAGCCCTGCTGTGAATGCCCGTCCTGCCGGGAAATCACCGGCGGCCAGGCCCTGGACGTGGTCGAGATCGACGCCGCCTCCAACAACAGCGTCGATGACATCCGCGACCTGCGCGACAATGTCCACTACACCCCCGTCCTCGGCAAGTTCCGGATCTACATCATGGACGAGGCGCACATGCTCTCCACGCAGGCCTGGAACGCCCTGCTCAAGACCCTGGAGGAGCCGCCGGCCCACGTCAAGTTCATCTTCGCCACCACCGAAGTTCACAAGATTCTGCCCACCATCCTCTCGCGCTGCCAGCGGCTGGACATCAAGCCGATCCCCAACGCGCTCATCGCCGAACGGCTGCGCCGGATCGCCGACGAGGAGAAGATCGCCATCGAGGACGCGGCCATCGACGCCATCGCCCGCGTCGCCAACGGCGGCATGCGCGATTCGCAGTCGTGCTTCGACCAGATGATCTCCTTCTGCAGCGCCCGCGGCCAGGCCATCACCGAGGCGGACGTGATCGACGTCTTCGGTCTGGCCTCCGGCCATGAACTCGGCGAACTGGCCGCGGAACTGCTGCGCAACGACCTGGGCGGCGTCATCCGCTTCGTCCAGGAATTCGCCGACCGCGGCCGCGACCTGGAGAATCTCCTGGAGGAGATGATCCGGCTGTTCCGCGACCTCATGGTCATCCAGCTTTACCCCCGGCCCGAGGCCATTCTCCAGGGCGGCGCCCACGAACTGCCGCGGCTCCAGGCGCTGGCCAATTCCGCTCCGGCCGACCTGATCCGGCGGATGCTGGAAGGGCTGATGACGCAGGAGACGTTTGTCCGCTACGCCCTCAACAAGCGCGTGGCCATCGAGGTCGCCTTTGTCCGCGTCCTGCGCGAGGCGCACAGTGTGACCGTGGACGACGTGTTGCAGCGGTTGCGGGCCTGGAAAGAGCAGGGTGTGGAATTCCCGGTGCCCGCCGCGGCCGTGGCCCCCTGGGTCTCGGCTCCGGCGGCGTTGCCGGCTCCCGTCCCCGCGCCGACTCCCGCCGCTGTCCCGCCGCCGGCGCCACCACCTCCTCCGACTGCGCCGCCCGCACCACCCAAGCCGGTGCCCGCACCGCCCAAACCGGCACCGCCTCCTCCGCCCCTTCCGGCACCGGCGAAAGCCGTCACGCCGATGCCGCCTCCGGCCGCCGCCGCGGCCGCGCCGGGGGCGGAATCCCACTACGAAGCCGCGGCTGAACCCGAACCGGCCTTGAGCGTTGCGGACTCCGAACCGCCGGCGGATTTCTATGACAACGAGGCGATTCCGGAAACCACGGTTGAGGCCGACGAACCCCCGCCGCCGCCACCCCCTCCGGTCAAGCCGCCGCCGGCCGCAGCCGCCCCTGACGCCACCGCCGCGCCGCGGTTGCGCGCCGATCCGGAAGTCTGGGCCAAGGTCCAGCAGGATCCCTTTGTCCAGAAGGTCAGCCGCCAGTTCCAGGCCAAGATCATCGACGTCCGCGGCTGAACGCGGGTGAAGACGAACGTTGAACATTCAACATTGAACGTCCAACATCGAACAGGGAGTCATGGCGCCGGATTGGGTACTGGCCGGTCGATTTCCACTTCAATGTTGAATGTTCGATGTTGAATGTTCAATGTTCGCTTTCAGGCTGACCTTGTCTCCGGCGCGGCAGCCGAGTTGGGCGGCGGCGTTGGCGAAGTTGCGGGCGAGGATGAACCGGCCGTCGGCATCGAAAAAGGCGACCCATTCGCCCTTGGGCACATCCCCGTACCCGGTGCCGAACAGGACGGTGGGGGACTGGTCGCCGGCTTCCAGGCGGAAGCGGGCGCCGGGCTTGATCCCGAGTCGTTCAAGGTCGGCCGGGACAAAGGCGGTCTTGAGATTGCCGAAAGCGGTGGCGACCTCTGTGACCGCGGCGCTGGCCCGGCCGTCCCGGAACTCCGCCGTTGAAACGACCGGCAGCGGCGTGAAGGTGACGTCCCGGAGCATCTCGATCTTGCCGGTATCGACCCGGGCGGCCAGGTCCCGGAGCACGGCCAACTCTTCCTGGCCGTTGGTGTTGCAGTGGCCGTCCCGTTTGACGGTCCGGAAGGCCATGGGAACGGAGCCGGGTTTGAGATGGGACGAGTAGGCGAAAGAGGCTTTGGTCTCGTTGTGGGTATAGACAAGGACGATGGGAATGCGCGGGAGCAGGGCGGTGTCGCGCACCGGGTCCATGGCCGGACAGTTGGCGGCGGCGCCGGCGAGGGTGGGCGGCTGGCGTTCGGCCATCTTGACGGCGATCAGGCCGCCCATGGATTTGCCGTAGAGGAAGACGCGTTTGGGCGCGCCGTACTTGGCGGCCACATGGTTCTGGAGGGCGTCCAGGTCGAGCATGGCCTCGTCCACGATCCAGCCGTTGCGCCGGTAACTGGTGGCGGCGATCATCCAGCCGTCGGCGAGCAGGGAGCGGCAGGGTTCCTCGGTCTCGAACATTTCGGCGGTGAGCGGGGCGTCCTCGGACCAACGGCCGTGGGCCAGGAGCAGCAGGGTGCCATTCCAGTTCGCGGGCACGGCGATCTTGATCTTGCAGCCGTCCAGCGCGCTCTCTGCCACGGTGACCGGCGGCCGGGCGGCCGGCGCGTCCCCGGCCCGGAGCTCCGCAGTCATCAGGCCGGCGCCAAGAGTCAACAGCATTCCCCAACGGATCAGGTGCGTCTTTCTCATAGTGGAGCTCCTCCGGGCGGTCGTGAATTCCGCCAAATATACTCAGTCGGGTAAAGATAAAGCATTTTTTGCCACATAGAACACAAAGAGCACAAAGAAGAGTCGTCCGCAGATTACGCAGATTTACGCAGATTCGGCCGGATTCCCTGAGGCGTCGTACCCGGTCCGGGCGGATATAGTTATCCCTGTTCCATGCGGCCAGCTGTTCGTTACAAGGGAAAGCCGATGTTCTCCGCCTTTCCGGATACGCCCACTCCCGTGGGATGCCTGGTCGGTTTTCTGGCGCTCTTTCCCGCCGCCGTCGCTGGTCTTGCCTTCTGGGGCGCGTACAAGGCGTTCACCGCGAATCCGCCTTTGCCCGAGACCGGGAAAACGCTCCTTCTGTGGGGAGGCCCGGCCCTGCTCCTGGCCGTGGCTGGCTTCGCCTTCGCCGTCTACAAGATCGCAACCACGGGAAAGGGTGAGAATTTATAGTTTTTCCCGCCCGGGATCGAAATCTGCGAAAATCTGCGTAATCTGCGGAGAAAAAACGGATTGTGTACGATCATTCCCACACAGGATAGACGCATGTTTCACGGTTTTCTTATCATGATGTCGTTCAGCGGATTTCTTGTCTTGGGGAATTGCCTGAACGCCGGGGAGAAGGTCATGCCTGCAAATCCCGCCGCCGCGCCCGCGATCACCGTTCCGGCGATGTGGGAGTATTCGGCGCCGCTGCTTTCGCCGGAGAAACGCGCGCAGGAACCCAGTCTCTGCCAGAAGGATCCGACGGTGGTTTTTGACGGAGGGCGCTGGCATGTGTTCATGACGGTCAGGCTTCCGGAGCGGACGGTCACCGAGTACTGCAGCTTCGAACGCTGGGAAGACGCCGACCGGGCGCCGCGGACGATCCTGAAGGTCAGCGACAGCCGCTATTTTTGCGCGCCCCAGGTCTTTTACTTCGCGCCGCAGAAAAAATGGTACCTGATCTACCAGATGAAGGGGGGCGTGCCCGGTGCCAAAAAAATGCAGGTCGCGTATTCCACGACCACGACGCTGGGCGACCCGGCGTCCTGGACGCCGGCCCGGCCGATCCTGGACGGTGGCCCCGGCGACCCGCGCACGGAAGGCGGCCTGGACTACTGGATCATCTGCGACGAGCAACGGGCCTATCTCTTTTTCACCAGCCTCAACGGCAAGCTCTGGCGGATGTGGACGAAGCTGGAGGATTTCCCCAACGGCTTCGGCCACTGCGAGCTCGCCCTGCAGGCCGCGATCTTCGAGGCCAGCCACACCTACCGGCTCAAGGGCACGGGCAAGTACCTGACCTTTGTCGAGCAGGACGGCCGCCGCTACTTCAAGGCCTACCTGGCCGACCGCCTGGACGGTCCCTGGACGCCGCTGGCCGACACGGAGGCGAAGCCCTTTGCCGGAGCCGCCAACATCCGTCCCGCGCCGGGCGTGGAGGCGTGGACCGACAATGTCAGCCACGGCGAGCTCCTCCGCGACGGCAACGACCAGACCCTGACCGTCGATCCCGGAAACCTGCGCATGGTCTTCCAGGGCATGCTGGAAAAGGACAAGGCCGGCAAGGGCTACGGCCAGTTTGTCTGGCGCATCGGCCTGCTGGCGCCGGCCGCCGCCGGGCCATGAACGAAGCCGGTTTTTGTCACAAAAACGCCGCCGTTTCCGTGGTAAAAAAAGACGATATTTTCCGCGAAAGAACGCAAAGATCGCAAAGGGAGGGAGGGGGCTTCCTCTCTGCGAGCTTTGCGTTCTTTCGCGGCGAAAATGGGTTCTATCGGTTCATTTCCAGGAGCGATAGAAAAGAGCACGGACGCTCACGGACCGGCCCGGACAAACACGATTGATTCCGCGGGCAGCGGAATCAATGGGGCGGGCAGGCGGCGCGGCCGTGTTTTTCGGCGTAGCGCTGGTGGTATTCCTCGGCGGGCCAGAAGGTGGGGGCTGGGACGATCTCGGTCACGATCGGTTTGATCACTTGGGGCGAACGCTGCCGTTTGGCTTTGGATGCTTCAGCGGCGGCTTTCTGTTCCGGGGTGTGGTAGAAGATGGCGGAACGGTACTGGCTGCCGACATCCGGGCCCTGGCGGTGGAACTGGGTCGGATCATGGCTGTTCCAGAAGACTTCCAGGAGCTGCTCGTAGGTGACCACGGCCGGGTCGAAGGTCACTTCCACGGACTCGGCGTGGCCGGTGGTGCCGCTGCAGACCAGCGGGTAGGTGGGATTGGCGACCGTTCCGCCGCAGTAGCCGACCCGGGCGTTGCGTACGCCTTTGACCTCGCGGAACGTGGCTTCCACGCCCCAGAAGCAGCCGGCGGCAAAGGTCGCCTTTGTCACCGCCGGAGCGGTCGGGGCGGCGGCGGGAACCGTGGTCCCGGTGAGGGCGGCGGCCGTTGCCGCGGCGTTGTCGGCGGCCAGGACGCGAACCTGGTCCGTGGTCCGGAAGCGCAGGGCGTCGGAGTTCAGGCAGAAGCGCAGGCCGGCCGGCGGCGGGCCGTCGGGAAACACATGACCGAGGTGGGCGTCGCAGCGGGCGCAGAGAACCTCGGTCCGGGTCATGCCGAGAGTGGAGTCGGTCCGGGTCGCGAGGTTTTCCGGGGCAAACGGCCGGGAAAAGCTCGGCCAGCCGGTTCCGGAGTCGAACTTGTGCCGGGAATCGAACAACGGCAGATTGCAGCCGACGCAGAAGTAGAGGCCGTCGGCGTGATGGTCATAGAACTTGCCGCAGAAGGCGGCTTCGGTGGCCTGCCGGCGGGTGATGCGGAACTGTTCGGGGGTCAGGCGCCGGCGCCATTCCTCATCGGTGCGGCTGATTTTCGGCACGGTGACGACCGGGCCGGGGCGGTCATCCGCCGCCAGGAGACGGACGTTTGCGGTCGGATTATTCATGGTGGCATCTCCCTGGCCGGCGGTGCCGGAGGCGCAACCGGCCATGATCAGGGAAAAGAGGACGGGGAGCAGGGAAGGGAGACGGCGGGGGCCGCGGGCTCCGGCCCGCTTCCGTCCGTGATTTCCGGTCCAAGGCTGAAAGAACACGAGCATGTTCTCTTTCTCCACCTTCACTATAACGGTAATTATGACACTAATCAAATAGCAATTGCCGCCGCTGGAGGCGGCGGCAAGGTTGCCCGCGGTTGGCCGCAGGACATATTACACCGGTTTGAGTGTTTCGGCCAACCGCAACGAATCGAGGCTGTCATGAATATCGCCAAGTTGATGAAGCAGGCGCAGAAGGTCCAGGGGGATGTCGCCCGGGCGCAGGAAGAGGTTTTGAAGGTGGAGCAGAGCTACACCGTGGGCGGTGGCGCGGTGAAGGCCACGGCGCGGGGTGACAACCAGCTTCTGGACATCAAGATCGATCCGGCGCTGCTGAATCCGGCCGAAGCCGAAGCGTTGCACGACATGCTGCTGGACGCCGTGAACGGCGCCCTGAAGGCGGTTCAGAAAGAGGCCAACGACAAGCTTTCCGCCGCGACCTCCGGCATGCATATCCCCGGGCTGTTCTGACCTGACCTATTCATGAAGCGATCCAGATCAAGTTGATTCCTCAATTGAATACGAACGTCCAACATTCAACGTTGAATGTTGGATGTTGAATGTTCAATGTTCGTGAATCATTCAGACTAAGGACGGCGCCCGCCGTTTCCCCTCCTGTTTCCGGAAGCTTTCCCGCAGCCGTGACCGACCGCGATGAGGTGACCATGTACCGCAAGCCGATCTTGGTGGCGATGGATCTCGAAGGCGTTTTTGTGCCGGAGATCTGGATCGCCGTGGCCGAGAAGACCGGCATCGAGAAGCTGCGGCTGACCACGCGGGACGTGGCGGATTACGACGAGTTGATGCGGGGGCGCCTGGAGATCCTGCGCCGGCACGGCCTCAAGCTGGCGGACATCCAGGCGGTGATCCGCACCCTGGATCCGTTGCCCGGCGCCGAGGTGTTCCTTAACAGCCTGCGGTCGCGGCATCCGCTGGTCATTCTTTCCGACACCTATTATGAGTTTGCCGGGCCGCTGATGGAAAAGCTGGGCAAGCCGACGCTGTTCTGCAATTCGCTGGAAGTCGATGCGGACGGCATGATCGCCAACTACCACTTGCGCACACCGAACGGTAAGAAGGCGGCCGTCCAGCATTTTCACGCCCTGCATTTCCAGGTCATTGCCGGTGGTGATTCCTACAATGACACCGCCATGCTGGCCGAGGCGGATTGCGGCATTCTCTTCCGGCCGTCCGACAAGGTGCGCCGGGAATTCCCGCAGTTTCCCGTAGCCATGGACTACGTGGAGATGGACCGGCTGATCCGGGAGTTTGCGGGGTGAGCGGCACCCTTCGGTCTGCCGTCAATGGCGTAGGGTTCGGGGTTCAGGGTTTGGGGAAGAAGAAAAGGATGCGGAAGGCTTCTCGCCGTTCCACTCTGCCGCATCGTATCACCCCGTCGTTTCCTCCTGAACCCTGAACCCTGAACCCTGAACCCCGAGCCCCGAGCCCCGGCTCAATCCCCCGCGGCGGGATCGGCGGCGGGGGTGAAGGCGGGGACGGCGTCCGGGTTTTTGCCGAGCCAGGCGGTGAAGAAGCGGCGCACCAGGGGGGCGGCGGTGTGGCCGCCGGACTCGCCGCGTTCGATGATCAGGGCCAGAGCATAGCGCGGCTGGTCGGCCGGGGCGTAGCCGATGAACCAGGTGTTCTTGATGCGTTCGCCGGGGCGGACGTCGACCTCGGCGGTGCCGGTTTTTCCCGCCAGGCTCATGAATTCGTTGTGCGCGGCTTTGCCGGTGCCGTCCGCGCCGGTGATCACGTCACGCATGCCGCGGCGGACGAGTTCGAGCTGGCTCTGCATCACCGGCAGGCGGCGCGGCGCGGCGGGGGCGGCGCTCCGGCAAAGGTTGCCGTCGGCGTCGCGGGTGCTTTGGACGATGTGCGGGCGGAACACCGATCCGCCGTTGGCGATGGCGGCGGTGAAGATGGCGGCCTGGAGCGGGGTGAGCGAGATCGGCCCCTGGCCGATGGAGAGGAAGGCGGTGTCGATGGCCATCCAGGGGCGTTTCCATTCTTTCTGGGCCCATTCGCGGGAGGGCAGGAAGCCGGTGTCGGCGCCGGGCATGTCCACGCCGGTGTCGGCGCCCAGGCCGGCGGCGCGCAGCATCTGGAGCTGGGCGTCGAACCCGGTCTTGAGCCCGGCCTCGATGAAATAGGAATTGCAGGAGCGTTCCAGGGCGGCTTCCAGGGCGACGGGGCCGTGCCCGCCGGTGCGCCAGCAGCGGATGGCAGAGTTGTTGCTGAAGAGGTGGGCGCCGTGGCAGTCGACGACCGGGCTGTCGGCGGAGACGGCTCCGGACTGGAGGGCGGCCAGGGCGATGAGCGGCTTGAGGATGGAGCCTGGCTGGTAACGGCCGGAAAGTGCGCGGTTCAGGAGCGGTTTGTTGACGCGGTCGGCGGCCAGTTCGCCGTAATGCGAGAGATCGGAGAGGTCGTAGGTCGGGCTGGAGGCCATGGCCAGGATGCCGCCGGTGTGCACGTCCACCATGACCAGGGCGCCGGTGCGGCCGGCCAGGGCCAGTTCAGCGGCGGCCTGGGCGCGGCTGTCCAGGGTCAGGATCAGGTCATTGCCGTTGACGGGCGGCACGGGGTCGCCGACCTCGGAGTGGATGTAGCCACGGTTGTTGACCATGACCAGTTTGCGGCCGGCGTGGCCGGCCAGTTCGGACTCGTAGATTTTTTCGAGCCCGTCGCGGCCGATGAGTTCCGGCAGGGTGTAGGCAGGGATGGGGGCGGAGCCGAATTCTGCGGTCTCGGGGAGGTCCGGTTCCGGTTGCCGGCGGCCGGTGAAGCCGAGGACATGACTGGCCAGGCCGGGATGGGGGTAACGGCGGAGGATGCGGGCCGTGATTTCTATGCCTCGGGGCGGCGGCATGATCTCGCTCAGGCAGGCCATTTCTTTCGGGGTCAGGTTTTGGAAAACCACCAGTTCGCGGGCGGGGCTCTGGGAGATATGGCGTTTTAACTGGTCGAAGGTCAGGAGGGATGGCCGGCCGACGCGCAGGGCCAGGGCGTCCGCTTCTTTCAAGATGTAGTTCAGGGTGTTCAGGCGCGGGCCGGGCTGACGCATTTCGGCGGGATGAAAGGCCAGGTCGAACACGGCGCGGCTGTCCGCCAGCACGACGTTGTCGGCGGCAAAAATGCGGCCCCGCACCGGTTCCAGGCGGATGCTGCGGATGCACTGCCGTTGCACGGATTCGCTGAGCGCGTAGCTCTGGGTCATCTGCAACTGCCAGAGGCGCCAGATCAGGAAGAGCATGGCGCCGGCCATGAAGAGGCCGGTCAGTCCGAGGCGGGCGGGAAAGCCGGGATTATGGCAGGTTTTACGGGCCATGGACGCGGGCCCGCCCGGGGAAGGAGGAGTTCAGGTAGGGGGGCAGGGTCAGTTGCCGCGCGGACGGGTCCAGCAGCAGGCAGGCCAGCGGCAGCAGCACGGCGCCCTGGGCTGCCAGCCCCAGGGTCAGCCAGAGGTTGTGCGCGAACAGGCGCCAGAACTGGTTTTCCTGCTGGAAGCTGAGGGCGCTCAGGAGGACGCCCTGGACCAGGCCGCAGAACGCGCCGGGCACGATTTGGATGAGCACCGTCCGGCAATTGCCCTCGCGCCGCCAGAACCGGGCCAGGCAAAGCAGGATCGGCAGGATGCCCAGGGCGGTTACGGGCAGGGTGCGGCCGTAGGCGATGTCCAGCACGGCTCCGGCGAGCAGTGCGGCCGGCAGGATCCGGCGCCAGTCCGTGGCGGCGGCGGCCAGATAGAACAGGGCGCAGGGCAGCAGCGGCGCCATCCAGCCGGCCGTGCCGGCCCAGGCCTCCAGTACCGCTGCCCCGAAGGAGAGCACAAAAATCCACAGAATTTCGCGCATGAAAAAAGAATACCAGGCGCCGTGCGGCGCCGCTGAAAATGTAGCGCCGCCGGGGGGGATTGCCGCCGCAGCTTTTTCGGAGCCGGCCGCAAAGATCGCTAGGATCCGTCAGATCGGACGGATCGGACGGATCATGCTGCGGGTGCCCCCGAAATCCGTGGAAGGGCGAAAGGGTTTTCTCACGGAGGCACGGAGGCACGGAGAGGAAAGACGGAAGGGGCTGGCATGGAAGGCCTTCTCTGTGCCGCCGTGCCTCCGTGAGAAAAGACGCGGGGGTCTCTCACTCCTGAAGTGTCCGCCGGTCACTCCCGGGAGGGCACCGGCGGGGCCAGGTAGAGCCAGACGCCGGCCACGACCGGGAGCAGGAGCAGGGAACGGGCGGCGAGTTCGCACAGGTGGATGGTGTTCATAGCAGGTTGGCCTCCTTGAAGCTGAGCCAGTCCACGGTCCGGGTGGCCGAGGTGTGGCCGATGATGATATGGTCGATGACTTCGATGCCGACGAGTTTGCCCGCGCCGACCAGGCCGCGGGTGCATTCGATGTCCTGCGGCGAGGGGCTGGGATCACCGCTGGGGTGGTTGTGGGCCAGGAGGACGCGGCAGGCGTTTTCGCGGATGGCGCCGCGGAAGACTTCCCGGGCGTGCACCTGACTGCGGTCGGCCAGGCCGATGGTGACGCATTCATCCCGGAGCAGGTGGTGGCGCGGGTCGAGCATGAGCACATGGAATTCCTCGCGGGTCCGGCCGCGGAATCCTTCCCGGAGAAAATCGGCCACGTCGCCCGGGGATTGGAGGCGCGGGCGGTCGGCGTCGCGGAAGCGGCGGAGCCGTCCGGCCAGGGCGAAGGCGGCCTGGATTTCCACGGCCTTGGCCAGACCGATCCCCTTGACCAGAGCCAGTTCCTGGAGGCGCGCGTCGGCCAGGGTCCGGAGGGAGCCGCCGCAGTGGGCGATGAGGTCGCGGGCCAGGTCCACGGCGGAGCGGTTGCGGCAGCCGGTGCGCAGGAGGATGGCCAGCAGTTCGGCGTCACCCAGGGCGTCGGCGCCGCGCTGTTGCAGCCGTTCCCGGGGGCGTTCATGTTCCGGCAGGTCGGCGATGAGCCAGGCGCCGCCGGGGCGTTCGGTCAGGATTCGGTCCGGGGTCATGGTGTCGATCATGGCAGTCTCCTCCCATGCCGGATATCCGGCATTTTATGCTTATAAGAGTTAGTATAATAATCATCAGCCATAAATTCAAGTCCGCCCCGGATTCCGGCCGCCGGAATCCGGGATTACAGTATAGGCGCAGACTTCCGGCGAACTCTGACAGGCGCGGCCTAACAGCCTACAGCCTAAATAGCTATCAACCTGAAGATGGT
>CAITSE010000114.1 GCA_903894975.1 uncultured Lentisphaerota bacterium
CATGACATCGTCAACCAGCGCTTTGACGTGAAGCGCGAGGTTTTTCATGCCTACCTGCAGATGAACGTGGTCGGCGCCTGGCATCGGTTCAATTATCCTGGTGCGCCGGCGGGCCGCCTGGGCGCCGTGTCCGACTATGATGGCGCGGTGGGCATCTTCCTGCCGCTGGAACGAGTGGACTCGGGCGACCTTTCCATTCCCAACACCTACGAACAATTGGCCCGGTACGGCCTGGCGGACGGCAGCCGGGTGAACGCCGTGGAACTCTTCGCCGAGTACAGCGCCACGGGGCGCTGGACGCTGCCGGATACCGCCAGGCGGCCCGTGGATTTCGCCGTCGCCAAGGTGGACGCGGATACCGTCCTGATTCACAAGACCGCGAACCGTCAGGCGCTGATTCGCACGCGCCGCAATGCCGCCGGCGTTTTGGAATTTCTCTATGAACCAGTGCGTCACGATGTGCCCGGTCAGCCGTCGGAGCCGATTGTCGGCGGCGACCCGCTGGGGTATCTGGACAGCGCCGCGTTCCGCCACGAAGTCCGCAACGTGCCGCGCTGGATGGAGAGCTATCACACCGGCACGGAGTGGCTGCAGGCCACCTACCGCACGGAATATCCCGGATGCGTGGATACCCTGAGCCTCTATTTTCGCTGGGACGGCCCGGTGACCAAGGATTCGCCCGTCCCCGCTCAACCCGGGATCCTGCTGTTTGCGAGCAAGGGCTGGGTCTTCGAGCCGAGGATCAACCTGGCCAACATGCATGAGGATACCCTCGGCAGCCGGCACGGCATGGCCTTTCGCGAGGCCACTAACTTCAGCTTCTTTGTTTCCGGGCCGGGAATTCGGAAAGGCGTGATCCTGGAGACGCCGCACCGGATGGTGGACCTCATGCCGACGGTTCTTGAGATGACAGGCCGGGATCCGGCCGGCGGCGGGATGGACGGCCGCCCCATCCGGGAGATCTGGGACGGCCTTCCATGAAACCCATAACCCGGTCAGTCGGGGCCTGGTTTATCATGGTCGCGCCCATGCTTCTGCTGGTGGGCGGCGGCGCGGGCTGCGCCACGGTGGTACGGCCGCCGCCGCTGGTTGTCAGTTCGGCGGAAACCGGCGAAATCCGCGTGGTGAAATACCCGGTTTACGTCCTGGTCCACGATTCCGAGTCCTTCTGGGACGCGCACCAGATTAAGGACAACCTCGCCGGGCTCACGGAAGTGGAGATCGTACACTGGGGTGACCTGGCGGTTGACGGTCTGACGCCGGGGCCCGCGCATCGTCCCATGGAAAACGGGATCGAATGGATCAAGAACCGCTATGCCCAGTTGCCGGACTGCGCGCCGGTACGCATTGTGGACGGCTTGTTCTCCGCGTTGGGGATCGAGAAAACCACCGTGCTGTGCGGCGTCGAGATCGCCGGAGACCCGGAGGAGCCCCAATCGTATTTTTTGTTTACCCGGGTGATTTACCTGACCGATTGGGTGCAGGAAACCCTGGGCGAGGGAAACTCCGCGGCCGGCCATCTTGCGCCCTGGTCAGGGCCGTTCATTCCCCTGACCGTCACCGCGCCGGTGAACCGCGGCGTGGACTGGGCGCAGACCGGCGCCATCGCCCTTTATGTCCAGGTCGTTCACAAGGTGAGCGTGGGTCTGGATTCCGCTCTTGACGGCGGCGAGACGGCGTGGGGGGGCGTGGTGTGGTGCTTTTTGTGGCGGCGCTAGCCCGTGTCGGGTATGGTTTAACCCCATACTACGGCTACCATTTCCGGAAAATGTGTGACCGACATGTCTCCTGACGCCCAGCCGTTCCGGGACTCATCCGCTGATCGAGATCAGTTGATCGATCCGGGCGATCATGAAGACTTTTTTGACTTCCGGACGCACGTTGACGATCTTGAGCGACTCTGGCCCGAGGGTTTTCACGGCCCGGATGCAGAGCCGCAGGAAAAACGACGAGACGTATTCCGTTTTCTGAAGGTCAAACACCACGGGGCTCCCGCCCGGGACGAGTTTCCGGAAGAGTTCCGCCTCGATCTTTACGCACTGCACGGTGTCCATGCGTTCCATGAAAGTAAAAACCGTATTCTCTTCGCGTATCCCGGCCGTCGCGGCGGCGGGCTGCGGCGGAGTTTTTCCCGGAGCGGTTTCGTCCCGGCCGATCCCGAGATATTCCGCTTCCGCGGCCTTCGCGTCAAACGCTTCATCGTAGCAATGCGCGAAATTAAATTGCATGAAGCGGTCGTTGACGCGGCGGTAGGTGATGCGCTGGATGTTCAGGAGATGCCGAGCGGTGATGTTGTCGGTGGTGATGTTCCGGCCGCCGGCGCCGCAACCCAGGGTAAACGAGGGGTGCAGGGTGTTGTACATCCCGCCCACGGCTCCCTGGGACGATGGCATATTCACTACGATGCGGCCGGCGTTCATGACCTCGGCGAATTCCCGGATCCGGATGTCGTCCTGCGAAAAAATACTGGCAGTGTGTCCCATCCCGCCGAAGAAGTTCAAGTCGATGCACAGGCTCACGGCCGCTTTGAAATCCGCGGCCGTATAAAACGCGATGATCGGCGCGAGGATTTCGCTGGACAACGGATAGTCTTTGCCGACGCCTTGCAGCGGAGCCACCAGAAGCCGTGTCCCCGCCGGGACCTGAATCCCCGCCATTTTCGCGATCACGTCGACGCTTTTTCCCATCACGCCGGTGCTCATGACCCCGTGTTCGCGGTCGAAGGCGATCGGTTCCAGGAGCCGGATCTCGGCCTCGTTCAGGAAATAGGCCTGCCGTTTCTTCAATTCCGCCACGACTTCGTCGCGGATTGCCGTCTCCACGACAATGGCCTGTTCGCTCGCGCAGATCGTACCGTTGTCCAGGAGCTTGGAGCGGAGGATTTGATCGACTGCAAATGCGACGTCCGCGCTCTTTTCGATGAACACGGGGACATTGCCGGCGCCGACCCCCAAGGCCGGCGTCCCGGAACTGTATGCTGCATGCACGAGGGAGCCGCCGCCTGTCGCCAGAATGAGCGCCAGTTGTTTGTGGCTCATCAGGGCCTGGGTTTCCTCCCGCGTGGTGTGGGTCAGCCACTGGATGCAGTCTTCCGGGGCGTCCTCCCGCAGCGCCGCCTCATAGCAGATGCGCGCGGCTTCGCAGGAGCACTTGACGGCGCTTGAGTGCGGCCGGATGATGATGGGATTGCGCGTCTTCATCGCGATCAGGATCTTGAAGATCACCGTCGACGTCGGGTTGGTGACCGGGGTGACCGCGAGGACGGGCCCGAGCGGCTGCGCGATCTCGACGATGCCGGATTTCGGGTCGTCGGACACGACTCCCACGGTTTTCAGGTCCTTGATGTCCTCATAGATCAGGAGGCTGGCGACCACGTTCTTGAGCACTTTGTCGCGCCAGTTGCCGACCCCGGTTTCCTCCTCGGCCATTTTCGCCAGGGGAATGCGCTGATTAAAGGCCGCTTCGTACACGGCCCGGACGATGCGATCCACCTGCTCCTGGGACAGTTCCCCGAACACCGCCGCGGCCACCGCGGCCTTTTGCATGATCGCATTGACGTCAACCGGGGGAAGTGGTTCGCTCATGGGGTGGACTCCGCAGTGTACGGGCGTTTAGGGATGGCAACCGGACGAATTATACAAGAGAATAGGGTAACGCGGGTTTTCTCACGGAGGCACGGAGACACAGTGAGGATTGTTTGCTTTCTCCGTGCCACTGTGCCACCGTGAGAAACCGGCACCTCCCCTAATTTTCGTCTTTGTCCCGGTCATCCGGAATTTCGTTCCGTTTTTTCTTTCCATTGGCGTCCTGAAGTTGGTTGACCAGCGCCTTGACCTGCGTGAACGGCACGGGCCAGCATAGCATCACGCGGGTGTCCTGGGCGGCGATCTCCAGGGACGGAAGCAAGGGGGCGAGCGCCTTGAGCTTCGGATCAGTATTCTCGTTGACGGCGAGCATGACCCCCAGAGCCTTGAAGCCGTCGGCAACGGTCTTGAGCTGTTGCGCCCTGGCCTCGTCGGCCGTCCCGAAGGCGCCTTTGGCGGTGACCGTTCCGGCTTGCTCCGTCAGAGTGATGCAGGCCGAAGTGAGGTTGGCAAACACCGGGTTGCCCTGGTTCTCGGGTTTTTTCGCGAGACTGGTGACGGAGTCGCTGGCCAGGCCCGCCAGCATGCCCGTGCCGGTCGGCAGGGCCAGCGCGGATCCGGCCTTCAGTGCCTCGCCCTTGCCGTCCAGGATGTCCAGGGCCTTGCCGACGTTCTCGTTGCTTTGGGCGATTACCGCCCGGTCGCTGGAGAAGAATGCGCCATGTATGACCTTGCCCTTGTCTTCCCAACTGATGATTTGGTGGGAGCCATGGGGGGCGCTGGCGAACGAGGGGTTCGCCTGCAGCATGGTCAGGAGCTGCCGCTGATTGGCCCGGGCCTTGGCGATGATGACCACATCCGCGCCGTCGAAGCCCCGCCCGTAGAGCGTCACCGCGTGCAGGTCCTGCGGCACCATCATGCCCGCCATCATTTCAAACTGCTGCAGGCCGTTTTGGAGGTTGGTATCCGCATTGATCTTCTGCTCGATCAGGGGCCAGAAGGCGCTCGCGGCGATGGCGTCCACGTCAAGATGGACGACCCATTTCGCGTCGGCCGGGACGGTCTTCGCCTCGAACGGGTCGGCCACGGCCACCGCGGCGGTTGCCGCGATCAGACCCAGCGTCAGTAAGGCTCGCTTCAACATGGGGCTCTCC
>CAITSE010000115.1 GCA_903894975.1 uncultured Lentisphaerota bacterium
ATTGCAAGAACAGAAGCGGCCAAACCCGAAGAAGTGGTAACGCGCCGCCACAGTTCCGAAGCCTGTGCCTTCACCGGTTGCGGGCTTTTATTTTTTGTGTTGCTTGCGTTCATGCTGCCGGACGGGGTTGCCCCAGGATAGGCCCAGGGCGGAACCAGTCTAAAACTGGCATTCTTCCACTTTTACTAAGTCAAAAAACACCATCCAAGCTTGAACGGGTTAGACTTGTTTCATTTTTGCTTAAATCGTCAAAAGATAGAATATGACTAAAAGTAAAAGAATGCATAAATATAAGATTTTTAATGGGTTGTGACTTGCAAAAAAATAATTCCGGGCTATGGTATTTACTGTCGAAAGAAACAGGTTTTTGACAGTCAGAAACAAACAACAGAACAAGAACAGAACGAAACAACATGAACAGACAGGCACTAAACATGAGTACCATAAAAAAAGCTAATACAGGCAGAGACACAGGAAAGATTAGCGCAAGGGCAAACCGGGGAAACCGGGAAAACTCCATGCGGGAAATGTTGGAACGTTGCCGGAAGATGCAAGAAAAAGCACGGGCAACCCCAAACCCGGCGGCTTAATCAGGGCGGCAATAAAGAAAACCGAAAGGGCAAAGTTGGGATTTTGTAACCGCAACAAGGCAACAAGCCCCGCCCCTTCCTTTGTCCTCACCCGCGCCCCCTGGAGAGTGGCAGCGGCCACGTTTCCTTTTGGCAACAGCCGGGCGTGGTAAGCCTTTCTCACGCGGAGCCGCGGAGAACGCGGAGGACAGAAAAGATGGGTCCCTCCTCTCCGCGCCCTCCGCGGCTCCGCGGCTCCGCGTGAAACCATCCGTTCGCGTTTTTCTTTCCTCCCATAACTGAGCCGTTACCCCCCAACTCTTCCGCTTCGGGCTCGCCGGGGAATCGGCGGTATATTTGAACTTTGCTTTGGTTTTCGCGGCACACATCATTCATCCAAGAGGAACGCCATGAAACGCTGGTTGCTCGGCATCGGTCTGGTCGCAGGGTTGGCCGTGATGGGAGTGCGGGCGGCGGAGCCGCAGCCGGCGGCGGCCCAGCCGGCGCCCGTGGCGGTCAAGGCGCTGCCAATGGAGATCAAGCCTCTTGACGCAAAGGTGTTCTACACCGGGCGTTTTGATCTGCGCGACGCCAAGGGGCCCAAGTTCCAGTGGTCGCACAGCATGGTCACCCTCCGCTTCCGCGGCACCGATCTCCAGGTCAAGCTGGCGGACTCCAAGGAAAACTTCTACCAGGTGATCGTGGACGGCAAGGACGCTGGCGTCCTGACCACCACCAAGGGTGACAACGTCCTCGACCTCGCCCGCGGCCTGAAAGACGACGAGCACCAAGTCAGCCTGGTCCGCCGCACCGAAGCCTTTGTGGGCACCAGCCAGTTCCTGGGCTTTTACCTGAACGCCGGCGGCAGCCTGCTGGAGCCCGTCCGCCCGGCGCACAAGATCGAGGTCATCGGCGACTCCATCTCCTGCGGCTACGGCAACGAGAGCAAGAACGAAAAGGAGCATTACGCGCCCAAAACCGAGAACGCCTACATGACCTACGGCGCCCTCGCGGCGCGGACGGTGAACGCCGAATACGTCTGCATCGCCTGGTCCGGCAAGAAAATGTCGCCGGACAACACCCTCCCGGAACTCTACGACCTGACCCTGCCGCAGGACAAGAGCAGCTCCTGGGATTTCAGCAAATGGACGCCGGACGTTGTGCTTATCAATCTCGCCACCAACGATTTCGGCAAAGTTACGCCCGACCCGGAAAAATGGCCGGCGGATTATGTGGCCTTTGTCCAGCGCGTCCGCAAGAACTACCCCAACGCCATGATCTACCTCGCGTCCGGCACCATGATGTACGGCGCAAAACTGGCCACGCTGAAGGAATACATGGATCGGATCCAGAAGGAACTGACGTCCAAGGGCGACACCAAGATCCGCGTGATTCATTTCGGGACGCAGAACCAGCAGCGCGACGGGCTCGGCGGCGACTGGCACCCGAACCTCAAGACCCACGGCCTCATGGCCAAGAAATTCGCCGACGCCCTGCAGGCAGACCTGGGCTGGGCCCCGGCGACCGCCGCGCCCTGAGTAACGTCAAGGCCGGCTTCACCACAAAGGACACAAAGGGGGAAATCCTCCTCTTTTGTGTTCTTTGCGTTTCTTGAGGCGTGGTTCCGTTACACCACAGTTCCTCCGCCATGGACTGCGGCGAGAATCGCCGCCATTATGGAGACGGAATCGGCCCCGGACGCCTACCCCAATTTCTTCAGCAGCCAGGCCATGTTCTCGCCCAGGAGTTTCATGGTCCGGATCCCTTCCTCGTCGTTCTCGACCTCCCCTTTTTCCCGGCCGATCCCCATGTTCCAGTAACAGGAACCGGGGATGATCATTTCGCCGATCAGGAAGAAATGGTTGATGCTGTCGAACGCGTGAATCGCCCCGGCCCGCCGCACGGCGACCACGGCCGCGCCGACCTTGCGCTTCAACAGCCCGCCGTTCGCCTTGGAAACCAGCCCGGACCGGTCGATCAGCGCCTTCAGTTCCGGCGTAATGTCGGCAAAGTATGTGGGCGAGGCGAAAAGGATGCCGTCGGCCTGGCGCATCTTGGCGAGGCAGTCGTTCACCATGTCCGCCGCGACGACACAGCGACCGTCTTTCCGCTCGAAGCATTGGTAACAGGCCTTGCACCCGTGAATCAGGTTGCCGCCGAGCTGAACCATCTCGGTTTCAATGCCTTCAGCGTTAAGGGCGGTGAAGACATGATGAATCAGGCGGACGCAGTTTCCGTCTTTTCGCGGACTGCCGTTGAACGCGACGACTTTCATGAAAACTCCTCCGTACGATTGTGTTTACGAATTAAACAGGTTGCAGCCTGACCATAGCACCGCCTGTCGTGGCTGGCAATCAGGATTGCCGGGAGAAAACACCCAAGATCCATTTCGCCGGGCTGGAAGCCCGCCGGCCCGTGTTGCCGGGCGTGGACGCCCGCCCTCCTATTTTTGACGCCGCCGGGCGGGGCGAGGGTGAGTGAACGCCAACCCCCGCATCCGGGGCGATGTCATTTCCAGGTGCCGGCGTCGGGGTCGGGATGGTTGAAGCGTTCGGGGAACTTGCCTTCGGCGATGCCGCCGGTCTCGTCGGTCTGCGGCGGCGGCAGTTTCCAGGCCGGGCGCGGCCAGACCGGGGTCTGGAAATGGCACTGGTCCGTGGCGTGGCGCTTTTCCATGGAGTCCATGCAGGCGCGGATGCAGCCCTTGGCGCCGCACACGGCGAAGTAGTCGGTGTGGCTCTTGATCTGGTCGTAGAAGCCGATGCAAGAGTCCGAGGAGGGGAACTCCGGCGAGGCCCCCCACCGGGCCGAAGCCATGGGATAGCAGAGCTTGTACGCCGCCTCCTCGGACATGGAGCTTTCCCGCACGTTCAGGTTCAGGCCGGGGAAGTCCTTCTTCAGGAAGGGCGAGGCCTCCCAGTTCATGCCGTGATGCGTGAGGGTGCAGCGGCCCATGTGCACATCGCCCCACTCATAGGGCTGTCCGTCAATCTCGATGCGGATCGGCGGCCGGTCCTTGAGTTTCGGAATGGCGCCGCCGGGGCAGTCCTTGACGCAGCGCATGCAGCGGTTGCAGAAAGTGCCGGGCTTGACCAGGGGATCGGGCTCGAGCTCGACGTCGGTGAGGATCGTGCCGATGCGGACGCGCGGCCCGAACTTTTTGGTCAGCAACACCTTCGACCAGCCGATCTCGCCCAGGCCGCAGGCCACCGCGGCGATGCGGACATTCATGTTGACCTCGGGCGGCGGGCGCCCGGGCGCCACCGGCTTGCGCATCCCGGGCCGTTCCGGCACACCGGGATAGACCGGAACCGCCTCCCAGCCGTGGTCCTCAATGAAACAGGACGTGGCGTAGGTGACCGCCGGCCGGAACAGAGTGTTCAGACGGTTATAGCTGTAGAACGTGTAGTTCGACCAGTGCGTGCCCTCGGTGATGCCGCGGTAACTGCCGCGCGGGATCGGACAGACGATGGAGATCACCGATTTGCAGTCGGGGAAGATGTTGAGCGGGTGCATGCCCTCGGGGGCGCCCTTGAAGCGGCCGATGTCGGCAATGCCGATGTCGCCGGCGCCGGCGGCAAAGGCGGCTTCCTTGATCATGGCGGAAGTGAGCGTGGTCATGGAAAAAATCCTCCGGAAACAGGTTTACCCTGAATTGTTCACAAGAAATCCGAATTCGTTTAACAGAAGGCCGCAAAGGTCACGAAGTTTTTGCGGTGGAACGCCCTTTGTGTTCTTCGCGAGCTTCTGTTCAAAAAGGCTGCTAGAATTGTGACTTCTGTGAAACGGTTTAGGGACAGGTCTGGTCAGCGGCCCTGGCCGATGGTGTCGAGATTGCGGCCGCAGCCGGAGTCGGCGGCGTTCGCGGCGGCGTTCGCGGCGGTGGCCGGCGCGTCGGCCAGCGGGCGCTGGAACAGGTCGACCGCCCAGGGTGCGCGCTTGCGGAACGGCTGGGCGAAACGGTTGCTGCATTTCCCGGCTTCTTCCAGGCGGACGGTGCAGGCGCGGCCGCAGGCGGCGGCGATACGGTCCACCGCGGAACCGCGGCCATTGGCGCGCATGGCGCCGTTGGGACAGCGGGCGCAGATGGTGTTGTCCACCACGGCGGTCTGACGCTCGGCGCCGGGGATGCCCGCCGGCTTGAGCCGGTCCGCACTGATGGCGCCAAAGGGGCAGGCCTTGAAGCAGGCGCCGCAATTGCCGCAGATGTGCTCGGTGAAGACCGGATCCGCCTCCAGGTCGGCGTCGGTGAGGATCAGGGCGAAACGCTGGCGGGTGCCGAAGCGCGGGGTGATGAAAAAGCCGCCCACGCCGGGCTCGCCGAGACCGGCGGCCTGGGCGGCGTAGGCAACGTCCAAAATGACGTTCGGCGCGGGTTTGCCGGGGGCGACCGGGCGTCCCGTGGGCATGCCTTCCTGCGGGTACCCGAACAACGGCACGGCCTCGAACCCGAGCGTCTCGATGTGGCAGGTCACGTCATAGGTGGTCTGGGAGAGAAAGTTGTCCTCCAGCCAGGAGTAGCCGAACGTGCCGTAGGTGGAGCCGAAACTCGTGCCTTCCTCCACGCCGCGGAGAGCGCCACGGAGAATGCGCCGGCCCAGGACGATCACGGAGCGGCATTCCGGGAAGATGGTGCGCGGATCCTGGTCGGCGGGGACGCCGTCGAAGCGTGCGACGGCGGCGATGCCGACGAGGTCGGCGCGGGCCTGGGCGGCGCGGTCTTTGAGATGAGCGGCGAGTTCGGTGCGGTTCATGGCGGGCGTCTCCGTTTGAAATTACGACATTGTCGTATATTTTACGACATAAACACACTATAGTCCAAAACCGGCGGACCGTCAAGCGACGGGGCGCACAAGTGGATGGGCAACGGGAGCGCAACCATGAAAAGCACACGCAACTCCAAACCATTCCAGGATGATACAACTTCCGAAACCGGCGGGCGCGCCCGCAGCATCCAGTCGCTGGACCGCGCGGCGGCGCTACTGAACGCGGTGGCCGCGGCCCCGGACGGACTGAGCCTGACCGCGCTCGCCGCCGCCGCCGGCCTGGCACCGCAGACCGCCCAGAGCCTGGTGCGCACCCTGCAGACCCACGGCTGGATGGCGCAGGCCGGCCGCGGCCGGCCGTACACCCTCGGCCCCGGCCTGCTCACCCTCGCCCGCCGCTGGTCGGAACGCGGCGGCCCCGCCGCCGCCGCCCGCGCCGTGGTGGAGGAACTGTCCCAGGCCACGGGCGAATACGCGCTGCTGGCGGAACTGCGCGGCCGCACCATCATGCCCCTGGTGGAACGACGCGCCGAACGGACGCTGATGCTGGGGAACACGGAAACCTATGGCCCGGAACGGCTTCATATCATGGCCACCGCCAAGGTGCTGCTGGCCTATCTGGACCCGGCCCGGCGCGACCGGCTGGTGGACGGGTTGGAATTGACCGTGCACGGCCCAAATTCCGTGCGCAGCCGCGCCTCGCTCCTGCGTCATCTCGACGGGATCCGGCGCCAGGGCCATGCCGTGTGCCGCGAGGAAGCCGGCGAACAGGTCGCCGCCCTGGCCGTGCCGGTCCGGGACGCCGCCGGCGTAGTCTGCGCCGCGCTGGGCATCTCCCTGCCGCTCCTGCGCCTCACCCGCGTCCGGGAAAAGGAACTGCTCCGGCAACTCCGCGCCGCCGCCGCCGCGATCGAGCAGCGCTGGGGATTACCCGCCACCCCGGGAACGCCGATCGCCTGATCGGCGAGTCGTCTTTCATGCTAGTGTAGTGTCCCTTAACTAGCTGCACGCATTCTCCTGTCCGCCTTTTCCGCGCCAGGGTTTTTCATCCCGGAGGGGATGCCAGCCGGTAGCCGGTGGTTGAGCAAGGCCCGGCGAGCGACACCACCGGGTTGGATGTCCCCTTGGCGAATGCACCCCGGCAGGGGTGCC
>CAITSE010000116.1 GCA_903894975.1 uncultured Lentisphaerota bacterium
GGACGAGCGCGGCTCGTACATCCGCCTCCTGTTCTTCCCGATCCACACCGGCGGCACCGCGCCGGCGGAGGCCGCCGCAGCCGCGCGTCAGACCGCCGCGGCGCGCCACGCCGACCTGGCCCTGAAATACCTCGCCGCCGGCCGCAACGACCGCGCCACGCTCGAACTCGACTTGGCCGGGAACGCCCGCGAGAATGACGCCGCCTGGCAGCTCGCCGCCGGCCGCGCCTATCTCCGCGCCCAGCCCGAAGCGCTCCGCGCCGATTTCGAAAGCGGCCTGGCCGCCAGTTCCTCTCTCTACCAGGTCGCCATGGCCAAAGGCGGCTACAATACCAAGGCCCTCGCCGACGAATTCCGCACCCGCGCCCGCCGCCACCTGGAACGCGCCCAAACCCTCGGCGCCGACCGCCGCACCGTCCGCCGTGAACTCGCCTTCGCCCACACCCCGGACGACCCAGCCAAGCTCCGGGAAGTGGAAGCGAATTATGCTGAATACAAGGATGTTGTGTCCGCGTTGGACCTGGGTGCGGCGCGCCTGGAGGAATGGCGGTGGAAGCTGGACGAACGGCGGCGGCATCCTGCCGCCGTCCCCGTCAGCCAGGATTCCCCCCCGCCGCTGCTGGCGGACCTGGTCCAGGCCTTTCCTGATTCCCTCCTGCTGCAGGTGATGGAGCTGAACCATCTTCTGACCGTGACTCAAGTGGTGAATCGCACCCCCGTCGAACTGGCTGAAAAAAACGCCGAGTGCCGGGCCATGCTGAGCCGGATCGAAAACGTTCTGCGGTTGTCCCTGGCGCCCGCGGAACGGGACTGGCTGACGGAGAATGCCGGCCTTTCACGGAACGGCGCGATTTCCCTGTCGTCCTTGACGGCCTGGGGAAAATGCCCGGATCCGGCGGTTGCCGAACGGCTGCTGCATGCCGATGCCGCCGACAAGGGTATGGAAGCCATTGCCGGCCTGCTCAGTCGCGAGGAATCGCCGTCGGCGCAAGTGGTGAGGGCGGACGTCGCCATGCGCCGGCCGCCGGTCCCCCGGGAAAACCTCAGTCTGGATCTGGCCCGGGAGTTGGAACCGCGCCTGCTACGGCTTGCCAAGGCGAACCCGGATTCCTGGCACCTGCGTCGGGTCGTCTCGCTTCTGGCTGACATCTATGTCCGCAACCGCAGCCCGTCCGAATTGTTGCATTTGGATGCGGCCCTGACCGGCACGGCGGCCACCCGGGAGTATCCGTTCGGCTCGCTCAAGCTCAGCGGCAAAAATTTCTCGCTCGCGGACGCCCTCTGCCCCGCCACCCGGCTCAATCTCTGGCGGCTCCGTTATGATCCGGATCCTGTCGACTCGCAGCAACCGGTTCGCTCGCAGGAATTCGACGACGTCAAGGCGGACTATGTGGACCTGAACAAAGTCTTCGGTAATCCCGCAGCCGCCGGCCATGTCACCGCCGCCTGCATGATCACCGCGGAACAGCCAGCCAACGCCGTGCTGCACCTGGGCTTTGACGAGGAACTGACGGTGACCTGGAACGGCCAGACCGTGTTCGGACCGCGCCGGGGCCGGGTCGCCCTGGCCGACGAGTTCACCGTCCCGGTCCGGCTCCAGTCCGGCGACAACCGCCTCGTTCTGACCCTGCGCAACGCCAAGCTCGGCTTCGGCTTCTTCGCCCGCCTCACCACCCCCGAAGGCCGCCCCCTCCCGGTCCGCATAAGCGCCGGCCAGTGACGCGGGGAGTATTTTGGATTTGGGATTGTTGATTTTGGATTTTCGATTCAGCGTCCCCAATCCAAAATCCAAAATGTTTCCGCCCGCCCCGCCGGACGGCGTTCTGCTGGATTCGACGTTGAACGTTCGATGTTGAATGTTCAATGTTCGTTTTCGCATTTCACAGGGGGCGGGTGTCCACACCCGGCAACACGGGTCGGCGGGTTTCCAGCTCGCCGATTTCACGCCGATCCGTTTTACCTGCATCCCGAAACAAGCGACGGCGCCGTGATCAGTCGGATCTGACAGGGACTGAAGGACAAGAGAGGGACACCAGGGACTCAAGGGACGCCAGGGACGGGAAGAAGGGACGCGCCAGGGACAGGACGATCCCTGGTGTCCCTTGCCCGCGTCCCTTTGTCCCTTTGCCCGCGGCAACGAATTCGGCGCTACATTCCCAGTGACCCTGCCGCCAACGGGATGGGAGGCTACAGGCGCCGGTTTCATGGCCCCGAACAAGGGAGGGGATCTCAGGTTCGTCCTCTCTTTTTTCGGCTCTCCCCATGAAACGTTTAAACTTGCGGATCGCCGGTCTGGTTCTGGCGGCTGGGACGGTGACCGGCACCGGCCTGATCTTGGCCGGTTGGCTTGCAGGGATTCGCCCACGGCAAGACGCGTCGGAGTCGGCGCCAAACCCGACGGCGGCTCTTCCGGTGGCGTCCACTGGCACCTTTTCCACCGTCCAAGCCGGCGGCCGGTTTTTCTTTGCCGGGCCGCCCCGGACTGCGGCCACGTTTGCCTGGGGCAAGGTTGAGGTGCTGACGAACCGGGCATATGTCGTCGGGTACAGTGAGTCGCTAAAGGACCCGGCGTGGTCCGCCTACCGCGCAGACAAGGCCGCCAGCCTGGAGGCGCCGCCGCGGCCGGGCAGATTCGAGGTGGATGCCCGAACCACAGTCCGGGCCGCGCCGGCCGATTACACCAACAGCGGGTATGACCGCGGACACATGACCCCGAATTACATCATCGCGATCTGTGACAGTCCGGAAGCGCAGCGGGAGACCTTCCTGATGTCGAACATCATCCCGCAACGCCCGGCGCTGAACCAGAAGGTGTGGATGCATCTAGAACAAGCCATCGCCAAGGACTGGGCGCAGCACCTGGGTCCGGTCTGGGTCATTGCGGGACCCGTGTTCCGGACGGATCATCCTCTAACGCGACTTCCTGCCGGCGAGGCGGTTCCGGATGCCACATATATGGTCTTGGCGCGCCTGGACCACGGCCGGCCGCGGGTGCTGGCATTCCTGATCCCGCAAACCGTCCGGGGCGACGAGGCGTACGCGCAATTCCTGGTCTCCGTGGACGCCGTCGAACAGGCCACCGGCCTGGATTTCCTGTCCGACCTCCCCGATGACATCGAAACCCGCGTCGAAGCCGAAACCCCCGCGGCCACCTGGTAGTCGGGGGCGCAATTCGCGCGCCCCCGAACCCCCTGGCGAGGGTCGTTCGACCCGTTTCCGTTTTCGGGCGTGGCGAAATGCGCTGGCGTATGGGGTGTGGTCCTCTCGCCAACGTTCTCTGCGCCAGTGAATTTCGCCCCGCCGGAAGTGCCCTGCGACGTTGAATGTTCAATGTTCTTTTTCGCATTTCGCGAGGAGGGCGGGTGTCCACACCCGGCAAAAACGGGCCGGCGGGCTTCCAGCCCGCCGATTCGATTCCGTGTCCGGAATGGAGAATTTTGGATTTTCGCTTCACCCAATCCAAAATCCAAACCGGTTATAGAGCTGAATCTGCCGGAGACGAATCCTTACCTTAACCCGGTGAAATAGCATGAATTCCGCCCACGCGATTGAGAGTTTTCGCCACATGCGACGGAAGCCGAAGTGCTCCCCGAACCCCTCACCGCGAGGGACTCCGTCCCGTTTTTACATGTTCTTTTACACCCGGCGGCGGCGGAGCAGCGCCAGGCCGCCGAGGGTGAATAGGGCCAGGGCGGCGGGTTCAGGCACAACCACGGCGAACTGTAATGCCTCAGTTACGGGAGGGATTTTTGCCGCAGATTTTTTTTGCGTTTTATCTTGTATTTTATATTGGATACAATATATTTCATTTTTATGAAGACATACACACCGAAGCAAGAGTTTCTCAAACAGGTCCGGCGGA
>CAITSE010000117.1 GCA_903894975.1 uncultured Lentisphaerota bacterium
GATACTATTCGCGTTTATTAGCGGTTCAAGAAGAAGGAACATATTTTTACCGCATAATTATATAACATTCTCTTTTTTAACCGCTAATGAACGCTAATGGACGCTAATGGACGCTAATGGACGCTAATTAATTTTGAATTGAAAATGCTGCTTTGTGAATAGTATATGATCAATTTGATCTGTAATTGGAATTAGTCCTCCCCGGCGATGGGTCAAGTACCACGAACCCGAAACTAAAGCTCCAGGGCTATATCTAACGCGACTCTAACGAGGCATTTCTCTCATGCTCAAACAGCGGCTTGAGCCCCCGCATGCATGCGCGTCAACTTAAGAACCATGATCGTCTAGTAAACAAATAATTACGAACGTCGAACATCGAACTAGGCAAGTGCCATCCCCTGCGGGGATTCCGTTCCCCCACTGAAGTGGGAACTTCCAACGTGAATCGTCATGCCCGGCTGGCGGGGAAGGCCGCGTCCACGGCGGTCATGAGCCGGCGGGTTTCGGCCAGGGCGGCGAGGATCCGGCGGTAGTGCAGGAGTTCGGCGAACGTGAGTGGACGGCCGCGCCGGTCCTTGAGCCATTTCTCGCAGACCTGGTATCCGCCAACACGGAATTCCCAGACCGCCGCCGGCACGTCGGCGAAATATTGCTCGGGGTTGATGTGGACGTGCTGCTGTTCCGGAGCGAACTTCGGGAAGCCCTTTTCCACCACATTGCCGCCGGCGACGGGGAAGCCGGGTTCCGTGGCGGGCAGGGCCGGGGATTCCAGCAGGTGCAGGGCCGCCAGGTCGCGGCCGAGGCGGCAGAGCGTGCGGAACGCTGCGGAGTCCGCGGGAAGCGGCAGGCGCGGGAAATCAATCTTCAAAAATTCCACGTACCGTTCGCGGTAGGCCGGGGAATGCAGCACGGCATAGAGATAGTGGAACACGTCCTCCGGTCCGAACGTGCGTTCCAGGTCACCGGGGCCAGACGCCTGCCATTCGAGTTTGACGCTCGCGGTGAACGCCGCCAGGAATTCGGGGTTCAGGTTCGGCGCGCGGGTGGCGTACTCCGGTTCCGGCTCGAAGAGCATCAGGGTGCCGACGGGGAGCTTGAATTTCTTTTTGTCGGTCGGTTTTTCCGGCTTGATGTAGAGCGGGAAAACCGAACAGATGTCAAAGGGCGAGACTCCGTCTTTGTTGATCACGCCGCGACCGACAAAAAACGGGCCGGGTTCGCCGCGCCGGCTTTGGCGCATGGCCAGCAATGCCAAGTTGTTACATGCCAGCATGTGCCGCATGACCTCCCACGCCGGGCGGCTGGTGATGCCGGAAGAATAGTAGAGCCAGCGAGTATCAAAGGGGCGGTAGAGGAACGGGCGGATGTTGGCGGCATCAAAAGACGTTTTTTTACGGCGTTCCAGGAGGTTGTAACTGGAGGAGTCTTCAACGTTAAAGGCTTGGCGGAATTCCGGTTCTATTCCGGCCGGTGAATAGAACGTGCGCATCCTGGCCTCAAGACCGGACTTGTCGAAGTCCACAAAAAGCTCATCACGATCCGTCTTCACGCCGTTTTGGGAAACCGGGAAGATGTCCTTGACGCTCCACCATTTCAGGTATTCGTCACCGGTCTTCAAATCTTTGGGCACGAAGAAGAAGTGTTCGCCTTGCGGACAGAACGTGGTCCACGCGGTCGTGTCCAGACTCTTCTCGCTGAGCCAGGCATACTTGCCGGCGCGCCGGCCACAGAGGTCGGCGTGATGCACTGTGGCGGGGCCGGTCCGGCCGGGGGCTTTTACGAAAATGGCGATGGCGACGCCTTGCTGGATGTCGAAGACGTTGTCGTCCTTGCCGCCGTCGGGGGCGGTTTCTTTTTTCTTGCTGTTGCCGTGGAGGTCAAGGATGTAGATGTCGGTGAAAGAGGCCAGCAGCGATTCGCGCATGCGGCGGTGGGTGAGGCCGTCGAGGTAGGTGTTGCTGGTGATGACGGCAAGGATGCCGGCGCCGGTCTGGTCGATGCGGTGCTGGCCGAAGCGGATGAATTTGATGAAATCGTCGTCGAGGTTGAGCTTTTTCTCGTCCAGCCCCAGCTTGTAATCTTGGAGCAGGGTTTGGATCCATTCATTTCGGTTCATCATGCCGAAGTTCGAGTAGGGCGGATTGCCGGTGACGACCATGATCGGGAGCTGGCGCTTGACGGCGTTGGCGCGGTTGGTCTCGTCGGCGACCCATTGGGTGAAGAGTGGCAGGCCGGTGAGGTCGTGCGCCTGTTCCAGGGTGTTGGTGAGATAGACGCCGAGGCGTTCGCCTTCGCCCGGGAAATATGCGAGCTGCCGACGCAACGGCTCCGGCAGGTCGCGCGCCGCCAGTTGCAGGCTGAGCTTGAAATGGGCGACGGCATAGGGCGCCATCAGCAGCTCGAAGCCGAAGATGCGCGGCAGCAGATGTTCGCGGACATAGGCCGGCCACGCGCCGGCGTTACCGCTCTCGATGAAGCGGCTGCGGATGAGGTCAATGATCTGGTAGAGGAAGGTGGCGGTGCCGCAGGCGAAATCGAGCACGAGTACGCGGTGGACTTCGCGTTGGGCCGGTGCGCCGCCCGCGGCGGGGTCCGTCACGGGCACGGAAATCTTGGTGTGGTCGGCCAGGCCGGCGGTGCAGCCAAAGCTGGTCTTGAGGAGGGAATCCACGGCGCGGGTGATGTAGGAGACGACCGGTTCGGGCGTGTAATAGACGCCGCGGGCCTCGCGCAGCTTCGGGTCATAGGCGGCGAGGAAGGTCTCGTAGAAATGCACCACAGGGTCTTCCTGGCGCGTGCGCTTCCCGAAATCGGCGAGGACGGCCGTCATATCGGTGCGGGCCAGAAGGCGGACAAGATCGTCTACAAAGGATGCAAACGGTTCGTCATCCAGGCGCGGGCCGGTGAGCTGGTAAAAGAAATCGCGCAGGAACGGGTTGGACTTGGGGATGAGCCGCTGGGCTTCGGCGCGGGAGAAGGTGGTGGCGGTGTCGTCCATGACCCGGGCGCTGAACAGGCCGTAGGCGATGGTCTGGGCGATCATGTCCGCGAACTCGGCGGTGCGCTCCGGCTGGTTCAGCTCGGCGATGAGGACGCGGGCAAAGGCCTGGCGCCATTCGCACAGGAGCGGGCTGGCCTCGTTGCGTTCATAGGCTTGGATGATGACGTCGCGGATCAGGTGCGTGAGGCGCGCCATCCGTTCAGCCAAGTCCTTGGGGGTGTTGATTACGATGCCGGTGTCGTCGAGAAAGGCTTCCAGCAGTTCGCGGAAGGCATCGCCGGCGTTCTCCAGCATTTTGGCTTTGCCTTTGGCGTCGAGTCTGGCAACGCGTTCTTCCCGCACGATCTCGCCGTCCCGGTAATAGATGAAGCGCAGGTAGTCCGTGAGGATGAGGTTCGGGAGCGAGGTGAGGTAGCGCCGGAGCTGGGGCGACTTCTCCGCTTCGTCCAGGGAGGCGCCGAGATCCTTGCATTCGACGTAGCCGACGGGGAGCCCGTCGCGCACGGCGACCAGGTCGGGGGCGCCGCAGGCGATGCGGCGGGCGTCATTGACCACGCGGACGCTGCCGGGGCGCAACGCCTCCAGCAGCGTTTTCAGCGCCGGACGGTAGGCATGTTCACCGGCGACGCCGGTAGCGTATTGGGCGGCGAGTTCCCTGAGATAAACCTTGATGACGTCCGGCATGGCATCTTCCCCCAAGATGGTGTTAGCGTAACCTACCACGCTCCGGGATAACTGCCATTTGTCAGCCTGAAACGAGGGCGGATAAGATGCCCGGAGGCTGGTTTTCCCGGATGCGGGAACCCGGGAAAAGGTGGGAATAAAAAAACCGCCGCGGCAGAGGCCGTGGCGGCTTTGTTTATTTGCCAAGTTCGGCCGGCGTCAGACGCCGAGGAGCTGGTTGGCCAGATCAACGGCGGAGGCGGCGTCGGGGGAGTAGCCGTCGGCGCCGATTTCGTCGGAGAAGCTCTGAGTCAGCGGCGCGCCGCCGACGATGACCTTGACCTTGTCGCGGAGGCCGGCGGCCTTGATGGCGTCGACCGTGGTCTTCATGTTGCCCATGGTGGTGGTGAGCAGCGCGCTCATGCCGATGATCTGGGCGCCCTGGTCTTTGACGGCGGACAGGAACTTGGCGTCGTCGACGTTGACGCCGAGGTCGATGACCTGGTATCCGGCGCCTTCGAACATCATGCAGACCAGGTTTTTGCCGATGTCGTGCAAGTCGCCCTTGACGGTGCCGATGGCGATGGAGGCCTTGGCCTTGACGCCCTGGGCCTTGAGGATCGGCTTGAGCAGGGTCATGCCGGTGTTCATGGCGCGGGCGGCGATGAGCACTTCGGGCACGTAGAACTCGTTCTTCTTGAACTTGTCGCCCACCACGGCCATGCCGGCGATCAACCCTTCGTCCAGGATCTGCTTGACCGGGATTTGGGTGTCAATGGCCTTCTGGACCAGTTCTTTGACGATCGGGGCTTTGCCCTTGATGACGTGTTCGGCGATCTGCTTGAGAATCTCGGCGGACATGGTTCTGCTCCTTGGCTTGGTGATGATCCGTGGCGGGGGCTCGGCCCGATGCCGCGCCGTTGCCGTTTCGGTGTCCCGTGCCTATGACCCTTAATTTTACCAAACAAATGCGGTATTGCTAGTGATAAATTGCATATTTTTGGTAATTACTGGCAAATCTTAGGATTGATGGACGAAATGGACGGTATGGACGAAGTGGACATAGGTAGACGATGAAGGCCGCCTGCGGCCGTTTTTCGTTCCTGGAGTCCCTTGTGTCTCTGGAGTCCCTTGTCTTCGTCCCTTGGTCCTTCGGCCGCGGGAGCGGGGATTACAGTATGAGTCTATGCGACACCTCATTCTGCATCGTCCGCTGGTCGTGCTCGACTTGGAAACGACCGGAATCAATCCCCGCCTTGACCGGATCGTCGAGATCGCCGCGGTCAAGCTTCATCCTGATGGTCGCCGGGAGACCTGGAAGAAGCGGATCAATCCGCAGCGGCCGATTCCGTCGGGCGCCACCGCGGTGCATGGGATTTCCGATGCCGACGTGGCGGCGGCGCCGCTGTTTTCGGAAGTCGCTTTCGACCTGCTGCGTTTTCTGGGCGAGTGCGACGTGGCGGGTTTCGGCATCCTCAAGTTCGACGTGCCCATGCTGGTCGAGGAGTTCAAGCGCGCGAACCTGGTTTGGGATCCGAGCGGGGTCAAGATGATCGATGCCCAGCGGATTTACCACATGCGGGAGCCGCGGAATTTGGCAGCGGCCCTGAAGTACTACCATGGTCGGGAACATGTGGGTGCCCACGGCGCCGAGGCCGACGTGCTGGCCACCATCGACGTGCTCGAAGGGCAGTTGGAGAAATATCCGGACCTGGCCCGCGAGGTCGCCGATCTCGACCGCTACTGCCAGCCGGGGCAGGGGGTCGACGCGGTGGACGCCGGCGGCAAGCTCAAGTGGGTCGGCGCGGAACTGGCCCTGGGCTTCGGCCAAAAGTCCGGCGTGACCCTGCGCGAGCTGGCGGCGACGGATGCCGGGTACCTGCGCTGGATACTGAACAAGGATTTCAGCCCCGAAGTTAAGGCTCATGTGCGGAACGCCTTGGAAGGAAAATTTCCCAAGCGCGCGGAGCAGGAGGAGTTGCCGGTATGAAATCCGAGTGTGCGTCCCAGAAAAAAATGACGGTCCGCGGCCTGCTGCGCTTGCGTGAGGCTGGCACCAGGATTGTCTGTCTGACTGCCTATGACGCGGTCATGGCGCGCTTTGCCGAGGAAGCCGGCGTGGATCTGGTCCTGGTCGGGGACTCGCTCGGCATGACCCAGCTCGGGTTCAGTTCGACGATTCCGGTGACGCTGGAGCAGTCGCTGATGCACACGGCGGCCGTGGCCCGCACGGTGCGGCGGGCGCTGGTGGTCGGGGACATGCCGTTCATGACCTACCACCTCACGCCCGAGCAGACGATGAGCAACGCCGCCCGCTACCTGCAGGAGGCCGGCGCCGATGCGGTCAAGATCGAAGGCGGCCGCGCCTTTGCGCCGGTGGTGAAGCGATTGGTGGAGGCCGGCGTGCCGGTCATGGGGCACATCGGCCTGCTGCCGCAGCGGGTCAAGGCCGAGGGTGGTTATTTTGTCACGGGCAAGACCCCGGCGGCCGCGGCGCGGTTGCTGGCGGACGCCTTGGCGTTGCAGAAGGCCGGCGCGTTTGCCGTTGTGCTGGAATGCGTGAAGGCGGAGGTGGCGGCGGCGATCACGGCGAAGCTGGAGATCCCGACCATCGGCATCGGTTCCGGCCCGGGTTGTTCCGGCGAGGTTCAGGTGCTTTACGATATCCTTGGCATGAGCGGGGAGGCTACGCCCAAACATGCCCGCGTGTTCGGCGCTGCCGGCGCCGCGGTGCGCCGGGCCTTCTCCGCGTACCGCCGGGCCGTGGTCGATGGCACCTTCCCCGGGCCGGAACAGTCGTTCTGAATGAAGGCCTGTGGTCTGTGGGTCTGTGGGGCGCAGACATCCCATCGACGGCCCTCGATCGCTATCGATCGCCCTCGAGAGCCCTCGAGAGCCGTCGAGCCCCCCGCGATCTTCCCAAGGCGCCCGGCAGGCGCGCGGCTCTTCAGGCGAGCTGGGAATGGGCCTTGAGCCAGGGGATGAGGTCGTTGGCGTTGGTGAAGGCCAGGGAGACCACGGTGTCGGCCGCGCCGCAGTAGAGGGCAATGCGGCCGGTGGGCGCGTCGCAGACGGCGGCGGTGGGGAAGACGACGTTGGGCACGGTGCCGGTGGTCTCGTAGGGCGCCTCGGGGGTCAGGATGTGCTCGGCGGAGCGGTAGAGCACCTTCCATGGCTGTTCCAGGTCGAGCAGGGCGACGCCGGTGGAATAGACAAAGCCGTTGCAGGAGTTGAGGACGCCGTGGTAGAAGAGGAGCCAGCCTTCGGAGGTTTCGATGGGGGAGGGGCCGGCGCCGATCTTGGTGCCCTGCCACCAGTTGATGCCCTTGCTCATGACATGGCGGTGGCGGCCCCAGAATTCGAGGTCGGGGGATTCGGAATAGAAAATGTCGCCGAACGGCGTGTGCCCGGTGTCCGAGGGGCGGGAAAGCATGGCGTAACGGCCGTTGATCTGGCGGGGGAAGATGGCGCCGTTGCGGTTGTAGGGGAGAAAGGCGTTTTCCAACTGTTCGAAGGTCTTGAAGTCGCGGGTGCGGGCCAGGCCGATGGTGGGGCCGTGGTACCCATTGCACCACTGGATGTAATAATCGTCCCCGACCTTGGTCAGGCGCGGGTCGTAAGCGTATTCCATGGCGGCGATTTCGGGGGCCGCGCCCTGGAACTGGATCTTGTCGTGGGCGATGTCCCACTTCAGGCCGTCTTTGCTCCAGCCGACGTGGAGATAGGGCATGCGGGTTTTGTATTCGGTGCGGAAGACGCCGACGAAGCGGTCTTCAAAGGGCAGGACGGCGCTGTTGTAGATGGAGTACGCGCAGGGGATCGGGTAGCGGTCGATGATCGGATTGCGGGAGTAGCGCCAGACCTGTTCGGTCGAGGCGGCCGGGCGCGGCTCCCAGGGCAGGTTGGGAACGGCCGGGCCGGGAATGTGCAGGGACGACTTCGTCATGGTGCGGGTCTCGTTTGGGAAAAAGCCGGAAGCGCCGGCATGAGGATATCGCGGTGGGGTTTGGGTCTCGGGAAGTTAAGGAGAGTCCGCTTACTGACGTGCGCGGTTCTGACGGAAAAGCCGTTATAAAATTTGGATCGATTAATTTACTGCCAATGGAAGGGATTCTCAACCGGCAGGAATTGAACGGGAACGCTGGGGATGAGTGACTGGAGCCATGGGGTCAGCCGCTTCATGCCCGCTTCTTCGCTCCAGACATGGCCGAGCACAATCAGGGCCAGCGGCCGGCCGAGGTGGCAGGATTCCCGGACATACTCGCTGACCTCCCATTCGGAGACCTCGCCGGTGACCAGGACGTCTACTTCCCCGGCCATGAGGACCCGGATCTGGTTCTCCCCTCCCGGCGCTCCCGGGGCGAGGCCGATCCGGCGGCAGGTCAGATCAGGATCGCCGATGAAGCGCAGGGTGCGGATGCCCAGCGCGGACTTGAGCTGCGTCGCCAGTTCTTTGAGCGGCATCGGCGGGATGTGGCTCACGGCCGGCTTGCCGGGAAGTGCGTATTTTTCCCAACCCAGTTCCTGCAACATCCCCTGAAGGATGGCGTCCGGGCGCATGAAATGCGGATAATCGTGGAAGCGCCAGAGGACCAGGCCGTGCTCCTCCAGGAAGCGGTGCTTGCCCTCAAAGACCGGGTCGCCCTGCAGCCAGTCCGTCGTGTCCAAATGGCTGAAAAAGGTCGGTTCGTGAGTGATGATCAGGTTGGCGCCGCGGCGGACGGCCGCCTCCGCCACGGCCAGGGTCGCCATGAAGGTGACGGCCACGCCGGTGACCGGCCGGGCGGGGTCGCCGAGCTTCACCGTGTCCACGGTCCGGGCCAGCGGCGCGCCGGGAATGGCGGCCACGATGGCGTCCAGAACCGACTGAATGGTTGGGATGGAAGACATTCGGGTTGTGGGTTGTGGGTTTGAACAGAAGACGCAAAGACACAGAGAAAACGGTTTTCTTTGCGCCTTCGTGCCTTCTGTTCAAATTCCCAGTTTCAAATTTCGAATTTCAAATTTCGACCAGACTCACGCCATTTCGACTTCGACCTGATGTTCGCGGCCGTCGCCGAAGAGGGGGAAGCGGGTTCCCTTCAGGAGCGTTCCGTCCACGGTGACGGACTTGACCTTGGCCTGGCCGCCGCGCGGGTTGGCGATCTTGACCTGGTAGGTGTCGCCCCGGCAGACGCGCTTCAGCGAACATTCCTTCCAAGCGGAGGGGATGCAGGGCTGGATGGTGACGCTGTCGTAGCCGGGATGGAAGCCGAGCATGTACTGGACGGCCGAGCGGAACATCCAGCCGGCGGTGCCGGTGACCCAGGCGAAGGCGGTTTCGCCGGCGCGCGGGTTGTCGGGGCCGAAGTACATGTTGGTGAAGACGTAGGGCTCGCAGCCGGAATGATCCGAGGGGTTCAACTCGCTGTCGGGCATGATTTTAAGCAGGGTTTCCAATGCTTCATTGCCGCGGCCTAGGTAGCAGTCGGCGACGATCTTGAAGGTGCCGCCGTGGCAATACGGAGTCCCGTTTTCCCAGATGCCGGGGACAAAACCGGTGAGGCGGCCGATGGCCGGGTTGTAGGCGGTGTAGGGAGGATGCAGGGTCAGCGGGCCGTAGGGCGAGTTCAGTTCGGTGTCGATGGCGCGCAGGCATTTTTCCGCGCGTTCGCCTTCGGCCACGCCGGACATGAGGGCCCAGGTCTGGCTGTTGAGGTAAGTGCGCCCTTCCTTTTCGGTGTGGGTGCCGACCTTGCGCCCGGCGTCGTCATAGCCGGCCAGGTACCAGTCGCCGTCCCAGCCGGCGGCGTTGACCGCGGTCTTGATGGTTTCGGCGCGCTGCAGCATTTCCGCCGCGAGTTTGGCGTCCTTGAGCAAATCGCCGGCGATTTCCGCGGTGTTGGTGAGGGCGAAGTGCAGGGCGATCGAGGTCCAGACACTTTCGCCCTTGCCGCCGACGCCGATGCCATTGAGCGAATCGTTCCAGTCGCCGTCATGGGCCAGGACCAGATGGTGGGCGCCCAGGTCGGTGGCGGAATGGCGGACGGCGGTGAGGATGTGCTCCCAGACCGTGCCTTCGCCCTTGTCCAGATAGGGGACCGCGACGTTCAGGAAATCGAAATCGCCGGTTTCCTTGAGGTAGGCGTTGACCGTGGGCGCAATCCAGACCGGGCCGTCGGAATAGATGTGGGGGTCGAGCGGGAGCCAGCCGCGGACGCAGCGGCCGTCGCTGTACTCGTGCTTGAGCGTTTCCAGGATCTTTTCCCGGGCCAGCGCGGGGTTGAAGGCGGCCACGGCCCAGGAATCCTGGAGCTGGTCGCGGAAACCCTTGCCGGTGGCGCGGCCGGCCTCGGCGCAGAGCTGCACCTGCTGCTTGACCCAGAGGTTGGTAATGTGGTTGATCTTGGCGACGGGGGTGTGGATCTGGATGTCCTCGACCATCTGGCGCTTGACGCGGCGCAGTTCCGCGAAGTCCGCCTCGATTTTGCCGGGGGCAAGCAGTTTTTCGACCAGGCCGGCGGCGTGCGCCTTGCCGTTGGTCGCGCCCAGGAGCACATGCCAGGTGACGGCTTCGCCCGGGGCCAGGTCCAGCGTGTGTTCGAGCACGCCGACCATGTCCTCGCAGGCGGCCAGGCTGTTGTGGCAGCGGCCGGCGGTGACAACGGCGGGCGCGGTGATGTCGCCGTAGGTGCCGTAGAAGGCGCGGCGGCTGGTCTCGAAGCCGGAGGGCTTCAGGCTGGAGGCGGCAAACCCGTCAAACCAGTCGTGCGGCCGTTCCTGGGCGGTGTTGTGGGCGACGATCAGGTGGTGCGCGGCGTCGTATTCGCAGGAGACGTACGAGTCGTATTCGCTGTATCGGGCGTAGCCTTCCAGCGAGAATTCCACGAACGGATAGACCTTGACCTGCCGTTTCCGGGCGGAGTGATTGGTGACGGTGACCGTCCAGATCTCGACCGGGTCCGCCTCGTTGACGAAAACGCGGGTGCGGACGCTGATTTCCTGGCGCCGGCCTTCGATGATGGAATAGCCGAGGCCGTGGGTGCAGCGGTAGTCGTCCAGTTCGCGTTTGACCGGGAACCAGCCGGGGTTCCAGAATTCGCCGGTTTCTTCATCGCGGACGTAGAAATAGCGGTTGCCGTTGCGGAAGAGGACGGAGCGGCCGCGCCCCTGCGGGTCGATGTAACTGGCGGCGCGGGTGCCGTAGGCGCCGATGCCGCCGCCGAAATGATTGATCCCGGAGAGGATGCGGGAGTTCCAGATGTAATTGAGCATCGGCCGCGGCGTGTCGGTGCCGGTGAAGATGAATTCCGAGCCGTCTTCCGAGAAATGTCCGAATTTGGGCATGATCAATCACCAAAGTTGCAGGTTGAGAGCAAGAGGCTGGGTGGGTTCAAAAAAAAAGCGTCTGTCACCAGACGCGGCTTGAAGCACTTTGCAAAAACGTAAGTTACTATAGGCAAAAATCCGCCTGATTGCAAGGGGAAATATTACTGTAAAGTTTTCATTTTGGTGCATCTCCAGTGCATTCCCCGGCAGCCATGCGAAAATCCCAAATCGGCAATCCCTAATTTAAAATCAAAGTCCGCGCCGGACGCCTTCGACCAGGAGGACGGTGGCGGCCTGGGCGGCGTTGAGGGACTCGGCGTCGCCGGGCATGGGGATGGTGACGCGGTCCAGGCCGGCAAGGTCGGTGATGCCGTTGGCTTCGTTGCCGATGATCAGGCACTGTCCAGCCACGGCGAATTCCGGCGCGAAACAGCTGATGCCGCCCATGGGCACCGCGGCCCAGAGCTGGGTGCCGCCGAGCCGGGCGAATTCCGCGCGCACCGCGGCGAGGTCGGGGAAGAAGCGGAGGGTCAGGGCGAACTGGGCGCCCATGCCGGCGCGGACGGCCTTGGGCCCGCACGGTTCGGCGCAGCCTTCGGTACACCAGGCCTCGCGCAGGCCGGCGGCCCAGGCGGTGCGCAGGATGGTGCCGAGATTGCCGGGATCCTGGACGCGGTCGAGCACGAGCAGATAGGGTTTGGGCAGTTCCCGGGCCGGCGGCGGTTCGTCCAAGGCCCGGAATAGACAGAGTACGCCCTGAGGCGTTTCGGTGACCGCGAGTTTGGCGAATTCCGCGTCGGCCACTTCCTCGATGTGGGCGTCCGGCGGGAGGAGGGCGGCCAGGGCGGGAAATTCCACGGAAGTACGGAAGGTAACGGAATGAACCAATAACAACAGCCGGTCCGGCAGCCGGGTCACGCCTTCGCGGCAGCCGCGCAGTCCTTCGGCGAGAAAGATGCCGAGCTTGCGCCGGCCGTGCCGGTCATGGGCCTGAAGGATGAGCTGCTGGTCGCGCTTGGTGAGCATGGAGCCTCAACCTTATCCGGAAGGGGACAAAATACAATAGATTCGTCGGATTAGTCGGATCGGACGGATCGGGTGGTCTCGCCTGGGAACGCTGAGCCCCAGCTCGGCGGGAAATCTGCGCCAATCTGCGTAATCTGTGGAGAACGGATTTCTCCGGGCTGGGCTCAGGCCAGGGCAATGGCGAGCAAGGCGGGGGCGGTGACCAAGGCGCCGAGGTGGGTGAGGAGGACGGCGCCGGCGGTGAAGTGTTCGTCGCCGCCGTAGACCTGGGTCAGGGACAAGGTGGCGATGGCGGAGGGCATGACCGCGACGATGCACAGGACGCGGCGTGGCAGGTCGGGCAGGGGCAGGCAGGCGAGGGCGGCCAGGATGACGGCGGGGATCACGATCAGACGCATGCCGCTGGCGGCCCAGACCCGGGAATTGCGTAACTCTTTCAGGGGCAGCACGGCCAGGCAACTTCCGGCGACGGTCATGGACAGGGGGATGGTGGCCTGGCCCAGGAGTTTGAGGGTGGCGAAGAGCGTTTTGCCGGCGGTGCCGTCCGGGACGGGGCCGGTCCAGCCGGGCAGATGACCGGTGTCCCGCAGGATGAGCACCGCGATGGCGGCGGCCAGTCCCAGCAGCGGCGGGCTGAGTAGGTGCCGGGCGTGATCCCAGCTCAGCCGTCCGCCGGTGAGGGTGCCGACGCCGAAGGTCCAGACCATGAGTTCGGCGCCGGCGGAGGAGAAGAGCAGCATGGCGGCGGCGTCCGGTCCGAAGAGCTGGGCGACCATGGGCAGGGGGAGGAAGCAATAGTTGTTGAGCGTGCACTGGAGGTGAAAGGCGCGGCGCTGGGCGGCGTCGGGGAAGGACAGGATCAGGCTGGCGCCGCGGCCGAGCAACCAGCCGACAGCCATGATGCCGGCCACGCCGGCGGGAAGGTACCAGGAGGCGGCCAGGGATTGCAGCGTGTAGCGTTCGCTGACCGTGGCGAACATCAGGCAGGGATAGACGGCGGCCACGCCCAGCCGCGCTAGCGCCACGGTGGCGCCCTCAGTGAGGATGCCGCGGCGGCGGAGCAGCCACCCCGGCACCATCAGCAGCAGGATGCCGGCCACGTTCCAGAAGAGGACGGAGATCATGCTTCAGCCTTGAGCGGGAGCCGCGCCTCCAGTTCGTCCAGGGTGCGGTCCATGGCGCCACGGGATTGTTCGACCAGGGTGCGGGCGCGGTGGCCGAGGTCGGCGCGCAGGGCCGGGGAGGCGAGCAGTTCGCTCAGGGCCGGTTCCAGGGCGTCGTCGCCCGGGACTTCGACCGCGGCGCCGGCCTGGCGGAAAAGATTGGCGACCATGCGGAAATTGCCCATGTGCGGACCGTGGATGATCGGCTTGCCGAAGATGGCGGGTTCGATGATGTTGTGGCCGCCGGCATTTCCGGCCAGGCTCTTGCCGACGTAGGCGAGGTCGCAGGCGGCATAGAAGGCCATGAGTTCGCCGGTGGTGTTGACCAGCAGCACGTCGGCGGGCGGCGTTGGCGTCTCGGGGGCCGGGGATGACAGCGTCTTGAGCAGGCGCCAAGTGACGCCGGCGCGGCGGAGGACATCCTCCACCTCGCCGGTGCGTTCGACATGGCGCGGGACTAGCACCAGGCGCAGTTCCGGATGGCGCTTGCGCAGGTTTTGGTACACGCGCACCACCAGCTCCTCTTCGCCGGCATGGGTGCTGCCGGCGGTCCAGACCACGCGCGGGCCGGGGCCGAACGCGGCGTCCAGCGCGGCGGCGCGGCCCTGGACGTTCAGGTCCGGGGTCTGGTCAAACTTCATGGTGTTGCAGATTGTCACCGGCACGTTGCCGCCCGCCACGGCCCGGAGTCGCGCGGCATCTTCTTCGCCTTGCATGCAGAACAGACTGAAGCGGCGGAACAGTGGATTGAAGAAGCGGCGGAACCGGAGGTAGCCGCGGGCGGAACGGTCGGACATGCGGCCGTTGACCAGTGCGATTTTCACCCCGGCCCGCGCCGCCTGGCAGATCAGGTTCGGCCAGAACTCCACCTCGAAAATGACCAGCAGCGACGGCCGGATGGCGCGCAGCGCCCGGGCCACGCCGAACGGCAGGTCGAAGGGGCAGTAGACCAGCCGCACTCCTTCCGGGAGCTTGGCCTGGGCCGTGGCCTGGCCTGTGGTGGTGGTTGTGGACAATACGAAATCCAGGTCTGGCCGGCGCGCCTGCCAGCGGCGGATGAACCCGAGCGCAGCAACGACCTCGCCGACGCTGACGGCGTGGATCCACACCGGCGTCCGCAACCGTCGCAGCGCCGCCCGCTGCACGTTGCTGAAGAAGCCGAAGCGTTCGCCGCAGTGTGGCAGGAAGTTGCCACGCCGGAACTGGCGCCAGGCGAACACCGGCAGGTACACCAGCATGGCCAGCGGAAGGAGAAGATTATAGAGGAAAATCATGGTTTCCGGAAAAATGAGTGAACGTACAATGTACTGCCGCAACGGGCTTCCTCCCGGGCGGGTGCCGCCCGGAAGAGTTGTGAAGGTCTGTGGATGTGGTCTGTGGGTCTGTGGCAAACAAGATCCGTCGGATCAGTCAGATCAGTCAGATCGGACGGATCCGACGGATCACCCCAGCGGTTTTTGTGACTGAGGGGTTGCTCCCGGCCGATCCTCCGCTCAGGCGGGTTTCGCTGTGGACTGGCGCACGACCAGTTCCGGCTGCACACGGATGTGGGCGCCGGGCTGCCGTTCAAGCAGGCCGGTCTCCACCTCCAGCATGAGCTGCCGCACCGCCAGCACACCCAGGCGTTCGAAGTTCACATGCACCGTGGTCAGCGCCGGGGTGACGACCGCGGCCACATCTTCGTCATCGAACCCGACCACGCTCAAGTCGCCAGGCACTTGGAGACCCATTCCGGCCGCGGCCCGCAGCACACCCAGCGCGTGCATGTCGTTGGCGCAGAGGAAGGCGGTGGGGTGTTCCGGCTGCTGGAGGATGTGCTTGACTCCGTTCGCGGTGGCGTCGATGTGGGCCGGACCCGCGTACACCCAGGCCGGGCGCAGCGGCAGGCCGGCCTCGGTCAGTTTCCACTTGTAGGAGAGAAAGCGTTCCTCAAAGGCCGTCACTTCGGGATGTCGGCCGACGTAGCCGATACGCCGGTGGCCGAGTTCGTACAGGTGGTCGAAGGCGGTGCGGATGCCGGTGATGTTGTCGACCGTGACCACGTCGGGCCAGCCGTTGTAGATGATATCCACCAGCACCATGGGATGGGTGCATTGCTCGATGAAAGCGGCCTGATCCGGGCTGTACTCGCCGAGGAGCAGGATGCCGAGGCGGTCCGGGCGGTTCATGTCCGCCAGCACGTCAGGAGAGAGGAGGTCGTTGCTGGTCTGCTGGACGGCTTTGTGCCCCCAGCGCGCCAGTTCGGCCATGACCCCGTCCATGATGCGCCGGTAGTAGGAATTCGAGAGCTTGAACGGTTGGGAGGTGGAATAGAGCCAGTCTTGGGCCGACTCTTCCGTACGGGGGCCGACTGAGAGCTTGCCATGCTTCAGCCGCAGGGGTTCCATGGGCGAGCGCCGGTACAGGATGATTTCCACCAGGCCAGGGCCGCCGCCGGCCCGGAGGTTGGCCAGGCGCCGGCCGCGTCCCCCGGCGCGCCGGCCGGGGTAGGAGGACTTCTTCAGGACGTTCAGCACGGCTTCCCGGGTCTTAGCGCTTACCGCGCCGCTGTGGTTGAGGGCGCGGGACACGGTGGCCCCCGAGCATCCGGCCAGCCGCCCGATTTCGGTGACGGTCAGTTTCATGGCAGGCATCCTTTTTTCCGGTAGGCCAGGTGCGGGACATCCTTGCCCTGACGGTGCCAGAGCCGCTCAAAATTCGTTTCCAGGTCGCGCACGTCGTCCAGAGTCTCCGGCGGCGCGAGAGCAAAGCAGTCCAGGCCGTCGGCGGTCTCGCGCAGGGTGTCCTCGTACGGCCCGTGGTCGGTAGCCATGTGCAGGATTCCGCCCGGCTCCAGAATGCGGGCGATGCGAGTCAGAAAATCGCTGGTGACCACCCGGCGGGCGCGGTGCCGGGCCTTGGGCCACGGATCCGGGCAGAGCAGGTGGACGCGTCGGAGGCAGGCGTCGGGAAACAGAAACGCCGCCAGCCACAGGTGGTTGGCGTAAAGCAATTCCAGGTTGACCAGGCCGCGCCTGGAGGCCCGGTGTTCGATGGCGTGCAACCGCTCCCGGTTCAGGTCATTGGCCAGGATCAGCCGGTCCGGTTGGCGCGCCGCCAGGGCGAGGGTGAAACGGCCGAACCCGCAGCCCATGTCCAGCTCGATCGGCATGGCCGGATCGCGGCCGAAGCGCGGGTCGAGCATCGCATAGGTTTGGGTGAAATGATGCAGCATGCGGGAAGGGAAACTTAATTTAAAAAGACCGCCGCCGCGGCACGGTTCGCGGGATTCGTGCCGCGGCGGAGTCGCCGGACGGACCGCGGCGGTTCAGCCTTGCTGCAGTCCGGCCAGGAATTCGCGGATGCGGGTCATGGCGATTTCAATTTCCGGCAACGCGGTGGCATAGGCGCAACGGACGTACCCCTCGCCCGAGGCGCCAAACGCGGTGCCGGGGACGACGGCGACGCGTTTTTCCTGGAGCAGCCGCGTGGCGAACTCCTTCGACGTCAGCCCCGTGCCGGTGATGCGCGGGAACGCGTAGAACGCGCCTTCCGGCATCACGCACGGCAACCCCATCTCGTTGAGGCGCTTGACGATGACGTTCCGGCGCTGCCGGTATTCTTCGCGCATCTTCTCCATCTCGGGCTTGCCGTGCTGGAGCGCCTCAATGGCGGCCGACTGCGACAGGCTCGACACGCACATGATCGAGTACTGATGAATTTTCATCATGGCCTCGATCAGTTCGTGAGGCCCGCAGGCGAAGCCGATGCGGAACCCGGTCATGGCGAAGGCTTTGGATACGCCGTGCAGGAAGACCGTGCGCTCCCGCATCCCCGGCAGCGACGCGATGGTCTGGGTGCGTTCGCCGTAGGTCAGTTCCGAATAGATCTCGTCGGTGAGCACGAGCAGGTCGTGTTTCACGGCGATTTTGGCGATGGCTTCTTTTTGGGGCAGGGTCAGGTTGGCGCCGGTCGGATTGTTGGGGAAGTTGAGCAGCAGCACCTTGGTTTTCTTGGTGATCGCAGCTTCGACCCGGGCCGGGTCCAGGGCGAACTTGTCGGCCTCGATGGTGACCACGGGGCGGGCGACGCCGAAGCACATCTGCACCGTGGCCGGGTAGGAGACGTAACTTGGTTCCTGGTAGACGACTTCGTCGCCGGGGTTGAGCACGGCGCGCAGGATCAGGTCCAGCGCCTCGCTGACGCCCACGGTGATGATGCATTCCGTCGCCGGATCATATCCGACGCCGAACTCCTGTTCGACATAGCGGCAGGCGGCCTTGCGCATGGCTGGCATGCCCAGGTTCGAGGTGTAGCTGGTGAAACCCTCGCGCAGGGCGTAGATGGCCGCCTCGCGAATGTTCCACGAGGAGACGAAGTCCGGCTCGCCGATACCCAGCGAGATGACGTCATCCATGGTGTTGACGAGTTCGAAAAAGTCGCGGATGCCGCTCCGCGGCAGGTCCACGATCTGCTTCGCAATCCGATCACGGCACGACTTTGAGCCGTTCATGTTTTTCTTCCTCTTGCAGTATAAAACCGGATTCCTTGAATTTTTTCAGCAGGAAATGGGTGGCGGTGGCCCGGACGCCTTCCAGTGAGGATAGCTTGCTGGCCACGAAAAAGGCCACGTCCTGCATGGTGTCGCCGACGACTTCGACGCGGAGGTCGTACTGTCCCGAAACCAGGTTGACGGTCTGGACTTCGGGGAACATGCCGATGGCGCGGGCGACGCGGTCGAAACCGCTGTCGCGCTCCGGCTGGACCTCCACGTCGATGATAGCTCGGACCCGCCCGGCCTGACCGGTCTTGGCTTCGTTCACGAACGTGTGGTAGCCGAGGATGGTCTTGTCCTTCTCCATTTCCTGGATCAGCTTGGCCACGGTCTCGGGCGTGGTCTGGAGACGGTCGGCGATCTCCTGCTCCGGCATGCGGGCATTGCGCTGCAGCAGCGGCAGAATTTGGGCTTTAAGCGTGGTCGCATCCATGATGGCATCTCCGGCCGGACAAACGGTTGAAGGCAGGAAAATTGAATGAAGGTAAAATAACGCGCCATCAGCCGCCTGCCGCCCCGCCGCCGAAGATCGCCTCAGCCCGGCCAAGCCGGAGCCACGTTTTTTGTGTCAGGCGAGGGTTTTTGCCGGCTTGCTTACGTACGCGGTACGGATTCTATCTCGAGTCTCTCTGGCGCTTGCACCTTCCGGGCGGCCGTTTATGGTAAGTGAACTGTTCACATGTCACTTGATGAGGATGGACGCATGGCCGGCGGCGAACGCATTTTGCAGACCGAACCCGTGACCGGGCAGTACTACGCCCTGCTGGCCCGCAAAATCTCCTCTGGCGAATATCCGCCGGGCGCCAAGATCCCGTCGGAACGCGAAGCGGCCAAAGTCTATGGGGTGAGCCATATCACGGTGAACAAGGTGGTGAAACAGCTTGAAGCCGTCGGGCTGGTGCGCCTTGAACGCGGCCGTGGCGTGTTTGTGGCCGGGCCGCGGAAGGAATACGGGTTGAACGGCCTCCAAAGCTTCACGGAGTGGTGCCGCCGGCAGGGGTACGCTCCCGCCACCGCCATCCTCGGTGTGCGCAAGGCCGCTGCGGCCGACCTGGAGGCGTTTGCGGCGTATGGTGATCCTCTTCCGGACCGGGGACTGATCCTCGAACGGCTGCGCACGATCAACGGCCGGCCGGCGGTCTTTGAACGGCGGCTCCTGAATCCCGCCCTGTTCACGGCGGCAACGGTCCGCGCCATGGGGGATTCGTATACCGTGTTCCTTCAGGATCAAGGCATTGCCTGGGCCGACAGCGACCGGCGTCTCCGCCTGGTTGCAGCGTTGGCGGCCGTCGCGCACCGTCTTGAAGTTCCGTCCGGGGCGAAGGTGATTGAGATCGCCGGCATCTCCCGGACCGGCGCCGGCGTGGTCATCGACCATGACCAGCTCTTCTACCACCCCGATTATTTCGAGTTTGTCTACTCCCTGCACGAAAAAGTTCCCACCACAACCACCCCCGGAGTCAAGCCATGAACGTTACGTACCAGGATATTGCGGCGATGATCGACCATTCGCTGCTCAAGCCCACGATGACTGACGCCGAGATTGAAGACGGTTGCCGGATCGCCGTCCGCTACGGCGTAGTCAGCGTCTGCGTGCGCCCTTCCGACGTGCCCCTGGCCGGAAAAATCCTGGCCGGCAGCGCCGTGAAGCTGACCACGGTCATCGGCTTCCCCCACGGCACCACCACCACTGTCGCCAAGCTGGCGGAAGCGACGGAAGCCATGGACAACGGTTGCGTCGAGCTTGACGTCGTGCTGAACATCGGCAAGCTTAAGTCCAAGGCGTTCGCCTGCGTCAAGGCCGACCTCAAGGCGATCATCGACGCCGCCCATGCCCGGAAGGTGCTGGTGAAGGTGATCTTCGAGAACTGCTACCTGAGCGAGGAAGAGATCATCAAGGCCTGCGAGATCTGCAACGAACTCGGCGCCGACTGGGTGAAGACCTCTACCGGCTACGGCACGGGCGGCGCGGAGGACAAGGACCTGAAGCTCATGCGCCAACACGCCTTGCCCGGCATCCAGGTCAAGGCCGCCGGCGGCGTCCGCACCCTGGAGCGCGCCATTGAAGTCCGGCTCCTCGGCTGCACCCGTTTCGGCTGCACCGCGACGGTCGGCATCCTGGAGCGGCTCAAGGTCGATCAGGATGCGGTACCCGTCACTGGCTGATTTATGGGTTGCCGTTGTCCCGAACGGAACAACGGAAGACTGAACAATCCCATCGTGGCTGGAGCCGGATGCCGGTTCCACCGGCGGGAAAAGCGGCGTCAAGCCGCCGGCACTCCAAAGCGGCGAAGACGCCGCAATAAAAACACCTAACAAATTATCTTAGAATGTATAACAAAGTATTACGTCCCCGCATTCGGTTCAAGCACCCGGCCCAGGAAGAGGATGCTCCCGGTCGCGTTGTCGCGGATGAGGAAGAGGAAGGGGTGGTCGGCACGGAAGGGAACCGACATCGCTTTCCATTGTACATGCTCAGTCGTGGCGGCGGCAGCCTCGGTACCTTCCTCGTTGACGTCGACAAACGCCTTGTGCAGAACCGCGCCCCAGGAGATCTTGAACTTGGGCAGGGAGAGCAGGATCGGGCCTTCCTGCAGGTCGGAAAGCCAAGTGTTCAGTCAGCGCATCCTCAAGCCTGGCCCATTGCGCCGCCTCGTCAGGCAGGATGATGAACATGGACAACTGCACGTTTCCGGCGGATTCGGTGTGGCCAAGTATCACCGGCGCCGGTGGCTTAATTCCAGAATGGGGATCGTCGGATAGCCGCCCCCGGATCGGGGAGCTTCTTCAACGTTCCGCGTTCGCCGTTCGCCTTCACCCGGCCTGGCGCTTGACGCGCGGCCCCTGGGGGGTGTCTTCGAGAATCCACCCCCTGGCGGCGAGGAGCTTGCGGATCTCGTCGGCGCGGGCGAAGTTTTTGGCCTTGCGCGCGTCCTGCCGTTCCTGGGCCAGGGCGAGGATGTCGGCGGGCGCGTCGGCACCGGCCTGATCCACGTCCAGCACGCCGAGGACGGTGTCGAGCGTCCTCAGCAACTCCGCCACGGCGGCGGCGGGTTTTCCGGCCAGTTCGCCGGCGTCGAGCATGCGGTTGACGTCCCGGACCAGGTTGAAGAGGGCGGCGAGCGCGGCGGAAAGGTTGATGTCATCCTCCAGGCCGGCGCGGAACTCGGCCTCGGCGGCGGTCAGGCGCGCGGCGACGCCGGTCGTGTCCGCATCGGGCAGAGCGGCGGCTTCCTGGAGGCGGGTCTTGAAATCGTCCACGCGCTGCAGGGCGGCGCGGGCGTTGTGGCAGCCCTGGAAGGAGAAGTCGAGCTGCTGCCGGTAGTGCGTGCCGAGCAGGACCCAGCGGATCTCGCGGCCGGTCCAGCCCTTGGCCACCACGTCGCGCAGGGTGAAGAAATTGCCCATCGACTTGGACATTTTCTGGCCTTCGACCATGAGGTGGGCGCAGTGCAGCCAGTAGTTGACGAACTTGACGCCGTTGGCGGCCTCGCTCTGGGCGATTTCGTCTTCGTGGTGCGGGAAAAGGTTGTCCACGCCGCCGGTGTGCAGGTCGAAGGTCGGGCCGAGATGTTTCATGCTCATGGCGGAGCATTCGATGTGCCAGCCGGGGCGGCCGGGGCCCCAGGGGCTGTCCCATTTCACCTCGCCGTCGGCTTCGTCCCAGGCTTTCCAGAGCGCGAAGTCCGCCACGGATTCCTTGGCGTATTCGTCATGCTTGATGCGGACGCCGACGCGCATCTCGTCGCGGTTCAGGCGGGCGAGTTGGCCGTAGCGCGGGAAGCTGGCGATGGAGAAATAGACCGACTTGTCGTCGCCGACATAGGCGTGCTTCTTTTCGATCAGGACCTCGATCATCCGGATCATCTCGGGGATGCAGCCGGTTGCGGCCGGATAGAATTCGGCGGGTTCGATGCGCAGGGTCTTGAGGTCGGCGAAGAAGGCGTCCTTAAACTGCCGCGTGAATTGGTCTAGGGGCAGGCCGGCCTGGCGTGCGCCGCGGATGGTTTTGTCGTCGACGTCGGTCAGGTTCATGACCTGGGTGACCTTGAAGCCGCAGTAGGCGAGGGTGCGGCGCAGCAGGTCCTCGAAGATGTAGGCGCGGAAATTGCCAATGTGCGCGAAATTGTAGACGGTCGGGCCGCAGGTATAGAGGCGGGCCTTGCCGGGCTCCAGCGGGATAAACTCTTCGAGTTTGCGGGACAGGGTGTTGTGGAAATGGAGGGGCATGGGGAAGTCTGAAGGATGAAGTCTGAAGGATGAATTTTCGGGTGATAACATAGCTCCGGAAAGAGGTCCGTTATGGAAACGGAATCCCCGCAGGGGATGGTGGAAAATCACGGGACCCAAAACATCCGGCAAGCCCCCGCAGGGCGGCGGCACCTTGGCGTTCCTGTCCCACGAGGTTCCAAGCGGGGAGATTCGGGCAAACGAAGATCCTGTGATGTGCCGCCCCCTGGCGGGGGCTCCATCGGGGTTTATCCACGCTTCCCACCACGGGCTTACGCCCTTTCCACGGGCTTACGCCCGAGGCTAGTGCGCCAGTGGGCGCACTCATGTAAGGAGGTGTAAGTCCTTCTCAAGTTGAACCTTTCAGACTTGTACCCGACCGTAACTGCGTCGCCGTGAGGCGGGGTGGA
>CAITSE010000118.1 GCA_903894975.1 uncultured Lentisphaerota bacterium
GCCGGTTCCACCGGCGGGAAAAAGCGGCGTCAAGCCGCCGGCACTCCAAAGCGGCGCGGACGCCGCGGTCAAGGCGGAAAATTAGTTTAAAACAATCCACCCGCCCCGGGAACTAACCATGTCCGCCTACACCTTCAACGACGAACGCCGGTCGATCACCATCCACCGCTTCGACCTGCCCTCCCCCTGGATCAACTACCTGTCCAACGGGAAGCTGCACGCGTTCGTCTCCCAGGCCGGCGGCGGATTCCTGTGGTGGCAGCACCCGTCCAAGTGCCGGCTGACCCGCTACCGCATGTACAACCTGCCCATCGACACTCCCGGATTCTACGTCTACATCCGGCAGCGGGACGGCACAGTCTGGTCCCCCGCTTTCCGCCCGGCGGAAACCAAACTGGACGGCTGGGCGGCCACCCATGCCCCCGGCGTCACCGAGTTCACGGCGGAAAAAGGCGCGCTCGCGGCCCGGCTCCGCCTCTTCATCCCGCCGGACTACAACGCCCTGACCTGGGAACTGGAAGTGACCAACCGCAGCGCCGCCGACCAGACCCTGGACGTCTTCGCCTACGCCGAACTCTCCCAGTACGACTGGCTCGACGAAGTCACCTTCGGCTATTACTGGCGGCACATGCTCAAGACCTGGTTCGACCGGGAAACCGGCGCACTCTTCTACCTCTATCATTATCAGAAGCCGACGGACGCGGAAAAAGTGCCTCTGGTCTACTTCGCCGCCTCCCGCCCCGTGGAGAGCTTCAGCGGTGACCGCGACGCCTTTGTCGGCAATTACCGCGACGAACGCAACCCCGTCGCCGTGGAACAGGGCCGCTGCGGCAACGAGGAAATCCTCTCCGGCGAACCCTGCGCCGCGCTGCACACCGTCCTGGAATGCAAGGCCGGCGCCACCGGCAAGGTCGACTTCTTCCTGGGCGCCGAACCGGGCGCGCTGACAGATTATCCCGACACCGTCCGCAAGATCCGTCAGACCCTCGCCGCGCTGACGACGGAAGGCGTCTTGGACACGCAGTTCCGGACCATGCAGGCGTGGTGGGACAGCATGCTCCGCCCGTTCGTGTGCGAAATTCCCGACCCCGACGCCCAGCGCCAGATCAACATCTGGAGCCCGGTCCACACGGTCCACGTCTCCCGTTACGAACGCGCGGTTAACACCCTCGCCTCCGGATTCCGCCGGCTCGGTTTCCGCGACACCTGCCAGGACATGATCGCCATGACCTGGCGCGACCCGGCCGTGGCCGAACGCATGCTCCTGCACCTGCTTACCCTCCAGGACGTCGAGGGCAACGCCATCTCCAACACCGATCCGCGCGACCGGAAAAAACCGGACCTCGGCATCCACAGCGACCATCACCTCTGGCTGCCCTTCCTCGTCCACGCGCTGCTCGCCGAGACCGGCGATTTCAGCCTGCTCGAACGCAAGGCCCCGTTTCTCTCCCCCGACGGGATCCGCCCCGGCCGCAAGGACTCAGTCTGGGAGCACCTGCTCGCCGCCATGCATTTCACCGACAACAGCTTGGGCGCCCACGGCCTGCCCCTGACCCTGAAGGGCGACTGGAACGACATCATCGGCAAGTTCTCCGAGCAGGGCCGCGGCGAGTCCGTGTTCGCCGCCCAGCAGTACGTCCTCACCCTCAACTACCTGATCGAGATCGCGTTGCATACCGGGCGGGAGGCGGACGCCCTTTGGCTGACCGGGTTGCGCGACCGGCAGGTGAAAAGCCTGCTCGCCTGCGCCTGGAACGGCAAGTGGTGGTACCGCTGCTTCGACGACGACGGCAACCCCGTCGGCGGCGAAAACTCGGAGTTCGGCAAGATCTGGATCAATTCCCAGACCTGGGCCGTGCTCAGCGGCACCGGCACTCGCGAGCAGCAGCAGGCGGCCATGGACGCCGTGGAGAAATACCTTTCCACCGACGTCGGCCTCATGAAACTCTATCCCGGCTTCCAGACCTGGCCCCAGGTGACCCACCCGTTCTCCGGCTACAATCCCGGCAACGGCGAGAACGGCGCCATTTTCTGCCATGCCAACACCTGGGCCATCATCGCGGAGACCAAGCTGGGCAACGCGGAACGCGCCTGGAAATACTTCAACCAGCTCGTACCCCACAACGCCCTGCAAAAGATGGGGATCGAACGCTACAAGAGCGAACCCTACGCCTGGGCCAGCAACATCATCGGCGTGGAAAATCCCAAGCACGGATGGTCCAACGTCGTCCACATCACCGGCACCGCCGCGTGGATGGACATCGCCGCCACTCAGTACCTGCTCGGCATCCGTCCCGGCCTGACCGGACTGGAGATCGACCCGTGCGTCCCCGGCTGGGAAACCTTCCGTATCGAGCGTACCTGGCGCGGCTGCCGCCTCACCATCGACGTGACCAATCCCAAGCGCGTCTCCAAAGGCATCGCCCGCCTGGAACTCGACGGCGTCAAACTGGAAGGCAACACCATCGCCGCCGCCGCCCTGGCCGGAAAAGCCACCGCCCGCGTCACCGCCGTCATGGGCTGATTCTCCATTGTAGAAGCGGCCGTGCCGGCCGCTTTCTGCGCTTCACGTTTTGTCCATGTCGCATCCACTCCTCTCGCCCGGGAAAAACGTGGTGCAACCACGTTCCTACACAAGCTCCCCAGACGACAGAGGGTTGCATGAAAGTCCACACGTGTGGACTTTTCCCTCGCAGGCGTCACGGCGCCCAAACCAGCCCCCCTCCGCGCCACTGCGCCTCTGCGCGATATGCCCGGGCCGGCTGCGTCCGCAAAAAACCGCGGCTCAGAACCGGAAGTCGCGCTGGCCGTCCTGCATCTCGGTCAGGTGCCGGGTGGCGATGGCCCGGACCTTGTCGCTCGGGATGAGCTGGAGTTCCCGGGCAATCAGCGCCTCGCCTTTTTTCTTGGTGTCCGACGAGGCGTAGTCCTCCAGATACTCCTTGAGGGTCATCAAGGCGTTGGGCTGGCAGCAGTTGGCGATCTGCCCGGACTTGACCAGTTGCATGAAACGGTCGCCCGTGCGCCCCTCGCGGTAGCAGGCGGTGCAAAAGCTGGGGATGTAGCCAAGCCCCAGGAGCCAGTTCACAATCTCGTCCAGGGTGCGGGTGTCGTTGACCTCAAACTGCGCGGAATTGTCGTCTTTCGCCTCCGGCGTGACATAACCGCCCACGCTGGTACGCGAGCCGCCACTGATCTGGGATACGCCCAGCTTCAACACCCGTTCCCGGGTGGCCTGGGACTCGCGGGTGGAGATGATCATGCCCGTGTACGGAACCGCAATGCGGATGACGGCCACGATCTTGGCAAAAACGTCGTCTGAGATGGAGTTGGCGAACTTTCCCGGGTCGATGTCGTCGGCGGGGCGGATGCGGGGAACGCTGATGGTGTGCGGGCCCACGCCTTTGGCCGCCTCCAGATGTTCCGCATGCATGAGCAGGGCGACGAGGTCATAACGGTACAGGTTCAACCCGAAGAGAACCCCGATTCCAACATCGTCGATGCCACCTTCCATGGCACGATCCATGGCCTCGGTGTGATAGGCGTAGTCGTGCTTGGGGCCGGTGGGGTGCAATTCCTCGTAGCTCTGCCGATTGTAAGTCTCCTGGAAGAGGATGTAGGTGCCGATGCCGGCATCCTTGAGCTTGCGGTAATTTTCCACCGTGGTGGCGGCGATGTTGACATTGACGCGGCGGATGGCGCCGTTCTTGTGCTTGATGCCGTAGATGGTCTTGATGCTTTCCAACACATACTCGATCGGGTTCAGGAGCGGGTGTTCGCCGGTTTCCAGCGCCAACCGTTTGTGCCCCATATCCTGCAGCGCAACCGTTTCCCGGGCAATCTCTTCCTGGGTAAGCTTTTTGCGGGAAATGTTTTTGTTCTTAAGATGATACGGGCAATAGACACAGCCGTTGACGCAATAGTTGGAGAGATAGAGGGGGGCGAACATGACAATGCGATTGCCGTAGAAGCGCTGTTTGATCTCCTGCGCCAGGGCGAACATTTTCTCGTTCTCGTCCGGCAGGTCGCATTCCAGGAGCACAGCGGTTTCCCGGTGGGAAAGGCCCTTGCCGTCCCGGGCGCGGTCGATCAGGCGGTCGATCAGCTCGCGGTTGCGCTGGTTCTGCTTGGCATAGGCCAGCGTCGCCAGCACTTCACCGTCGTCGATGAAATCTGCGGCACAGGGGGACTTGGGATCATACATGTCAGGCTCTCGGTTCGGGCGCGTGGGTCATGATGGACTTGACCTGGACTCCCGGGAGATTGCCCAACTTGCCGGTAAAGGCGCTGGCGCGGTCGACCGGCATATCCACCACCAAAGTGATGATGGCGACGCCGCGGTCGGGATAGGGCAGGCCGAGCCGCCCGATGACGCCATCGCCGAAGCTGGAGATCAGCTCATTGACCTGGTCAATCGGGGCGGTGTTGCGGTCCAGCAGCACAGCCACTACGCCAAGCCTCTTTTCCACCGGATTCATAACGCATTCTCCCGTGAAGTAGAGATGATACTATTTTAATGGTTTTGGCAGGAAATACAAGAGATCGGAGGCCTGTGGTCTGTAGGTCTGTGGCTTGTGGTGAAGAGGAATGTAGGATTGGCGGCTTTTCGATCCATCCCGTAGAGAACGCCTGTCAGGCCGTCGGAAATCCAACGTGCATATTAAACCCGTGACAGCCTTCATTCCCGGCCGGCATCCGCCCTGCCTCGCCCGCCCCCCCCACACAGACCACAGGCCCACCAGCCACAGACCAACATTTTTTCATACGGACCTGAACCATGCTCTGCGCAACCTGCTCCCCGGAACGTCTTCAGTCCCTGCTGATTCCAACCGATTCCTGGAAACCGTTCCCGCCCGCCGCGGACCGCGGCGCGTGGGAAACGCTGCTGCAGGCGCCCCTGAACCAGGCACGCCGGGACGCCGTGTTCAAGCTCGCAGAAGAGTATCTCGCCACGCCGTGGCCTCTGCTGCCGGCCGCACTGGCGATGGATTTCGGCCGGACCGGCAACCGGATGCATTTTGAGAAACCGTACTTCGCCCGCCGGCAGCGTCTCGGCATTTATGTCCTGGCCGAATGTTTCGAGCATCAGGGCCGTTTCCTGGATGCCATCGCGGACGCCCTGTGGGCCATCTCCGAGGAAACCGCCTGGAGCATCCCGGCCCATCTTCCGAACATCTCGAAGGAACTTCTCCCGCCGGCAGGTCAGGGACTCGTCGACCTCTTCGCCGCCGAAACCGCCCATGTTCTGGCGGAGGCATGTTTCCTGCTCGGAGCGGAACTGGACGGCGTCACCCCCGTCATCCGGCAGCGCATTCATCAGGAGATCCGCCAGCGCGTGATCGAACCGGTCGAAACCCGCGAGTTCGGCTGGTTCAGCGGCGAGAACAACTGGGCCCCCTGGTGCGCCTCGAATGTCCTCGGCGCCGCCTTCTACACGCTGGACGATGCGTCGCGGATCGCCGCGCTCACCCACCGGCTGCTGAAGGTGAATGACCGCTTTCTGGCCCACCAATCCCCCGACGGCGGCTGTGACGAGGGGCCGATGTACTGGGGCGTCGCCGGCGGCGCGTTGCTGATCTTCCTTGAACTTCTGCACTCCCGCTCCGGCGGCGCGATTTCCTTCTACGCCGAACCGTTGATCCGCGAGATGGGCGCCTATTTCGCCAAGGTCCATCTGGAAGGTCCTTGGTTCGCCGCGTTCGCCGACGCCGCCGCCCGCATGCAACCGCGCCTGCCGATCGTCTACCGCTACGGCGCCCGCACCGGTTCGGAACCGCTGCGGGCGCTGGCGCTTCTGGCGGAGCGCCAATGGGATTCCGCGGCCGCGCCGACGCCTGTCCTTTCCCAGGGAATGTGCGGCGGCGACCTTTCCAGCAACTTGCGCGAGCTTTTCTGGATGCCGGCGGACAACGGCCCGATCACGCCGCCGGCACGTCCCGCGGACAACTGGCTGCCGAACCTGGAAGTCCTGGTGGCGCGCACGGACGCCGGCCCTGCCCCGCGCGGCTTCACCCTGGCCGCCAAGGGCGGACATAACGGCGAAAACCATAACCACAACGACATCGGCCAGTTCATCCTCCTGTTCAACGGCGAACCGGTGATCGTCGACGCCGGCCGCGGCGTCTACACCCGCGACACCTTCAGCCCGCGCCGGTATGAAGCCTGGTTCATCCGCGGCAGCGGCCACAACGCCCCCGTCATCGGCGGCGTCGAACAGCAGGCCGGCGCCAACTACGCCGCCGCCGAGGTTGTCCACACCGCCACGCCCGCGGAAAGCCGCCTCGCCCTCCGCCTGGACGGCGCCTATCCGGAACCCGCCGGGTTGGAACAGCTCCGGCGCGAGATCACGCTCCGCCGCACCCCGGAACCCGCCGTTATCGTGGAAGACCGCTATGTCCTGCGCGGCGCGCCGCGCCCCGTCGCCCTGAACCTGCTGACCCCCTGCGCGGCCACCTCCCCCGAACCGGGCCGGGTGCTGCTGGAAACCGGCCAGGGAAACGTCGAACTCTGCTTTCCGCCGGAGGCCCTGGAGCTTAGCCAGGAAGATGTCGTGCTGACGGATGAGGCCCTGCAATACGCCTGGGGCCCGCACCTGACCCGCCTGCTCTTCACCCAACGGGCGGAAGGACTGAAAGGCGCCTACGCCCTCACCTTCCGCGAAGGAACGCAACGCATCCCGTAGAGGACCGATATATAAAACTATAGTGTTTTACGTTTAGAACTTACATCTTCAGAAGCCCCGGCGGGGCGACAGTAAGTAGCCGGGGGCGTAAGCCTCCGGTCATAAATGAGATAAAAGATTTTCAGCCCCCTACGGGCATGCGCGTAAACTTA
>CAITSE010000119.1 GCA_903894975.1 uncultured Lentisphaerota bacterium
CGCGGGCCCGGCCTTCGAAATGAAAGATGGAGGGATCGACGCCGGCGGTCTTGACGATGCAGCCCTGTTCGGCCAGGTTGCCGAAGAGCACGTTCAGGCCGCCTTCCTTGGTGTAGGCGTGGTCAAAGTCGCGGATGACGCCGGTTTCGGCGTTGAGGTCGGCCTTCGGATACATTTCGTTCTGGGCGAAGCCTTCAAGGCAGAAGCGGCGGCCGGGGGCGGCCAGGGCGCGCTGTTTGGCGGCCGCGTCCAGGAGCGGGTCGCCGCCGCGGATGTCGTTTTTGCGGATCTGCACGCCCATGGCGTCGCCGGAGACGGTGGGGCAGTTGTCGTGGACCAGGCCGTGCCGGCGGAGCTCGCCCATGATCACGGGGATGCCGCCGGCGCGGTTGACGTCTTCCATGTGGAACTTGCTGCTGGGTGCGACCTTGCAGATGCAGGGGACGCCGCGGGAGAGGCGGTCGATGTCCTGCATGGTGAAATCGACGCCGGCGCTGCGGGCCACGGCGAGGATGTGCAGGACGGTGTTGGTGGAGCCGCCCATGGCGATGTCCACGGTCATGGCGTTTGCGAAGGCGTCTCTGGAGGCGATGGAGCGCGGGAGTACGGAGGCGTCGCCGTTCAGGTACCAGGCCTTGGCCATTTCGACAATACGGGTGGAGGCGGTCTTGAACAGCTCTTTGCGCAGGGCATGAGTCGCCAGGAGTGAGCCGTTGCCGGGAAGGGCCATGCCCAGGGCCTCGGCCAGGCAGTTCATGGAATTAGCGGTGAACATGCCGGAACAGGAGCCGCAGGTCGGGCAGGCGCGCAGTTCGACTTCGTGCAGGTCGGCGTCGGAGACGCTCTTGTCGGCGGCCATGACCATGGCGTCGATCAGGTCGAGCTTGACTTCGCCCTTGGAGGTGGTGGCGCGGCCGGCTTCCATGGGGCCGCCGGTGACGAAGACGGTGGGGATGTTCAGGCGCATGGCGGCCATGAGCATGCCGGGGGTGATCTTGTCGCAGCTCGAGATGCAGACCAGGGCGTCGGCGCAATGGGCGTTGCACATGTATTCGACGCTGTCGGCGACGACCTCGCGGCTGGGCAGCGAGTAGAGCATGCCGGAATGGCCCATGGCGATGCCGTCATCGATGGCGATGGTGTCAAACTCGGCGCCGATGCCGCCGGCTTCGGCGATCATCTGCTTGACCATTTGGCCGTAGCCGTGGAGGTGGACGTGGCCGGGGACGAACTGGGTGAAGGAGTTGGCGATGGCGATGATCGGCTTGCCGAAATCGCCGTCCTTGATGCCGGTGGCGCGCCAGAGAGCGCGCGCGCCGGCCATGTTGCGACCCTCGAACGTCCGGGCGCTACGGTATTTTCCGGAACTCATTGTCTTCTCCTGGAAAAGATTGCGTTTTCCGCGGCCGCACGGAAGCGGCCCGGAGCGGGAATCGGGTTGGCGGAGGGAAATATAGCCCGGTTCCGCCCCTTTTTACTGCTTGCGCCGCCGTCCTCCCATAAGTCTCATAGGTCCCAGATGTCCCATACGTCCTATCGGGGCCCCACGGCGGCGGGGGTTTGGACCATGGGACTTATGGGACGTATAGGACCTATGGGACTTATGGGATCGCGCCGCCGGTACATCGAACCTGAATCCGGTGGATCCGGGTGATCGATCCGATTCAACCAAGCTCGATTGCGCATGCCCTGCCGGGGGGCAATTACCGGGGGATTTTTACCCGGGGTGTCACGTTCCTCACATCGGCAGGGCGGGGCCGCCGGCGGCGAGGCCGGCGATGTTCCGGGAACGGAGCATGAGGATTTCCATGTCCAGTCCCTGGCCGATGCGGAAGATGGCCTCGGCCACCTCGTGCCCGATAAGGTCAAGCTGGGCGAGGGCGGCGATGCGGTTCTTGACCCGTTCCAGTTCGACGGGCGTGAACACGCCGTCGAGCAGTTTGCAGGCCGCGGCCAGGCTCAGGATCAGGACGTCCCGCGGATCGGGCACTCCGGGGGAAAACACCATGTCGCGCAGACGGATCTTGACGTCCTTGATCTCGCCTTCCTTGAGTACGGACTGGCGCGGGGCCTGGAACGCCCGGATCAGGCGGTTCCGCTCTTCCTGCAGGATTTTCTTGCGAATCAGGCGGTCGCGGACCCGTTCCTGGATGGCGACGCCCTGGTGGGCGAGCAGATCCAGCCAGTCGGCCGACGAGCGGACGGCGGGGGCCGCGGCGATTTCATCCAAGATGGCGTCCAGGAGCGAATCGCCGGTCGGCGCCCGGCCGGCCAGGCGGAGTTCCTTGAGATCGACATCCACCCGGTTCAGCAGCGCCAGTTCCATCAGCGCGGCGCCGGCGAGGGCCCGCCCGAGCAGTCCCTTGGAGAGCGGTTTTAGGGCGCCGGTGGTTTCGTCCAGGGCCAGGAGGAACAGTTCTTCCGCCACGCTCAGGAGATGGCAGGCGGAGCCCGGGGCGCCGGCGACTGCTGCGGGGTCGTTCGCCTGGGCCAGGTAGGCCCGGAGCGCGGCTTCCTCCGCAAACGCCTGGATCACCAGGCTGAACCCGGCGACCCGCAACAGTTCGCGCACCGGTTCCGTGGGTCGGAACAGGGCGACCCGGCCATCGGCCGCCTTCATCTGCTTGGCCAGGAGCATGAGTTCCCGCAGGCCGGCACTGCTGACATAGTCGACCGCAGCAATGTCCAAGGCAAACCGTCGTTCGCCCGCTCGCACCAGCTCCGCCAGCGTCCGGCCGAACTCCGCGGCGGTGACCGAATCCAAACGTCCCTCGATCCGGACGATTTTCACTCCGTCGCGCACTTCCTGCGTCATCTTCATGGCGTCTCCCCTAGCTCGGCTAAGCCGGAACCAAAGTTTGTTGGGCTATACCAGAAAACACTGTATTGCGCGCCGGCGTAATGGCAACCGGGTTTAATTTTGACAAGGCGGGGGTTGGCGCTACATTGAACCAAGCGATTAATTTTTCACTTCTGAGATTGGTCCGGCGGTGGCGGCGGGAGTCGCGCCGGGGCGGGCCGAATATGGATGCCGAATGAGACCATTCCATCCGCAATCTGGTGTACGCAGTTTCACGCTGATCGAACTGCTGGTGGTCATCGCCATCGTTGCGATCCTGGCGTCGTTGCTGCTGCCGGCGCTGACCAAGGCGAAGGCCATGGCTAAGACGGCCACCTGCCTCAGCCAGGAGAAGCAGATCGGGCTGATGATCTCCCAGTACGCTGACGATTCGAGCGAGTTTCTGCCGGCCGGGGCGTGGGATCCGGCCGTCTGCCCGGGGACGCCGGGCAACAATTGGGACCAGTCGGTCTGGAACGTCTGGCTGTCCCGGCTGTATTCCACTAAGCCGCTTACGTCTTATTGCGACAACAGTGTGCTCCGCACCGTGTTTGACTGCCCGGGGCGAAACCCTGCCTCCTGGATCGGTGGCAATTACGGTTTTAATATCCAGATTCCGCCGCCCTACGGGTGGGACGGAATGAGTAATCATGCCAGTCTCACCCGCATCCAGCAGCCGGCGGCGGTGAAGTTGGTCGCCGACGCCACCTTCATGTGGATCGGCTGGAGCACCACCTCGTACGAGCTGCGCCATAACCGGCGGCTCTGCCTGCTTTTTGTTGATCTTCATGCTGCGAGCCTGTCCGAAACGGAGTATTGGCGCACGCGCAGCAAAGAGTTTTGACTTGCAAGGATCCGACTGTCCGGTTCATTTCTGCTCCAACCCCCGAACAAAGAGGCCCCTGATGACTCCCCGCTTTTTCAAGACGGCATCGCTGCTGGCGGCCCTGGCCTTCCAGCTTCCTCCGGGCGTTCGCGCCGAACCCGCCGCGCCTGCCGCCACCCTGCCGCTGGTGAACCTGGCGGCGCCGGGGGTGGAAAGCCGGGTGGTGCTGACCAGCGGCCAGGTGACGGTCGCCCCTGGCACGGACGCTGCTGCGCCGGGGCTGACGGTCACGATTCAGCCGGGGGAAGAAGGGTATCCCGGGATCAAGCTCAAGCCGGATGGTGCGGCTGCGTGGGATCTTTCCGCTTTCGGCCATGTTGAGGCCAAGGTCGTTAATACCGGCACCAAGTCGGTCAGTGTCGCGCTGCGGGTCGACAACGAAGGCTGGAAGGACAGCCCGTGGAATACCGAGTCGCTCTCTATCAAGCCGGGCGCCACCGGCACGGTCAAGGTGATTTTTGGCTACACCTACGGCCTGCAGCCCGGGTATGCGCTGAAGCCTGGAGCCGTGGTGCAGGTGATGTTGTTTGTCAACAAGTCGGCCGCGGTGCAGTCGTTCCGCCTTGAATCCGTAGTCGCCGCCGGGCCCGCCGGCGAAAAACCGCCGGTGGATCCGAAATCTTTCCGGGTAACGCCGAAGGATGGCGTCATTCTTGGCGTCGGCGTGACCGGAGAGGCCGCCCCGCAGGTTGACGCCAAGGCGCCGGTTCAGGGCGCGCTGGCGAATGGCGCCTTGACGATGGTCATGCCCGGAAAAGGCGAACAGACCGTCGCGCTGAAGCTTGCCGCCGGCGCCTGGAATCTAACCAACGCGAACGAAGTCCGGTTCAAGATCAAAAATACCGGAGCCACGCCTATTACGCCCAAGCTGCAATTGTCGAGCAGCTCCGGCGCGACCGATCCGGCTACGACGGCGGCGCCGATTGCGCCGGGAGCCGAACAGGACGTGGCGGTGTCGTTCATCCCGGCTGTGACCTGGCTGGCGGTTCCGAACAGCGGGGACAAGACGAACTGGGACGGCGTTAAGGGCACCGGGACGAAATTCGGGAGCGATGCGGTTTCCAGCATCAAGATCGCCGCGGCCCATGACGGGGACGCCTCTTTCATCGTGAAATCCATTGTCGCCGGCGCCGCCGTCGCCGTGCTGCCGGAATGGCTGGGCAAGCGCCCGCCGGTGGAAGGCGACTGGGTGCAAACCTTCGCCGAAGAGTTCGATGGCAAAGAGATCGACGCCAAGAAATGGAACATCTACGGCCCGAACTACTGGGATAAAAAATCCCATTGGACCAAGGACAATCTGATCCTTGGCGACGGCGTGGTCAAATTCCGCTTCGAAAAGAAGACCGGCTTTCACAATGACAATCCCAACGAGACCAAGCCCCAGAATCTCAGCGGCAACAATTCCAGCGAGTATGCCTGCGGCTACTTGGACAGCTATGGCAAATGGGTGCAGCGTTACGGCTATTTCGAGGCCCGCGTGAAACTGCCGGTCGCCCCGGGGCTGTGGCCGACCTTCTGGATGATGCCCGACCGCGGCGTGGCCGCCGGCCCGCAATGGAAGCGCGGGAACACCGGGGACGGCGCCATGGAATTCGACATCATGGAGCATCTTACCCGCTGGGGACAGTACCGCCACAACATCGCCTTCCACTGGGACGGCTACGGCAAGGAACATAAGCAGACAGGAAGCAGCTCCATCTATGTCCAGCACGACAAGGATGGATTCTTCACTTCCGGGATGCTGTGGGTCCCTGGCAAGGTGATCTATTACAACAACGGCCGGGAAATTGCGCGCTGGGAGGCCGACCGGATCTCGACCGTGCCCTCCCACTTCATCTTTGAGGTGACCACCGGCGGCTGGGACAACAACGGCGTGGATAATTCCAAGCTCCCGGTCGATTACGTGGTCGATTATGTGCGGGCCTGGCAGCGCAAGGACCTGGCCTCGGACGCCGACGGCTACAAGACGGCTCCTCCTGTCGCGCCCCAGCCTGAACCCGCCGCCGCGAAATGAAGCACTTACAGGCATGCGCGTAATCCCAAGGATTTGAGCGTCCTTACTTGCCGATGCGCAGCATCTTTGGAGTGCGGTGGCTCGACACCGCTTTCCCCGGCGGTGGAACCGCCCATCCCAGGCGTAGCCCGGCTCCCTCGCCGGGATGAAACGGAGACGCCTGGCAGGAGGCCGGTTCCACCGGCGGGAAAAAGGCGGCGTCAAGCCGCCGGCACTCCACAGCGGCGATGACGCCGCAGTAAAAGCACACAACCATAATCATCCAGACAGGCATAACCCGGGAAATCACCAAACCATGAGCGTTCCCAATCCTGCGCCCGCCGTGTTGCGCGGCGTCAATCTCGGCAACTGGCTGTTGCTGGAAAAGTGGATGAGCCCGCGCGTCTTTGAGGGCACTGCCGCCCGGGACGAATACACTCTGTGCGAGGCGCTGGGCCCGGCTGCCGAGGCGCGCATGCTGCGGCACCGCGACACCTTCATTCAGGAAGAGGACTTCCAGTGGCTGGCCCGGCGCGGCATTAACTCGGTGCGCATCCCGTTCGGGTACTGGCTGTTCGCGCCGGACGGGCCGTTCGTCGCCTCGCCGCAGCACCTGGACTGGGCCGTGACGATGGCGGAGAAGTACGGGATCAAGGTGGTGCTCGACCTGCACGGCCTGCCCGGCCACCAGGGGCCCAATGACCACACCGGCCGCACCGGCTTTTTCCGCTGGCACACCGACCAGGCCTACATCGACCGTTCCCTGGACGTCATCGAGCAGGTCGCCCAGCGCTACGCCGGCCGCCCCGGCGTCGCCGCCTTTGGCGTGGTCAATGAACCGGAACCGGCGGTCGGCGAAAAGCTGCTGGTGTCGTTTTATGAGCAGGCCTATGACCGGGTGCGACGGCACATGCCGGCGGCCGAGGTCGCCTTTGTCCTGGCCGCCTTTCCGGAAAGCGAACTCCCGCGCTACCACGGCTGCCTGCCAGGGCGCGAGAATGTCTGGACCGACGTGCACCTCTACCAGAACTTCGGCGACTGGAGCGCGTGCAAGCTCCTGGACTACCTGGCCTATCCGCTGGAGCGGCAGGGGCGGTTGCGTCCCCACCTGGAACGCGGCCCGGTGATCGTCGGTGAATGGTCCATGGGACTGGCCGCGCCCCAAATGCAGGAGATCGCCGCCATGCCGTCCTTCCGCCAGGAGCTGATCCTGCGCATGCACGGCCGGATGCTGCTGGCCATGCTGGAGGAATACGCCGGCTGGTTCTTCTGGAGCTACAAGGTGGACACCAGCCCGGCCTGGAGTTTCCGCGGCTCCGTCGAACGCGGCTGGCTGCCGGACACGTATGGCGATGTCAAAGCGGAGTGAGTCGGACCGGCGCGGGGGAGGGCGGGACGGTGGGTGGACTCTGTGGACGAAATGGACGAAATGGACGAAATGGACGGGATGGACGGGATGGACGGGATGGACCTCCGGCGGTTTGCCGGGACGGTATTTCCGTATTTCCGTCCCTGTCCCCCTGTCCCCTTGTCCCTCCCCAGTGACCTGCATTCGTGGCGTCCGCACCGTGTGCCGTTGGCTATCTCTTTATGATGAGATCAATGCGATTATTGTTGTAGTAGTCAGCCGGCAGGTTTTTGGAGGTGTCAACGTGCCCGTCCACAAAGGCCACGTTGGCAAAGCCGAGGTGGCGATAGCTCGCATTGCCAGTCTCAATTTTATTGGTCCCATCCGGCTTCCATTGAAACGACATGTTCCAGGTTTTGTCCCCGACCGTGTCCACCAGCGCCACCACCCTGGCCGGGTTGGCCGCGCTGTCCACCAGCGTGTCTCTTCCGGGAGCAAAGCCGAACGTGCTGTAGCCAATCCCGTGTTTCGCATACCCGGCGCTGTTTTGATAAATAAACATCGGACAATAAAGGAGATTGGTGGTGGGAATCTGGTCGGCAAACCCCGACGAGCAACTGTTGCTGTTGCCGATATAGGGTCCGAGAAAGATTCCACACCACGGGAACCAGGCGCCGTTGGAGTTGTACTGGCTTTTCCAGGTGTAAGGCTTGTACTCGATATAATCCGGCGGGAATCGGCCGCCATTGTCACTGGCATAGCCGAGGCAGGCGACGGTAAGCTGCCGCAGGTTGGATTTGCAACTGGCGGCATAAGCCATCTCCTTGGCCTTGCGCAGGGCGGGCAGCAGGATTGACGCCAGCACCGCGATGATGGCGATCACGACCAGCAGTTCAATCAGAGTGAAAGCGCGCCGGCCGGAAGTCCACTCTGGACGGGAAGGCTTGGCGGTCATGGGCTTCATCCTCATTTCATGGACAAATCAAAGGGGGCGCTACTGTTGAGCGTGTCTCCCACCAGGTTTCTGGACGAACTCACATGCCCGTCCATCAGCGCCACGTTCGCGGCGCCGTTGTGGCGGTGTATCGCATCGCTGGCACTGCTAAACGCGGCGCCGGCGACGTCGGTCAAGGTCAGAACCCGCGATGGCGTCGCCGCCGTTCCCATGGGGAGGTAGGGCTGGGAACAGGAGAAGCCGCCTGATGCATTATATCCAACGTCCCAGGTGAAGTTCGGATAGCTGGGATAGCCGCTGTGGTTGTAGCCAATGCCCTGAACTCCCGTGTTGTTTCGGAACCAGCTTGTCGGGTGAGCGTTGTACACGGACGGGCAATAGAGGGTCTGCGTCGATGGAATATGGTCATCCGTCCCGGTGCCGGCCGACGACAGGATGTTGGTGTTCCCGAGATAGCGACCGGCGAGGACTGCGGAATCCCAGGGAATCCAGACCGTTTCTGGGCCCGGGCGGCCGAGGAAAGAACCATTCCATTTAAAGGTGTTGACGGGATAAACAATATTGGTCGGCGGGAAATACCCGTCGTTGTCGCCTGCATAGAGGAAAAACGCGGTGCCGATTTGAGACATGTTAGCCCGGCAGCGGACACCGATGGCCGTTTCTTTGGCCTTCCGCAACGCGGGTAGCAGCAACGACGCCAGTACCGCGATGATCGTGATCACGACCAGCAGTTCAACCAGCGTGAACCCGCGGCGGTCCGGCCGGAGAATGCAGAGATGGCGCTGCTGGTTCACGACTTAATCCTTTCCGCTGCCGGGAGATGCGCCGTGATGATTTCAGTTCAGGCGCGCCCACCAATTAATCGTTTATTTCACTTAATTATATCGTGGATTCCGGGGCTTGTCAACCCGTGGCGGCGCGCCGTCGTCAGGGCTCACGTTACGGGAGGGAGGAAAAGCGCGGGCGGATTGGTTCACGCGGAGCCGCGGAGGGCGCGGAG
>CAITSE010000120.1 GCA_903894975.1 uncultured Lentisphaerota bacterium
AGCCGTCCGCACCCGCTCTGGAAAACGCATCCTTCTGGAAATTTCCAAACGCAACCGCACCCTCCTGGAAGCGGTGACCATCCCCCTCCCAACGTAGATACCATCACTGGGGGTAGTTTAGGACCCGGTCGGTTTGAGCTTAGATTTATCTCATGACTTCCAATTCGACGTTGGACGTTCAATGTTCGATGTTCGACGTTCGATTTTACTTGTTTTCTAGAAGATTATGGTTCTTAAGTTTACGCGCATGCCCCGCAGGGCGGCCGGGAGGCCGCGGTAATTCCAATTACAGATCCGCTAATAAACGCGAATGGGCTCGCGGGGAGAACTGCGGCATGAGGACACAACCACTTATCCTGGAAAGAATAAGACTGGAGCGGGTGGAGGGAATCGAACCCTCCTGACCAGCTTGGAAGGCTGGTTATTCCCGATTGAATTTAATTTTTGTAGTGAATTTGTAGTAAATTAGCAACCGGAGAGTTATGGTTTGTTTGCAGACGTTTCCCAATGAACGCGCCGGAAGCAAGGCAACATGAAAACCAAACTCAAAGGCAGTCTCTACCTGCGGAACAAAACCTGGTGGTTAAGCTATTCCACTGGCGAAAAAAAACCATCAGGAAGCTATATCACGAAATCGGTGTCCCTCCACACTGATAAAAAAGAAGCGGCGGAGTTAAAGGCGGAGCGGCTCATGGCGCCGCTGGCGTTGCAGGATGAAGCGGAGAGCGCCCGCGCCGTGGCAGATGCCGCACAATCCCTAGAGACTCGTGCCCTGGCCGCAGCCAAGGCGGCGGAGACGGAGCGGACGCGGATACCCCTTGCCAAGGTGTGGGACAAGTTCCCCTATGACTACTCGAGCCCGCGTCGCGGCGCCCGCCGCCGGCTCACTGAGCGCAACATTGAAGAGAACCGCCTGGCCTGGGCGAAGTTTGCAAACTGGTGCGCCACGAATCATCCGGGAGCCCAGTTCATAGAGGACGTGACCCCGGACATGGCCCGCGAGTATTCCAAATGGCTGATCGAACGGCAAACCCTGACCGCAGGCCGGCACAACAAGCTTATCATCACAGCAGGCGTCATGTTCCGGCGGGCAGGACGCCCCGATCCGTTTGCCAGCGTGTCGCGCTTCGAGGTGAAGCATGAAAGCCGGGCGAACCTGGAACCGGAGCAAATGGCCGCCGTCTGCTCCTCCGCCACCGGGGAGTTGCGCCGCCTGTTCGCCATCGCGTTCTATACCGGAATGCGCCTTGGTGATTGCGCCCTCCTGGAATGGAAGCACATCCGCGACGGCATAATAACCCGCGTCATGGCCAAGACGCACAAGGAAATCAGCTTCCCGATCCACACCGGGCTACAGCGCGTCCTCGCTGAGGTCGCAGTGGACGCCCGCGGCAAATACGTCTGCCCGGAACTGGCCGAAGGCTACCTGAAAGACCACGTCCTTATTTCCCGCATGGTCCGAAAGCATTTCGAAAACTGCAAGATCACCTGTGTTGAGGATCGCGTACCTGGAAGCGGCAACACCAAGGCGAAGTCTACGAAGAAAGGCAAGACCAAAGATGATGGAGAAGACCGCCGGGGCCATCGGGTGTCGCGCTACGGGTTCCACAGCTTCCGTCACAGCTTCATTACGGAATGCGCCCGCGGTGGCGTGCCCATGGGCATCATCCGGGACTGGGTTGGCCACAGCAGCGTCGAGATCACCAAGATCTATGAGCACTGGGGGCGCAACGAAAGCGCCGGCCGCATCTTGAACGCCCTGCCGACCTTTCCCGGCTCCCCCGCCCTTCCGGCGGTGCCCGGCGAGGCCGAAGAGTTGCGCCGTCAGGTCTTGGAGAAGGTGAAAGCCGCAGACCTGAATCTGCTCCGCGAACTGGCCAAGACCGCTGGCATGTAAGCCATGGCCAACTTCAGTCCACGCACGGGAGAGAACGCCCTGCGCCACCTTGCCAGTCTCGGCAAGTTCCCGGCAGTCAAGACCGTACGCGAATTGCCACTAATTCACGGGGGTGATAGCGGCCCGTTCAGCCCTTCACGGCCACGGCCAACGGCCGGCGTTTGGCCACATTCGCCCTCTTGTGGACAATCTTCCGGCACCGCAGTAATGGGGCCGATACCGGCGTTTCGGCCAAGGGTGACATGGACACTCGGATTTCCACCGCCTCAAAGGGCACGCACACCCGCCCGTCCGCCTGGCGTTTCACCAGGCCATCCGCCATCAGTCGGCGGACATCGGCGTGAACGTTGCTGTAGTTCCGCGCCAAGGTGCGGGCCAGGGCATTGACCGTCTGCGGCCCGCGGCCTTGCAGCACCTCAAGGGTGCGCATCACCTGCGGCGTGAAGCTGGCGAACAGTTCCGCCGCCGTGGCAAACCGGAGTTGGTAGTCCGCCCCTGGCATGGCCGCGCCAGCATCCAAACGCCTGGCCGCGGCAAGGAGCCCCGCCCGCAGGTGTCCGGGCTCATGGATTCCAATGATTGCCTTCATGGTGTCACTCCTGTAAGTCGCGTCACGTCAGCGAAAAAGTCCTGAACCAGCTTTCCGACCCCGGCGAAGTGATAGGGCAATTCCTGATTGCTGACGTGGATGTGATCGCCTTTGCCAGATTCGTTGTCATACCGCACGACGCACCGCCCATGCCGGCCGCAGTAAAGACGATACTTGATTCCCGTCGGCCGGGCCGGGGTCGGCGCTGGCAGTTGCCAGATCACCGCTTCAATCACCAAGCCGTCCGGGCGCTTGTCCTTGTAGTAGAAAACCCTTATTGCCTTCATGCAATACCATACCCTGGCAGATAACCCGATTCAACCGGGAAAGGGAAAAGAGTCGGAACCGCGTACGCCGAGTCATGCCGCATACGCATCCACGAATATCGCCGCCCTCCGGTTTTTTGAACCGCAATACCGTGCTGCTATTAATTAGAAAGCAGGAATTGTCGCCAAGTAAACGAACCGACGCTGGTGCAGGGGTCAGGCGGAGAGTCAGCGTCCGGTCGTGTGGCGCCTGGGCTGCGTTTTCTTGGTTTTACGCCGGCCAGATGTGGACGACCCCTTCTCCGGCGGTGTTGAAGCCGCGCTTGCGCCTACGGCTGATTTCCGCGGCGCTGGCGTAGGCGTCGGGGTAGTATTGCTCCTGCCACCCTCGTTACCGGCGGAATGATCGTCCGCAGTAACCGCGAAGATTTCATCTAGGCGTCGCTTCAGAAAGATTATCCTGCGCGACTCCGACTTCTCGACGGTCTCTGCCGTTTCTTTCTCAGCGGCATCCAGTTTCACCTTTCCCGATTTCTTCAATTTCTCAGCATTCAACTTATCCTTCAACTGCGATTTCAACTTATCCGTGCTCGGCAACTTAAGACTTTGATAAAACTCACAGGTGTTGGTCTTGACCGCCGGATTCAATACGCACAACTCTCCCGAATACTCAATGCTGTCTTTGTCCCGCTCAATAAAATGTCGGAAGCATTCCTTTAACCAAGCACGGGGGCGAACCCTCTTACCCTTCGGGCCATTACCTTTTGAAAAAACGCTGTCCAAAGTATCGGTGATATCGATCTTGAACTTCCCGGCTTCCATATACCCATACTCCTGACTTTTTCCGGGTATCTTGTTCTTGGCGATGCCGTCAAACGGGGACCGGCTGTAGTATTCCAGCAGGGCGAACATTCCGAACTGCATGAAGGTTAGTTCAAGAGGGATCAATTCTTTATTATTTTCATCGCTGCAAATGATAAACTTCGCAGAACCGGCAAGATTACACTCCTGGTCCGGATCAGCCACAGAGAATTTTATTTCACGGGGCATGATGAAAGCGCATTGTTCCACTGGTATGACGCTTGCCGTCATAAAAAATCCTTTCGGTGCCAACTTTTTTTGAGCCCAAGATGATCAAGAGTTCATGTCGTCCGTCAGAACGACTTTGTCCCACTCTTATCCATTGTCGCCTGATGTATGCCGACAATCTATCTTTTTTTGCATACACCGCAAGTTGACATGCCAATATTCGCTAATGAAAATCACTTGCACGATTGATGCATCATGCTCTGCTAAAGACTATTAAATATATGACATGGGGGCGGCATCGTTGAGCTACCGTAGGAGCTACCCTAAAAGAGGAAAGATGCCGTCTGGAAGAAGTAGGCCGGACGTTGTGGTTTGTGGTTCGGTGCTGGACTACCGTAGAAACTACCATAGAAACTACCCAACACGCTACCCAAAGTGTATAATCGCATCACATTGGAATAGAGAGAGTTGCAATCACAAGCGGGCGCATCATAGTGGCCTCGGTTAGGTTCTGCCCCTATCACCAAACCGGAAGGAAATCACATGGTCCCCAACCTGCACCCAGCTACGAAAAAGTCCGGATTCAGGATACGCACGTTCTCGCAACTCCTTCAGGAGTTTTTTGAGGATGCGAATCGCGAGTTCATCCAGCGCCAGCGTCTAGGTACTTTGAACGACGGTGGCGGCGGGGAAAAAAGTGCCGAGGAAGCCGCGCTAACGGCTTCCCCGGCTGCGTCGTCTTTGCATTTACTTGCTATGCTCGGCGAAGAGCGGCGCGGTTCAAAGATAATGCCTACTTCTGGTGCCGACAACCAGCGGGGGGACTCGTTATGATGAAGGCCATCCCATCCCCTATCCTGCGCGCCAGTGTGGACATGGCCAAACCGTACGTCGGTGAGAATCTAACAGAAACGGAGCTGGCAAAATTCTATCTACAGATCGCAGCCAAAGGCAAGAGCCCTGCCCCGGTCGGTGAGGAATTCCTAACCGCTGAGGAATTTTGTAAGCGTGCAAGCCTTTGCCGATCAAGTTGTTGGCGGTTACGAAAGGCCGGAGTCATCCGCACCGTCAGCCTCCCCGGAATCCGCGCCGTACGCATCCCCGCCTCGGAGCTGGTCCGCCTGGCGTCTGCTGGGCTTGGAGGTGCGCGATGAACCCTCTTTCCAAATCTACGGAGGACGCCCTCGTGGCGGTCGCGCGGCGCGTGCTGTACGGCATCGAGATCGGTGAAATAACAGCACCATCGGATTGTAAGAAGAAACTCCGTGATCTCGCCGGCAAGGCGCGGCAGGCGTTATTGGCCGCTCAGCGAGCGGAGGTGAACCATGGAAATTGAAGACCTTCTTTCGAGCTTCGAGAATGTTACGCGGATAAAAAACGGCTGGTCCGCCCTTTGCCCAGCGCACGACGATACCAACCCGTCGCTTTCGATTTCTCGCGCGCCGGACGGCAAGGTGCTCATACACTGCCATGCCGGCTGCGCAACGTCAGATATTCTGGCCGCCGTCGACCTGAAGATGGCCGACTTGTTCTCGGACTCTAAGGCGGCTCCGGCGAGCGGTGAGCGCCGGATTATGGCGACCTACTCATACCTCGACGAAAACGGACGTCTGCTGTTCGAGGTTGTCCGCTACGCGCCGAAGGACTTCCTCCAGCGGCGACCAGATGGCAATGGCGGGCACATCTGGAACCTGCAAGGTGTCCGCCGCGTGCTCTACCATCTGCCGGGGATGCGTGCCGACATCGCGGACGGCGTCACCGTCTATGTCGTTGAAGGAGAAAAGGATGCGGACGCATTGCGGGGCATAGGTCGGATGGCGACCTGCAACAGCGGCGGCGCCGGAAGGTGGACCGCCGATTACACTGCGACGCTGGCTGGGGCCAAAGCCGTCGTCATCATCGCCGACAAGGACGCGGCCGGCCGAAAGCATGCCCACACGGTAGCCTCTGCACTTCAGGGCAAGGTCACATCCGTCAAGGTGCTGGAGCTGCCCGACCGCGCTGGCCGCAAGGTCAAAGACGCGGCCGACTGGTTGGCCGCTGGCGGTACAGTCGAGGAGCTGCGCGGGCTTGTGGAAACCGCGCCGGAACTAGCAACGACGGCGGCGTCGGCAGGGGCCATCAAGGCCGGAGACAAAGAGCGCCCAAGCCTGCCTGCACGGTTGCTGGCGATCCTTCAAGATCGCGGCTTGCCAACAGCAGAAGAAAAACGGGCGAAAATGACACCCGAAGTCCTGGGTGACCTGCACCAGCGGGGGCAGTTCTTCTTCCATGACGGTTTGAATGACCACAAAACCAGCATGTTTTTCGACCGCGAGCAGCACGTTTTGATGCAACTGGCTTCTGACCGATTCCAAAGCTGGTTGGCGTTCTTCACCGGGCTGAACCGTTCAACGCCCGCGTTCGATTATGTCATGGCTAGCATCGAGGACGAGGCCCTGGCAGGAAAAACCTCCGGGATCACTCCGGAGAAATATTGGACGCGGCGGGATAGCGCGGTCTACATCTCCAACGGCGACGGGCGCCTAGTCAAGATCACCGCCGGCGGCGCCGAGGAGTTGGACAACGGCACGGACGACGTGGTTTTTGCTTGTGGATGCACCCTCGCGCCTTGGAAGCTGACCACGCCGGTTGATCCATTCACCACGTGTTCTCTCTGGCGCAGCATGAAATGCTCCACGCCCCACGGGCTTGATCTGCTGCGGTTATGGACCTTAACCGTACCGTTGTCGTTGCCGTGCAAACCGCCGTTGGTAATGAGCGGCGCGATCCGGAGCGGCAAGACCGCCGCCGCACGCGGTCTCTTTACGCTGTTCGGCATAACCGAAATCATCGGCAAAATCCAGGAAGGCGATGCCGGAGAATCCGGCTTCTGGGCGGTCATGAACGGCGGCGGGCTGGCGGTGTTCGACAACGTGGATTCCAATATCAAGTGGCTTCCGGACGCCCTGTCTGCCGCCTCTACCGGCGGATCATCATCCAAGCGGCGGCTGTACACCGACGGCGACATCGCCGTGCTGCGGCCCAACGCCTGGCCGATTCTGACCACGGCGAACCCCATGTTTGCGTCGGACGTCGGTCTTGCCGACCGGTTGTTGGTGGTGCGCATGACGTCACGCGCCACCGATGATACCGCGGAGAGTGTTTTGTTCGAGGAGGTTCGATCCATACGCGACGGAGGACTGTCTTTTATCGCCAACGCAATTCACCTTGCCCTGGCGGATACTGCCACCTCGCCCAAGGGGCTGAATGGCCGTCATCCGGACTGGGCGGCCTGGGCTTGGAAGCTGGGCCGCGCCATTGGCCGGCAGAACGAGGCCGAGGCAGCCATTCGTGCCGCCGAAGGCGACAAGGCGGTCTTCATGCTTGAATCCGATGATGTCGGCAAGGGGTTGTTGAACCTGTTGCGTCAGGGGAAAGAGATCAAGGGCTCGGCAGTGGAACTGCTCCAGCAATTAAGGGCAGGGGATGAGAGCTTTGACACAGGCTACTGGACTCCTCGAAGAGTCGGGAAGCGGTTATCAAAAATCAAGATTCACCTGGATGCCGTGGCAACTGTCAAGGAAAGCATTTCGAACGGCACGACCACCTACTTCATCAAGTCAAAAAGTGGGTTTGGTGTGTTTGGAGAGGCAGTTTCGGCAAAACCCCATAAGGAGGCCTTCTTAGGGACTTTACCCCAAAACACCCCAGGAAACCCACCAAACCCACTTGTAGGGCCACACACCCCGCCCCCTGGAGTATTCTTTTTTCCAGGTCAGCGAAGATTGGACAACAATCACGGTCTCAAAATGGACACGAAGGCCGGCGGCTCTCCTCCATCACCATGCCCTGTCCCGGCAACCGTCACAGCCGTGCCCCGAAAACACGTTCTTTCCGTCGAGACCGAGTTGTTCGTCCCGCCCGCGGCTTCGAGATCAACAGCGACACGCCCAGCCCTTGGCACGGCGTGATAAGGCAACCTCAGCGAACTCGTAAACCGGAGATTCTTTCATGACCACCCACACTGGCCTTTCGCCGCCACCCAGGTGCCATCCACCGGATTAGTCCCAATATCAAGCAGCATCAAAACCACCAAAAGCACGGCAACAACAACGACCACCAACCCACGTCAGGATACGAATCATGAATTACACGACCTCGCAGTTCTCTGAAAAAATCGGGCTCAGCGCCAAGACCCTACTCCGGTGGGACCGTGAAGGAACGTTGAAGCCAAAACGAACATCAACCCACAAAAGGAGTTATGACGACGCGGATCTCCAGAAGGCGATCCTGATCGTGTCAAAACGGCTCCGCGTCCTGCTTCAGCCCGGCAAGGAGGCTGAACAGAAAAAACCCGCTGAGCCTGATCTCAACACTACGAGACTGGTGTCGATGGAGTCGTTGGCGAAAAACACCCCCGAGTTGGTGAACGTCATCGACGAGCCCATGGGCGACGGAGGAATCCGCTCGCTGTTGCAGCTCGAACGGATTCATGCGCACGTCCTCCCCAACGAGCTGGCTGACAGGCTCGGCTGGCCCCAGTCCCGGGTTCCCGAGATCCGAGCCGCAGACGCCGCCAGCCTGACCGTCGAGACCGTGGTGCGCATGCTCAACGCGCTAGGCACCACGGCCCTCATTACGCTGAGCGCGAACGGCGTGGTCGGCGTCGCTGATTGAACTGGGCGACGACCATGGCTGCCGCATGGACGAGAACGCCTCCCCCCTCGTGCTGCAGGCATCACCCAGATCTGGAAACAGGAGATTCTTTCATGGCCATCCACTCCGGCTTGTCGCCGCCACCCAGGTGCCTTACACCCGTTCGGCCCAAGGCCTCCGCTCTCATGCTCAAAACCAAACCACAGCCATGATCACCAAATCAAGAAAGCCAGGCCCTCCATGGAATACTCTTCCGGCCAGTTCGCAGAAAAGATCGGGATCTGCCTTAAGTCCTTGCAGCGCTGGGACAGACAGGGAAAACTGAAGCCGCGCCGATCCTCGGCGAACAAGCGGATTTACACGGACGCCGACGTCCTGAAAGCCCTCGCGCTCATGCCGAAGAAGCGTTACGCCCTCATCAAGCCGGACAATTTCAGCAAGTCCGGGTTCACGGAGATCGCCCACGACGCGGCGGGGATAGAATTTCATAACTCACTGGCCGGGATCAAGCGGAGCCTGAAGAATGCTCGCGTGAACCAGCCCGACGCCGGCCCGGGAATTGGCCCGTTGCTACGGGCAGAACGAAAAAGACGCAGCATCTCCCTCACCACACTGGCCCGCGCTGCCGGCTGGAACTCATTTATGAAGGTTCTCCAGGTCGAAACCACAGCCAACTCTGACCTGACCGTGGGCACCATCATGCGTTACCTCCGTGCGGTCGGATCCACGGCCACCATTGCCCTGACCGCGAACGGCGTGGCCGAAGTGGTGGCGTAACGCACACAATCCTAAGCATGTACGGACGTGGTTACGGCTTTAATTCCAGTCCCCAATCCTTGGACGCGCCTCCTTAGCTTCCCTGTAGCCAAGGAGGCTTTTTTCTGTCCGGCGGCCGGCATAGGCGTGTTTTACGCTTGTGCGACGGGCCGCCGGCTTTTTGTACCCACTCTCCTCCGGAGTCCCTGCCCATGGACAACCACGAAATTGAAGGCGCCGGCTTACCCGGCATCGATGTTGTCGCCCCGGAACAGACTCTGCCGGCGGCAAAGCTACCTGAGCGCCGACGGAGCTCGCTCTGACCGCCGCACGAAGATGCTTCTGGACCTGGGTGGCCTTCCCGGGCTGCACCGGGCCGGGGACCCACGGACTGGTGGGAGGGAGGCTGTCACCGATTCGAAACTGCGGCAAACTCAAAACGCCAAAGGGCAGGGGCATTCCCAATGCACATGAGGGGTTTCTCTCCGTTTGTAATAAACCAACGAAGTCCTGTGTAAGGAATGGCCGTATGCCGATCATTGTCGATATGAGTTTTGAAGTTCATGCCGTGTGTCTGCGAGGTCGGAGGTGGCGTTGGCACGGCATAGGGTTGTGGCCATCGTGATACAGGGACTCCGCGTTTCCATGAACGTGGTCATCCTTAAAAACCCCTGTCTTTTTCGGCATAATAACGTGTAAGCGCCTACTTGGCTGATAGCTGTAGCCACTTTGGCGTTTTTCTGTCCGGCGGCCGGCATAGGCGTGTTTTACGCCTGTGCGACGGGTCGCCGGCTTTTTTGTGCCCATTCTCCCCCGGAGGTATCTGCCCATGAACAATCATGATGACGAAGGTGCCACCCTGCCTGGACTCGATTTCCCGTCCCCAAAGACGGTAATTCCGCCAGCAGAACTACCTGAGCGCCGGCTGATGGAGTGTCCGGCGGAATACATGGCAGACAGTGAGCTGCTGGCACTGGTCATGCCGCGGCAACCGCCGGAACTCGCCCTGGCGTCCGCCCGGAAGATGCTTCTGGAACTGGGCGGCCTGCCCGGATTGTACCGGGCCGGAGTTGCCGTCCTAGCCCAGTATCAGGGCATCGGCCCCACCGGCGCCCAGCACATCCATGCCGCGTTGTCCTTGGCCACGCGCCTGAACCGGGCTCCCGGCCGGGAACGTATGCGGCTGGAAGCGCCGGGTGACGTGGCGGCGTTCATGCGGCCGGTGTTTTTCCAAAAGGAGAAAGAAGAGTTCCACGTCCTGCTGCTCGACCCGCGCCACAACCTGATCCGGGATGAATGCGTCACGATCGGCCTGGCGGACCGTAGCCAGGTTCACGCCCGGGAAGTGTTTCGGACAGCCATTCGTGAGAATGCCTGTCGGGTCATCCTCTGCCACAACCATCCCAGCGGCGATCCCATGCCCTCGCCGCAGGACATCGAATGCACCCGCGGATTGGTCGGCGCCGGCAAGCTGATCGGCATTGACGTGATCGACCACATCGTTATCGGTGAGCGCACGCCGAGCCGGCCGGTGTTCTGGCTCAGCTTCCGCGAAGCCAACCTGTTGTTTCCCGCCCCATGATCCAAACCTGAACCCACAAGAAGGAATGCACCCATGCAGATCACGATCCCCACCAAGACCCTGAAAGCCATGCTCAACGGCTTCGGCAAGATCCTCACGAAGAAAAACTCGCTGCCGGTCCTCGGCCATGCGCTGTTCGAACAGTCCGGTCCCGACAGCATCACCGCCTCCGTCACGAACCTGAATGAGACGTTGGCCTACACGCTCCCGGACCCGCAACCGGCGACCGCCGGTGACGGCATCACCAAGTTCCTGTTCCCGGTGTCGGTGCTCCGTGAGTTCGCCGACAACCTGAAGCGGAACGACACCCTGACGCTGACGCCACGCCTGGATCAGGACGTGCTGACCACCGTGACGGTGGACAGCCGTCCGGTCTACCGTGAAGTCGGCACACTGCCGGCGGAGGAGTTCCCGGCGGTCACGGAGACCGTTCCGCTGGAGCCCTGTAATACCTTGGGCGCGTTCCTGACGGCCTATCGCCGGATCGTCCGGGCTACGTCCCCAGACCAGAACCGGCGGATACTGAACGCGGTGTTCGCGGACAGCGTCAACGGCAACGTGGCCGGTACGGACGGCCGGCGGCTGATGCTGCTGCACCTGGAGCCGTTCCCGCTGGCGGAGAGCGTCATCATCCCGCCGTCGAAGATCCTGCAGAACGGGCTGCTGGACGCCGAGACCGGCATGCTGGGCTGCATGTCCACCGCGGCCGGCCAGCACTGGCTGAAGATTCAGGCCGGCGCCTGGAGCTACCAACTCCATTGCCTGGACGGCAACTACCCGAACTACCGGCAGGCCATTCCGTCGGTGACGGCGATGCAGGAAGGCGCGCTCATCATTCCCGCTGCGGACGCCCAGGCCTTGAAGTCGGCGATAAACCAACTCGTCACGGCAAACTACAACGCCGTGGCGGTCTTCGCGTCCTCGCAGGGCGTCGCCGTGCTCAACTCGACGAAGCTGGAGCCGGGCGTCCAGCGTCCGCATCTCGCCTTGGCCAACGCCAAGTATGACGGCAAGGAGCCGGTGCTGCTGGCGCTCGACAGCCGGTTCCTGCTGGACGCCCTGGAGTCCGGGTTCAACTGCATCCGGTTCCCGACCGATCCGTACTCGCCGATGCGGCTGACCCCGGAGAACGGCAGCCCGGACGACGTCTGTGTCATCATGCCCTACCGGGCCGAGACCGATGCGATGGCGCAGATCCGCGAGTTCATGACGCTGACGTACAACGCCGCGCCCGCCAGTTCCCCCGTTCCCGTCCCCACCAACGAGACCCAACCCCAGGAGAACCAGACCATGAAAACCAAGTCCCAAACCCAGAATCCCGCGACCGCGCCGGCCACGGCGGCCCCGGCCAGCAACCCCGAGTCCGGCACCCAGGCGGCGCCCGAAACGGCCGTCATCCCCGCCACCGGCACGGCGCGCCCCGCCGGCAACGGCCTGGTCTTCGTCCAGTCGGAAGACCCGGTGCAGGACCTGCTGACGGAACTGAACACGATCCAGGACAACGCCGCCGACCTGCTGAACCGGCTGAAGACGCTCCGGCAGAAGGCGCGCAACGTCGAACGGTTCTACAAGAGCCGCGCCCGCGAGATCGAAAGCAAGAGCCAGCTCATCGCCAAGTTCCAGAAGGCCGTCGGGTTCTGACCGGCGTTACCTGTCCGTCACCAATAATGCCCCGGCCGGCCTCTTGAAAAAAGGGGGCCAGCCGGGATTTTTTGTTAACCCAATATGCACTGCAGTGCGTGCGTAAATGGAGAAGCCCCGTGCTCAAACTCACTTCTTCCTTCAGCAAAAAAGTGCCGGTCGCCGGCGCCGATTTCTCGTCCCAGTCCTATCATGCCGCCGTCGAGGTCGAACTCCCCGACGGCCTCACCCCGGAACAGCTCCGGCAACGCATCCACGAGACGTTCGATCTGGTCCGCCAGAGTGTCGAAGCCGAGCTGCGCGCTGGCAACGTTGCCACCCCGGCCCCGGTTCCGGCGGCGTCAACGACGTCCACCGCCCCGGCCAGTCCGTCGCGGCAGCAACCGGCCAACGGTGCCAAGGCGTCCGCCAGGCAGCTCGGGTTCATCACGGACCTGGCCCTGCGCCGGAAGCTCAGCCCCCGCGCCCTGGAGCCGGTGGTCCAGAGCCGGTTCCGG
>CAITSE010000121.1 GCA_903894975.1 uncultured Lentisphaerota bacterium
CACTCCAAAGCGGCGCGGACGCCGCAGTAAATACCCATAACGATTTCAATTATAATGTATAATGGTTCTTAAGTTGACGCGCATGCCCGAAGGGGCGACCGTGGGGTGGGGATTGGTGAGGTTGCCGGTTATGCCGCCCCCTCCGGGGGCTTTGAACTCTTTATCTTATTCATGACCGGGGGCTTGCGCCCCCGGCTACTTACTGCCGCCCCGCCGGGACTGCCGAGGTGATTGCGATTTCGGCTTTTATTTTGCGGCTTCGTGGGTAAATCGTCATGAATAGATCAGGCTAAGCCGGGGGGTAACTTGTTTTAATTACCCGGCCAGGCTGGCTTTGACCTTTTGCAATTCCGCCTCGGTGCCGGTGACCAGGTCACGGAGGATGTCGGCCACGGATTCGACCTTGTGGATGAGACCGACGGACTGGCCGGCCATGCAGGAGCCGCCCTCCACATCTCCGTCGATGACGGCGCGGCGCAGGGCGCCCATCCAGAACTTTTCCACTTCCATCTGGGCCTGTTCACGGTGAAGCAGGCCGGCGTCGAGCTGCCGGACCAGGTCGAGTTGGAGCTTGCGGAATTCCTCGTGCCCCTTGTTGCGCAGGGCGCGGACGGCGACCACCGGCAGACGGCTGTCGAACTGCGGCGTGGACACGGCATCGCGCGCCTCGGCTTTCAGGAAGAAGTCTTTGAACCGCGCATGGGCGCAGCTTTCGGTGGCGACGGCGAAGCGGGTTCCGAGCTGCACGCCGGAGGCGCCCATGAGGAACATGTGCGCCGCCATTTTCGCCGTGGCGATGCCGCCGGCGGTGAACACCGGGATCTGGCTGCCGAACTCGAACAGCACTTGTTGCAGGAGCACCGACAACGCGACGTGGCCGATGTGGCCGCCGGACTCGGAGCCTTCCAGGATCAGTGCGTCGGTGCCGTAGCGGATCATGCGTTCGGCGATGGATTCGGTGGAGGCGAAACACATCACCTTGGCGCCGGAATCCTTGGCGGCCTTGACCGCGTCCCGGCGGGGGAAGCTGCCGGCAAAGACGACGAACGGAAGTTGCTTGCGGCGGATCATCTCCAGGTGCGCCTTGTAGGCCGGGGCGATGGTGATGAGGTTCAGGGCGAAGGGGCGGCCGGTCTTGGCGCGGGTCTCGTCGATCTGCCGTTCCAGGATCTCGACCGGGGTGTTGCCGCCGGCCAGACAGGCAAAGCCGCCGGCATTGCTGACGGCGGCGACCAGGTTCGGGTCGCTGACCCAGGTCATGGCGCCGCAGATCACGGGATAGTCGACGCCGAGAAAGGCGCGGCCCCGGGCGAAAAAGCGGTCGGCGAGCGGGGTCGGATAGGGGGTAACGGGCATGGGGGGGAACTCTTGAATTCGAATCGGATGATGGGGAACTTCATCGCCGCACGGCGGCGGCGGGCGTTCGCGGCCCGGCCTGACCGGCCGGAGCGGATAAAACGGCGGCGGGAAAAAACGCCTGCCGGGAAACGGGGGCGCATCCTTGCCGGAAACCGGACCGGCGCCAACCCGGGAAAGACCATACTATAATCCCGAAAAAGCCGGCCCCAACGGACGCCCATCGATCTGGCTTGGGACCGCTAAATTTCGCGTCATTTAGCCTGAATTATTCATGA
>CAITSE010000122.1 GCA_903894975.1 uncultured Lentisphaerota bacterium
GGCGGGAACCGTAACCTCCTGAAAACGAACGTCGAACATTGAACGTCCAACGTCGAATTGGAAGTCATGCGATAGATCTAGGCTCAAATTTCCTTCAACGTTCAACGTTCGATGTTGAATGTTCGACGTTCGTTTTATTGATTAACCTCCCTTAAATCATTCCACCCATTAATGACAACACCCACCACCACCTCCCCATCCCAGGCCGATCCGGCCCCGGCCGCATCCTTGCTGGACCGGCTCCACGGCCCGGCAGACGTCCGCCGCCTGCCGCCGACGGAACTGCCGCAGCTCGCCGCCGAGCTCCGCGCCGAAATCCTCACCGTGGTCTCACGCCAGGGCGGGCACCTGGCCTCCAATCTCGGCGCCGTCGAACTCACCATCGCCCTGCTCCGCACCTTCGACCCCGCCCGCGACGCCGTGATCTGGGACACCGGCCACCAAACCTACGCCTGGAAACTCCTCACCGGCCGGCGCGACCTCTTCCAGCAACTCCGGGGCACGGGCGGCGCCTGCGGCTTCCAGAACCGCACGGAAAGCCCGCATGACGCCTTTGGCGCCGGCCATGCCGGCACCGCCATCTCCGCCGCGCTGGGCTTTGCCGCTGCCCGTGACCGCGATGGCGGACCGGGGCGGGTCGTGGCCGTGGTCGGCGACGGCGCCCTGGGCTGCGGCACCTCGCTGGAAGGGTTGAACAGCATCAGCGAAACCACCCGCGATTTCGTGCTCGTGGTCAACGACAACAAAATGTCCATCGCCCGCAATGTCGGCGCCATCGCCCGCAACCTCAACCGCCTCATCGCCAACGAACGCTACAACCGCCTGAAGGCGCGCCTGCGTCACGGCCTGGCCAAATTGCCGGGGATCGGCCCGCACCTCCACGCGGCCATCCACAAACTGGAAAGCGCGGTCAAAAGCCTGCTGGTGCCGGGCGTGCTCTTCGAACAACTCGGCCTGCGCTACATCGGCCCCATCGACGGCCATGACCTGGGCCAACTTCTCCGCACCTTCGAGGCCGTCGCCACCCTGCGCGAACCCCTGGTCATCCATGTGCTGACCTCCAAAGGCTACGGCTATCCCAAGGCGGAAGACGCCCCCGAAAGCTATCACGGAGTGGGACGCTTCGACCCCGCCGACGGCATCGGCGAAGGCAGTTCCGAGGGCTTCTCCCACCATCTCGGGCGAACCCTGGAGGCGCTGGTGGAAAAGGACCCGAAGATCCTCGCCATCACCGCCGGCATGTGCTCCGGAACCGGCCTGAAGCCGCTGCGGGAACGGCACCCCGTCAACCTCGTCGATGTCGGCATCGCCGAGGAACATGCCGTGGTGTTCGCCGCCGGTCTGGCCGCCGCCGGACACCGCCCGGTCGTGGCCATCTACGCCAGCTTTATGCAGCGGGCCATGGATTATGTCTTCCACGACGTCTGCCTGCAAAACCTGCCCGTGATCTTCTGCCTGGACCGCGCCGGCGTGGTCGAAGACGGGCCCACCCACCACGGCATCCACGATCTCGGTTTCTGGCGGAGCCTGCCCAACCTGGCCGTGCTCCAGCCGGCGGACGGCGCCGAGTTCGAGGAGATGCTGCGGGCGGCCCTGGCCCGCGGCCGCCCGGCCGTTCTGCGCTACCCCCGCGGTAGCGCCGCCCCCCTGGCCGTTCCCAAACGGACGCCGCTGGAATGGGGCCGCGCCGAAACGCTCCGGGACGGCACCGACGTCGCCATCTGGGCCGCCGGCCGCGAAACCGTCACCGCCCTGGCCGTGGCCGACCGCCTGGCCGCCCATGGCCTTTCCGTTGCCGTCGTCAACGTCCGCTTCCTGATCCCCTTTGACGAGGCGCTGTTCCGCCTGCAAGCCGCGGCCATGCCTGTGGTCACGCTGGAAAACCATGTCCTGTCCGGCGGCCTGGCGGACTGCGCCGGACGCTGCCTCGCCGCCATGCCCGCCCACCGCGGCGCCCTGCACCGGGGCTGGCCCCTGGAAGTTCTGGCCTGGGGCGCGGAATCAGAACTGCGCCAGCACCACCGCCTGGACGTCGCCTCTCTGACCGAGGACATCCTCCGGCTATGGGAAAAAGCGAACGTTGAACATCGAACGTCGAACGCTGAACGTTGAAGGGAAAACCGACCGGATGGAGCTTAAGCCTACGGCATGAACTCCAATTCGACGTTGGACGTTCAATGTTCAATGTTCGACGTTCGCTTTCAGGATGTTATGGTTCGCGCATGCCTCTCAGGGGGTCTCGGGGGCGGAGGCCGTGCCCCCCGACAACGCCGCGGTGAAGCGCGCAAGCGGCCAGGATTCCATTCGCGGGTTGGCGGCGGCGCGGGCCTGGTCGTCCGGGCTGGCGTAGCCCCAGGGCGCCAGGATCAGCCGGACCCGGTTCAGTTCCGGCCGCGCCGCGGCCGCGTCCAGGGCGTCCAACCGGTCCTCGACGAACCGGCACTCCGCGCCGGCATGCTCCGGCCGGGCCAGCAGTTCCGCCAGGATCTCAGGCTTTTTCCGGCCGGTTTCTAGGCCGAAAATCCGCTCCGCCGCCAGGTCAACGCCAGCGGCCCGCAGCAGCCGTTCCGTGAACCGCGCCTGCTTGGTGGTGAGAATAAACACCGTCGCGTGCGGATTCCGCAAGGCCGCGGCCAACGTCTCGGGCACACCGGGATAAAACCGGTGTCGGGCCAGCCAGCCCTCGGGATCGGCAGCGATCCAGCGGTCGCGGGCGTCGCCGAAGAGCTTCACCAATTCCGGAACGGTGCGTCCGGTCGCGGCCAACGTTTGTTCCAGGAGCCCATGAAAATCCGCGCGGACCGCCGCCGGGGATTGGCCGTTGGTGAGCAACCGCAGCATGAGGATCGCCTGATACCCGGTTTCCAGCCGCGGCCGGAGTTCGCAGAAACCGTCGAGGACCGCCGCGGGCGGTTCAGGCGCGGTCCAGTCCTGCGGCCACAGCCTGCGGCCGGCACGCCAGGCGGCGGCGCCGGTTTCCCGCGCGCTGTCGCAGACCACGCCGTCAAAATCCAGGGCCCAGAGAATGATTGGCGTGGCGGGAGTCATGACAAACCCTTTTTTATCCGCGAATTTCGCGAATCCGAAATGTTCACAAGATGGTACATTGATATTGGTTGTCCTGTTCGCGAACCGCTTAAAAATTAAACAGGGATTTTATTCGCGTTCATTCGCGTTTATTCGCGGTTCAAAAAAGCAGGAATTAATTTTTACTGCACAATGATATAACAGTTTCTTTTTTAACCGCTAATGAACGCTAATGAACGCGAATAAGCAGGGTGCAGGGGAGAAAGACGGAATGACTTCGGAAATCCTCCACGAGATCCGCATCACCGACGTCGCCCTTGGCGGCGACGGCGTGGGCCGCCTGGCGGATGGTCGGGCAGTGTTCGTGCCGTTCACGCTGCCGGGCGAAACCGTGACCGTGCGGCTGGTGACGGAACAGGCCCGCTTCTGCCGGGCGGAAGTGACCGCCGTGACCGCGCCGGCCGCGGCCCGGGTCATCCCGCCGTGTCCGCTCTTCGGCCGCTGCGGCGGCTGCCAATACCAGCACGCGGCCTATCCGCTCCAGGTCGAACTGAAACAAAAGCAGTTGCGGGAAACCCTGCGCCGGATCGGTGGTTTTGCAGAGCTGCCAGAACCGGAGGTCGTGGCCGCGTCGCCGCAACCCTTTGCCTACCGCAACAAACTCCGGCTCGAACCCCCGGCCGCGGGCGCGCCGGTCGCCGGCTACGGCTTTTTCGCCCGCGACAACACAACCCTGCTGCCGGTCCCGGCCTGTCCCTTGGCCATGCCTTCCCTGAACGCGCTCCTGCCGGAGATGCTGCGCGATCCGGCCGCCGCTCGCAATCTCACGGCGCCCTATCCTTTCCCGCTGACCCTGCGCCAGCCCGCCGTCGGCCCGGCCTACGGCTATTTCGATCCCGCCGAAGTTTCCGGCCGGGTCGTCGAGGAGCGGCTGGACGGCCGCCCGGTGCGCGTGCCCGCCGCCGGCTTCTGGCAGGTGAATCCTGCGGTGGCCGCGCGCCTGCTGGAAACCGTCGGCGCCTGGTACGCCGCGGCGCCCACGCCGACCCTGGTGGACGCCTATGCCGGGGCCGGCGCCTTTATGCTGACCTTGGGAGCGTCCGCCGCGCGCCGGATTCTCATCGAAGCCGATCCCGCCGCCGTGGCCGCCGCCCGTGACAACCTCGCCTACCGCGGCCTCTCCGCCGGCGCCGAATGCCTGGCCGCATCCGCCGAAACCGCGCTGCCGCGCCGGCTCAAGGCCGCGTCAGCCGCGGACCGCGCCGCGATGACCGTGGTGTTGGACCCACCTCGCGGCGGCTGCGCCCCGGAACTCCTGGCCGCGCTTTCTGCCTATCCGCCCGGCCGCATCTTCTACGTCTCTTGCCATCCCGCGACCCTGTCTCGCGACCTGCGCAAGCTCTGCACCCACGGCGGCGGCCCCTGGCAGCTCGCCCGCTACGCCCTGTTCGACATGTTCCCCCAAACCGCCCACTTCGAAACCGCCGTGGAACTGGTCCCGGGGTGAACTTGGGTAGTTACTGCGGCGGCCGCGCCGCTTTGGAGTGCCGGCGGCTTGACGCCGCTTTCCCCGGCGGCGGAGCCGCCATCCCACGCGTAGTTGTGACTCCCACGCGCTGACAGAAGCGGAGACGCCACAAGAAGCCGGTTCCACCGGCGGGAAAAAGCGGTGTCAACCCACCGCACTCCAAAGATGCTGCGCATCGGTACACGGTTTCTCGCCAAGGCGCAACGCTCGCCAAGCAAAACGGGCGAATGATCGATCCGTCTTCAACCTGTGCAAAAAATGCACCGGTTTCATGAGGGTGGCTGACTTGTTGCATTTTTTGCAACAACTGCCGGGGAACCCTCGGTAGTTCAAGAGGTTGACCCCTGAACATTGCAGGGTATTTTCCTGAATCCCGGCAACGCCGGAACACTCCGCGAAATTCACGGAATCGGGGATGAACATGAGCGGCGGCGAACTCTTTATTGTTGATAACAGCGACGCGCAGTGGAAAGTCCGTAACTATCTTTCCGAATGGTGCGATCTGTCCAAAGGCCTGGACATCGCCACCGGCTATTTCGAGATCGGCGCCTTGCTTTGCCTCAAGGAAAAATGGCAGGGAGTGGACCGCATCCGCATTCTCATGGGTGACGAAGTCTCTCTGCGCACCAAAAAAGCGTTTGCCGACGGCTTAGTCAAGATCGGCCGGACCCTTGACCAGAGCCTTGAAAATGAAAAGAAGCAGAACGACTTTCTCCAAGGCGTTCCCGCCATTGTCGAAGGCATTCGTTCTGGCAAGATCCAGTGCCGGGTTTTTCGCCGGGATAAATTTCACGCCAAATCCTACATCACCCACGGCCGTGCCGCTGTCATCGGTTCGTTTGCGCTGGTGGGTTCCTCCAACTTCACCTATCCCGGCTTGAACGACAATGTCGAACTCAATGTCCAAATCTCCGGCCCCCAGGTCGGCCTGCTCCAGCAATGGTATGAAAAGCACTGGGATGAGGCCGAGGACGTCACCGCCGACATCCTGCGCACCTTGGCGCGGCATATCCACCCCTATTCGCCTTACGATGTCTGGCTCAAAGCGCTGCACGAGTATTTACGCGGTCATGAACTGACCCCGGATGAATGGGACAAAGAACAGTCCGACATTTTCCCGATCCTTGGCAAGTACCAGCAGGATGCCTACAAAAATCTGGTTTCCATCGCCGGCCAGTATGGTGGCGCGTTCTTGTGCGACGGTGTCGGGTTGGGCAAGACCTATGTGGGCCTGATGCTCATGGAGCGCCTCGTGGAACGGGATGGCAAGCGCGTGGTGCTCTTCGCCCCCAAGGCCGCCCGCGAGGACGTGTGGGAGCCCGTGATCCACCGCCTCCTGCCCGACCTCAACAGCGGCTTTGTCCACTTCAAGCTCTACAACCACACCGATCTCCAGCGCAAGGGCAAAATCCAGCGGGAAATTGCGCTTACTCTCCGCGATGCTGATGTGGTCATAATTGATGAAGCGCATCACTTCCGCAACCCCGGCATCAAAGGCGAAGGCGACAAGGCCCCCTCCCGCTACCGCAGCCTGCAGCAGCACCTTCACGCCCCCGGCCGGCCCAAACAACTCTTCATGCTTACCGCGACACCGGTCAATAATTCCGTCCACGACTTCCGCCACATGATCGAGCTCTTCACCAACGGGGACGATGCCTATTTCGCTCCGCGCCTCGGCATCCACAACCTGCGCGCCCATTTCGTCCAGCTCGAACGCCGCATCCTCAACCTGTATCCGGAAACCGCCCAATTGGAGCTTGATCTGGATCTCGAAAGCGAGTGGATGGAAGCCGGAAAAACCCTCCGGAGCGACCGGATCTTCGACGCTCTCGTCGTCCAGCGCAGCCGTTCTTATGTCAAGGAAAGCCAGCGCGAAAACGGCTCGCTCCAGGCGCTCTTTCCCGAGCGCGAACCACCCAAGGTCGTCCCGTACAACCTCAAGGCCACCTACGGCCGCCTGCTCGACAGCGTCGCCCGCGCCTTCAACAAGGAAAAACCGCTGTTCGGCCTGAGCATCTACTATCCGCTCTCCTATTGGAAGGGCGCCGTGGACGATGCCACCATCAAGTCCTTCGACAAAGGTCGCCAACAGCAGGTCGTCGCCCTGATCCGCACCCTGTTCCTCAAACGCTTCGAGAGTTCCGCCAAGGCCTTCGAGGGCTCCTGCTGGCGCCTGCTCCAGCGACTCCTGGCCTGGGTCACCGTCCACGCCGAATCCGACCGCGACAAGGCGCGCCTCGAAAAATGGAAAATCCGGCACCAGGACCTGATCGGCTATGTCCAGAGCCACCAGTTGGAACTGTTCCCGGACGAGGCGGACGAGGACGAAGTCGAGGATTTTATCTCCGAAGACATCCTCGCCTCCATTGACCGCCTGGATGCCGCCCAGTTCGATCTTGAAGCCATTCGAGATGAGACGCTGGAGGACATGGAACAGCTCGCCGAATTCCTCGAACTCGTCGCCGACGTCAAGCCGGAACGTGACGACAAGCTCAAGGCGCTCATCAAACTGCTCAAGACCGACTCCGTCCTCAAAAAACAGAAGGTGATCATTTTCAGCGAGTTCGCCGATACCGCGCGCTATCTCGAACGCGAACTTACCCGCGCCGGCCTGACCGGCATCCACCGCATTGACGGCGGCAGTTCCCAGAAACAGCGCAGTGATGTCATCCGCCGCTTTTCCCCGTATTACAACGAAACCAGTTCCGGCGAACTGGCGGCCAGCGGCCGGCCGGAAATCCGCATCCTCATCGCCACGGACGTCCTCTCCGAAGGCCTCAACCTCCAGGACGCCACCCGGCTCATCAACTACGACCTCCACTGGAACCCCGTCCGCCTCATGCAACGCATCGGCCGTGTGGATCGTCGTTTGAATCCTGAGATTGAACGCCTCCTCCTCGACGACCATCCCGGCCAGGCCGGAGTCCGCGGCCACATCGCTTTCTGGAACTTCCTGCCGCCAGATGAACTCGACGAATTGCTGCGCCTCTTCCAACGCGTCACCCACAAAACCCTGGTCATCTCCCGCACCCTCGGCATCGAAGGGCGCCAACTCCTCACCCCGGAAGACGAGTTCGATCCGGTCCGGGAACTCAACGAACAATGCAACGGCGTCATGACCGACACCGAACAGTTGCGCCTCGAATACCACCGTCTTCTCACCGCCCAACCGGAACTCGCCGCCCGCTTGGACGAATTCCCGCTCAAGCTCTTTTCCGGCAAAGCCGCACCCCGGCCCGGCGTCCGCGCCGTCTTTTTCTGCCACCGCATTCCCCGGCCCGACGCCGCCCTGGTTCCTGCCGCAAACGACAGCCCGCGCTGGTCCGATGCCGCCGGCGTCACGGTCTGGACCTGTTATGACCTGGAAGGCAAGCGCATCCTCACCGAGCCGGGCGCCATCGCCGCACTCATCCGTTCCGAGCCGGACACCCCGCGCCGCTGCCAGCTTGACCCCGCCGCCCTCGGCGAACTCTGCCGGCAAGTCGAACGCCAACTCGTCAACGAACACCTCAAGCCGCTCCAAGCCCCCCCCGGCGTCTCCCCGATCCTCAAGGCCTGGCTGGAGCTGAATTGACCATGAACCCGGCCCCTGAAAAACCCGCCGCGCCCGCCAGCCCGCAACAACTGCTGCCGGAAATCCGCCGGCTCATCGAGGACGCCCGCCAGCACGCCGTCTCCGCCGCCAATCTTTCCATGGTCGCCCTCTACTGGAACATCGGCCGGATCATCGCCACGGAAATTCAGGAGACGCCGCGCCGCGCCGGATACGGTCGCGGCGTGATGGCGACGCTGGCGGCGCAACTGGTAGCCGAGTACGGCAAAGGCTTTTCCGCGCCGAACCTGTGGGACATGCGCCGCTTTTTCGAGGCGTTCCAGATTGGCCAGGACGCGCCAATAAAATCAATATCAACCTCAGCCACAAGTAAAAACAACATTCTCCAGCCAGTGGCTAGAGAATCTTCCCCAGAACGCGGCAATCGCCTTCTCATCGTTTGGTCCACGCATTTTCATCTGGGCTGGACTCATTACCGCATTCTATTGGGCCTTGATGACCCGCGGCAACGTCGTTTTTATTTTGAGCAAACAGCGTCTCAGCGCTGGTCCAAGCGTGAGTTGTTTCGCCAGATGGATCGCGGCCTTTTCGAGCGCGTCGCCCTCTCGCCCGACACCGCCGACCTCGTGACGCGGGAAAAGAAAAACGGCCCGCCCGAACTCGCCGACTACCGCCAGGCCTTCAAGGATCCGTACCTGCTCGACTTCCTTGGCCTCACCGGCGCGTATTCCGAAAGAGACCTGGAATCCGCCATTCTTGCCAACCTCCAGCAGTTCCTCATTGAACTCGGCGGCGAATTCTGCTTCATCCGCCGCCAGTTTCCCATGCGCGTGGACGACACGGATTATTTCCTGGACCTGCTCTTCTACCATCGCGGCCTGCGCTGTCTCGTCGCCGTTGACCTCAAGCTCGGGGCGTTCACCGCCGCCGACAAGGGACAGATGGACCTTTATCTCGCCTGGCTCAAGGAGCACGAATGGCGCGAGGGCGAGAACGAGCCGGTCGGCCTGATCCTCTGCACCTCCACGAAAAAACAACACGTCGAACTCCTGCTCCGCCACGGTCCGCACAAACTGCACGTTTCGGAGTACCGTACCCAACTCCCGGCCAGAAAACTCCTTGAAGACCGCCTCAAACTCTATGGCCGTATGCTGGCCGAACAGGATCAGGAAACCACAAAATTCAAACCCCGACGACGGGGTTTGAAATGAAAACAGGCAGGAGCCAAACCACGCTGAGGAACGGACGCATGCCCCCCGCCGACCCCGCCCTCTACCGCGTCAAGGCTGGCCGAACTGTTGCATTTTTTGCAACAATTGCCGCCGCTGGCAGGCGGTTCCGGAAAATTTCCGGTCAGACCTTGCCCCCGCCAAACCCGGCGATACAGTATCTTCGTCAAACACCCCTAGTAGCTTCGGCGAACGGGCGCGGAGCCGTGCCACCTGGTGGTACGGCTCTTGCTTTTTCTGGAGGGCGCGCATGAAGACCTTTGTCTATGTGGATGCGTTCAACCTCTACTACGGCGCCGTTAAGGGCACTCCCTACAAGTGGCTTGACCTGTCGGCCCTGTGCTCCGTCATGCTGCATTCCCATCACCAGGTGGAGTGCATCAAGTATTTCACCGCCAAGGTGAGCCCAAAACCGTACGACCAGACGCAGCATCTCCGCCAGGAGATTTTCATCCGCGCCCTCGAAACGCTGCCGATGATGCATGTTTATTACGGACACTTCCTGTGCCATGTGGTGAAAATGCCGCTGGCCAACCCGGTCACAGGGCTTCGTTCTGTTGTTGAAGTGATCCGGACGGATGAAAAAGGGTCGGACGTCAATCTGGCCACGCACTTGCTGGTGGACGGTTTTCGCAACGCCTATGAATGCGCGGTGCTGATCACCGGTGATTCGGATCAACTGACTCCGGTTCAGGTGGTCAAGAATGACCTCAAAAAACCGGTGGGGGTGCTGAATCCGCAGAAACATCCATGCCGCGTGCTGATGCGGGAGGCGACCTTCTACAAGCAAATCCGTACTGGCGCGTTGACGCGGGCCCAATTCCCTGCCACCTTGAAGGATGCCAAGGGGACATTTACGAAACCGGCAACGTGGTAAAAACGATGACCCCCCATAAAAAACTCGCCGCCGACCTGATCCGGCAGCTTCCCGCCGTCACCTCGATGGCCGACCTGCTGGCGCTTTTCCGGGACCGGCTGGACTGGCCCATCCCCGAAGACCTGTACCTGGACGAGCTGACCTTCGACTGGAACGCCGGCGACCTCCGCATCAGCGACGAAGCCGGACGCAAGCTCGCCGGCGGCGTGATCCGCCAACTCCGCCCGCTCCCCGGCGGCCCGCCCTGGGGCATCTTCATCATCGAGTTTGCCGAGGACAAAATCCATCGCACCGCCCTCCGCGAAATCCTCCGCGGCCTGGTTCCCAACCGCCGCCGCCGCGCCGATCTCCAGGCCTGGCGGCATGACGACCTGCTCTTCCTCTGCACCACCCGCCAGGCCAGCCGCTTCACCATCGTCCATTTCCATGGCGAACAAGCGGCCCGGGCCAAGCTCGCCGGCTTCACCTGGGAACCCGGCAGCCCCTGGCTCCGCACCGTCTGCGAATTCAACCTCCCGGCCCTGGCCTGGCTGGACGGCGCCCCCGACGCCGCCGCCTGGCGCCAGGCCTGGGCCGCCGCCTTTGACAAGGAACCGCTCACCGACGCGTTCTTCAAACGTTTCCAGACCGTGCTCGAAGCCGTCAAGGCCGACCTCGAACAGTTCCAGGTTCCCAAGCCGGATTCCGCCCGCGCCTACAGCCAGGCCCAACTCCTGCTCGAGCGCCTCGTCTTCCTCTATTTCCTGCAAAACCGCGGCTGGCTCAACCAGCAGCGGGATTTCCTCATCGCCAACTTCGCGCCGCACCGCGGCAATCCCGAGGAATTCAGCTATTACCAGCAGTTCCTCGACGTCCTCTTCTTCTCCCTCGCCACCCCGCCGAACTTCAGCGGCGCTGGCGCCGGCGTGCGCATGCCCGGCATTCCCTTCCTCAACGGCGGACTCTTCGACGACGACGAGTTCGCCCGCACCACCGTCCGGTTCAACCCGCCCCTGCGCATCCGCAACGCCACCTTCGCGTTCATCTTCGCCGAACTCCTTGAAGCATTCAACTTCACCGTGCGCGAGGACACCCCCCTCAGCCAGGACGTCGCCGTGGACCCGGAAATGCTCGGCAAAGTCTTCGAGTCCATCGTCCTCCACGCCGAAGCCGCCGACGACGACGCCGTCGCGCCCGACAAACGCAAGGCCACCGGCTCCTACTACACCCCCCGCATCGTCGTCCATTTCATCTGCCGCGAGGCGCTCCGCCAATACCTCCTCACCCACCTGCCCGGCGACGGCTGGCCCGCCCGCCTCGAAACGCTCTTCGCCGCCGATGCCGCCGAAGGGCTGGACGCGGACGACCTCGAACAGCTCCGCGCCGCCTTCGCCCCCGAGCACGGCCGCCAGCTCCTGGAACGGCTCCGCGCCATCAAGGCCTGCGACCCATCCGTCGGCTCCGGCGCCTTCCCCGTCGGCCTCCTCCACGAACTCGTCAATCTCCGCCGCCTCGCCCAGACCATTGCCAACGGCTTTGTCGATCCCGTCCGCAAAGACGGCCAACGCTGGCTCCAGGACACCAAGGCCGACATCATCGAAAACGGCCTCTACGGCGTGGACATCCAGCAGCAGGCCATCGAAATCTGCCAGCTCCGCCTCTGGCTCTCCCTGGTCATGGACTACGACCTCGGCTGCGATCCCTTCCAGGCCGACCGCGGCCAGTTCCTCGAAGCCATCCGCGCCATCTCCCAGCTCCCCAACCTCGAAATGAACTTCCGCCGTGGCGACTCGCTCCTGGACATGATCTCCGGCGTCCCCATCCGCCTTGACACCGGCGTGGTCCAGCAATTCCGCGGCGAAGTCGACGCTATCCAGGCGCTCGGCCATGACCTGCACCAGGCCCGGAAAGGCGCCCGCAAACGGGAACTGCGCCTGGACATCCTCCACCGCCGCCTGGCCTTCACCCGCAAGGTCCTGGAAACCGAGCGCGCCAACCTCAAGAACGCCCTGGCCGGCAACGAGGAAGGGCTGCTCGGCGCCATGGGCATGGTCGAATCCGATTCCGCCGCCCAGAACCGTCGCCGCCTCGAATCCGAGGACGCCCGCCTGGCCGAGGCCGTCGCCAAGCTCGACACCGACGCCCGCGATCTCGCCAAGCTCGCCCGCCGCCAGGCCGATCCCGATTTCTTCGCCAAGCTCCGCAAGCTCGAAGGCGCCGACTTCAACAGCCCCTTCAACTTCGCCTGGCAGATTGACCTTGCCGAGATCTTCCATCCCTACGGCCCCCGCGCCACCCTCTCCGGCCAGGGCGTGCTCCCGGTCACCGCCGCCGGACAGCAGGAATTCACCGTCGGCCATGCCCGCGCCAGCGGCTTTGACCTCATCCTCGGCAACCCGCCCTTCGTCACCGCCCGCAACCCGGTGAAGCGCGAACTCTACCGCGAACGCTGGAAGCGGGTCTGCTCCGGCAAGTACCTGCTCATCTGCCCCTTCTTCGACCTCAGCTTCAACCTGCTCCGGCCTGGCGGCCAGCTCGGGTTCATCGTCTCCAACGCCTTTGCCAAACGCGAGTTTGGCAAGCCGCTGGTCGAAGACTTCTTCCCGACCGTGGACGTACAGAAAATCGTGGACTGCTCCGGCCTGATGTTCCCCGGCCACGGCACGCCCACTTGCATTGTCTTCGGCCGCAACGCCAAGCCGGACGGGAAAACCCCGATCCGCGTCACCGCCACGCTCCCCGGCGGTGGCGACCTCCGCACCCAGCCGGAACAAAGCCCACTCTGGCAAGCCATCGAGGAACAACACGACCACCCGGGCTATGCCGACACCCGCATCACCGTCACCGACAGACCACGGAAGGAAATGCATAAGTGGCCGTGGAATTTTGATGCGGATGCAGAGGCCACACGGAATATGTTTCAGGGAGATACGGGCCTTGCCTCTTTTGTTGATTCGGTTGGCGTTTCTTTCTTTACTAACGCGGATGAAATATTTTTGATGCCCAGTTCGCTTGCTCGACGGTTTTCTCTGCCGCACAACCAGCTTGTTCCATGTCAGGTTGGAGATGAGATTAGGAACTGGAATGCCATTACATCCGAGTACGTTTTGAAGCCCTATGATGGCAAATGGAATTCGCTGCCTTTAGACAAGTATCCACCAATCAAAAAATGGCTCATGGCATTTCGGAAACCATTGGGATCTCGCGCGACATTTGAAGGACCTACATACGATGAGGCTGGGCAATTGTGGTACGGGTACCACATCATCAACAAGTCAAAACTAATTTCTCCGTTTAACTTAACTTTTGCCTTTGTTGCAACGCATGGCCATTTTGTGGTTCAGACAACTCCAAAACTGTTCAAGCAAACCGCTCCGATTATAAAACTGCCCCCCAACACGGACGAAAGCGCACATCAGTGTTTGGCGGCTGTATTAAACTCAAGCGCGGCGTTGTTTTTATTAAAGCAGACATGTTTCAACAAGAATGCCGGTGAGGATGAGGAGCGAGATCGGTTTGAGTTCTCTGGTGGAAAGATCGAACAATTTCTAATTCCTACGTTAATCGCCATCGCCTTACGCGGCAATCCCAACCCCTTGTCATCGCGCTTGACCACCTTGTCCCAAGCCTGCTGGGAGCGCGGGCGGCAGATGCCGGCGCTGGCGCTGAAAAAGCTGTTCGAGATGCCGGACGAGGCGTACCAGGCCTGGAATGACCAACTCCCCGGCCATACCGCGCCCGATCCGCGCCTCGGCAAACCCTTCGCCACTGCCCGCGAACTCCGTAACGCCTTTGACCGCACCTGCGAACTGCGCGAAATACTCCGTGCAGAAATGATTGCGCTCCAGGAAGAAATGGACTGGCTCGTGTACGCCGCCTATGGCCTGATCGGCCGTGACGAATGCCGAATCCCGGATGACAAATGGCCGGAACCGTTGCGACGGGAGCAGCGGCCGTTCGTGCTCTGGCAGCAGGCCGACGGGGATTTTGACCAAGCCGTTGCCCGGATTCCCGCCGACTGGGCGGAAGAACGAAAAAAACTTTGGCGTAGCCGGTTGGAATGCATCCGCGACAACGAGCATGTCCGCCGCATCGAACAACCCGTCTACAAACGCCGCTGGGACGAACAGTGGAAGGTCGGCAACCGCTGGGACTGCGGCCCCTTGGCCTATGCCGCCGAGTTTGCCGAGGCCTTCGACGGGTGGCTCTCCGAAAAGGCCGAACACTGGCTGGAGAACCGCCCCGGCGCCACAGCGGTGACGCTGGAGGAGTGGACGCTGGCGCTCTGGCAGGACAATCGCGTCCGCGCCGCCTGGCAGGCGCGGCAGGAGATCGGGGCCGCGGGTGTGGCGGGAAGCGGAGACGAAGATGTCGCCGGGCTGGAAGCCCGCCGGCCGGTTTTGCCGGGTGTGGACACCCGCCCTCCCATGGAAGAGGCGGCCGGGAAGTTCTTTACCAAGCACTTCCGCGACTTGGTCAATGGCCAGACCGTACCGGACGGCATTCCCTGGGGTGTGCCCTGGGAGGAACTGGCGGCGCGCGGCGTCGAAGTCCCGGAAAAGACCAAGAAAATCCGCGGCAAACTCAACGTCCCCCGCGAACGCTTCCACCTCACCGCCGACAAACGCTACCACTGGGCCGGTAGAACCGTCTGATGACAACTCAAACAGTAGCCCGGGCAAGCCGGCCGCAAAGATGGCATAGCACCACAAACTTGATTCCGGCTTGGCCGGGCTAGGGGAAAAGAAGAAACGCCATGAGTATAGGAGCCCCGCAGGCTCACACGGCATGCAGCCGAATTTTGCTCACAGCGTTCGCAACTACCTTACCGCCATGTAACGGTGATGCAACACCCGCGAAAAAATCCAATTCTCCAGACAGTGTCTAGAGAATATTCCATGAGGTTTTGCCAGATACGTCCCTTAGGGACTGAAGGACAATAGGCAGGGGCAACGCTCCTGTATCAGCGCACAAATCACCTCGGGCGTGCCGTAGGTACGCCGGGAAGATGGAACATAACACTATGAAAACACGCGGATTGCGTTCGTATTTGGCGGTCTTGGCGGCGGCCGGCGGGGTGCTGGCTTTGGCGGGCGCCGCGGTGGCGGAGCCGCTGCACGGGGTCGGGCTGTACGGGGCGCAGGACCTGAAACGCGGGCCGGCGGAGCCGTTCCCGTACGTGAACCCGGCCGCGCCCAAGGGCGGCCAGCTCACGCTCTATTCCATGGGCGGCTTCACCAAGCTCAACCCGCTCTCGCTCAAGGGGATCGCCGCGCCGGACCTGGAACTGCTGTTCGAAACGCCCATGACCTCCTCCCTGGCCGATGACGAGCCGTCTTCCGCCTACGGGCATCTGCTTGAATCCGTGGACATCGCGCCGGACCGCCTGTCCATGGTCGGCAAAATCCACCCCGCCGCCCGCTTCAGCGACGGCGCGCCGGTGACGGCCGACGATTTCGTCTTCTCCTTCCGGCTCATGCAGGATCCGGAGTACGATCCCATGACCCGGCAGTATTTCGCCGATCTCAAGGATGTGGTCAAGGTCGATGAACACACCGTCCGCTACGAGTTCGCCCGGGTCAACCAGGAACTGCCGCTCATTCTCGGGCAGATGGTGATCCTGCCGAAGCATGTCTACGGCGCGCCCGGCAAGTCGTTTGCCCGCGACTTCGATGCGGTGGCGGTCGGCTCCGGGCCGTACGTGGTCGAAAGCTACGAGTTTGGCAAGTACATCACCTACAAGCGCAACCCCGACTGGTGGGCGCGCGACCTGCCGCGCTGCCGCGGCATGTACAACTTCGACCGCATCACCTTCAAGGTCTTCCTGGATGAGACCCCGATGAAAGAGGCGGTCAAGGGCGGGGACGTGGACCTCATGACCGTGCGCATCGCCAAGGACTGGGCCACCGATTTCCGCGGCGCGTTCGTGCAGAACAACTACCTGGTGCGCAAAGAAATCCCGCATCAGATCCCGGCCCGGATGCAGGGGTTCGCCTTCAATCTCCGCCGGCCGTTGTTCCAGTCGCAGAAGGTACGCTATGCCCTGGCCATGGTCTTCGACTTCCAGTGGAGCAACGCCAATCTCTTCTACAACCAGTACCGGCGCACCGCCAATTATTTTGCCAACAACGGCGACCTGACCTCGCCGGCGGCGCCGTCCGGGAAACTGCTGGAGTATCTCACCGACCTGCGCGCCCGCCACGGCGCCGCGGCCGTGCCGAAACCGGTTCTGGAACAGCCGCTGACGGCACCGGGTGAGGGCGTGGCCGCGGACGAATCCCTACGCCAGGCCGGCGAGTTGCTGGATTCCCTGGGCTGGGTCCGCGGCGCGGACGGCGTCCGCGTCAAGGACGGCCGGCGGCTTGGGTTTGAGCTGCTGTTGGCCGACCAGGCCTTTGAACGGGTGGCGGAACCGTACCGCGACCGGTTGCGCAAGCTCGGCGCGAGCATGGATCTGAAAACCGTGCAACCGCCGGAGTACGAGAAGAAGCTCCGCGCCTGGGACTACGACATGATCATCACCAATGTCGGTTCGGGCCGATCCCCGGGCAACGAACTTGTTGCCTATTTTCATTCCAAGAGTGCCGTCGAGCCGGGCAGCCCGAATGTCCTGGGATTACAGAACCCCGCGGTGGACGAGGTGCTGGGGCGGCTCATCCAGGCGCAGACCCGGGCGGACCTGGCCTTCCAGGTGCACGCGCTGGATCATCTGCTGACCAACAGCCACCTGGTCGTGCCGCACTGGCATCTGAACTACCACCGCGTGCTGTACTGGAATCGTTTCGGCCAGCCGGCCGTGCCCTGCACCCAGGCCTATATGGAAACCGCGGCGATCATGACCTGGTGGGCGGACCCGGAAAAGGAGAAACGTCTCCGGGAAGCCATGGCCGCCGGGAAGCCGATGGCGCCATAACCTTATTCGAGTCTCCTTGTCCCGATGCGCAGCATCTTTGGAGTGCGGTGGCTCGACACCGCTTTTTCCCGCCGGTGGAACCGGCTTCCTAGCCTGTAATACCAATTTCAGACCAAACATATAGTATTGATCCATGAGAAGTTGGTCATCGGTTTGACGACTTCCGGATGCAAAACGAGGTGTCGCAGCCCCTCGAACAGTCGATCTTCTACAGCGTCGAGTGACGAAAACACATCGTTGCCAAACCAGTTCTCCCGCAAGTAGTCCCATGCATGTTCGACCGGGTTGAGCTCCTGACTGTATGGAGGCAAGGGAACGAGGTGGAGGTTCGGCGGGATCTGCAACTCTTTGGCCTGGTGCCATCCGGCACCATCAAGGACCAGGATGCAGTGTTCGTCGGGAAAGGCGCTTGCCACATGCTTCAGGAAGATGCTCATGGTCTGTGCGTTTGACCATGGGAGAATCAAGCTGGCGCTGCGTCCGTCCAATGGGCTTACGGCCATAAACGCATAGGTGTATTCCCGCACGATCTGATGACCGACCTCAGGCCGGATGGGAAGCGGAGCCCAGCACCGCCGTCGATCACTGATCCGGCCAAACCGTCCCTCATCTTCAAAGAGCAAGCGTATCCGTGTTCCTTGCGGGATAGACCGCCGCACGGTCTCGATCAAAGTCGGGAAGTTTTTTTGAAAGCCGCCTGGGCGTCCGGGTCAGCCTTGACATGCCGAGGGCGAGGTCCGATCTTGCGCCACTGGTGTCGGTGCAAAAGGTCGTAGGCGCTACCCAGCGAAACGGGTTTCCCCAACCGCTTGCATAGCGCCGCATGAACCTTTTTGGCCGTGAGGATAGACCCGGCAATCGCCTCATTTTCAAGAGAATGCAGAAACTCGCGTTCCGCATCCTCCGACATATGTCCCCGACGGCGGCCCCCACGACCTTGCCGATGTATCCCTTGTGGTCCAAGGCGGTTGTATTGGCTGACCCAGCGCCAAACCGCTGGTTGCGAGACTCCCGCCATCTCGGCGATCATCGCGCTGTTCCACTTCCCATAGTGGGTTAGCCAAAGCACCAGTTTTCGTTGGTATTCCGCCGCCCCCTGTGAC
>CAITSE010000123.1 GCA_903894975.1 uncultured Lentisphaerota bacterium
AATCCGCGCCTTCAGCGCTCGATCCACCAAAATCCTTAAGGATCTCCCGCCATGCGCCGCCCCATCCACCACCATCCGTCGCCCCGGCCGCACCAACCGGCCGACGCCGCGAACGCCTCGGGCAAGCTCGCCTGGAAACCCGGCACCCTGCTGGCGCCCGTGCCGCCCGTGCTCGTAAGCTGCGGCGGCGCCGGCGAATGGAAGCCGAACCTGATCACCATCGCCTGGGCCGGAACAGTGTGCAGCGACCCGCCCATGCTCTCCATTTCCGTCCGGCCAGAACGCTATTCCTACGCCCTGCTCAAAGGACTTGGCGAATTCGTGGTCAATCTTCCAGGCGCCGCTCAGGCCCGGGCGGTGGACTGGTGCGGCGTTGCCTCCGGCCGCGAGCATGACAAATTCGCCAAGAGCGGCCTCACCCCCCTGCCATCCCTGAAGGTGCGTCCGCCCGGCGTGGCGGAATGCCCGGTCAATCTCGAATGCCGCGTCACGCAAACGCTCGAACTGGGCTCGCATACGCTGTTCCTGGCCGAGATCCTGGCGGTACAAGTGGACGCCGCGCTGGTCGAACCCGGCGGCCGGCTGGCCCTGGAAAAGGCCGGGCTCATCGCCTATGCCCACGGCCATTACTTCGCCCTCGGCCGCTGCCTGGGCCATTTCGGCTGGTCCGTCCGCAAACAGCCCGGGGGCGGGAAGAGGTAGGGATTATGAACATTCAACAAGTAATCGACTTCCCTTGATCGCTTCATGAATAGATCAGGTTCGGCTGTAGGAAGATGAAATCGGTTCGATTGTAGCAACGTGGTTGCACCACGTTCCCGCGATAGAAACCGTTAAGAATGCCCCAAAGGGGCTATGTCCCAAAGCCCAGGGTTGCGCGACCGCGCTACCCTGGGGGCATCCATCGTATCACGGTTCAACCCCATCGGGGTTGTGTCTCCATCACGCGTCACGATGAATTCCGCGCGGTTCTTCAACCGCCCGGCGGGGAACGGGATGTTCAGGATGCAATCCCTGACGCAACCCCGGTGGGGTACGGACGTCATGGATCATGCCCCCCAGGGTAGCGCCTCCTGGCGCAACCCTGGGCTTTGGGATATAGCCCCGTTGGGGCATCCTCCAACCGGATCGGTTCATGAACCGATCATAGCCCAATTCGCGTCTTTTCGCGGGCGGGTCAGTTCGTGAATCATCCACGTTGACCGTCTACAGCACATCCACCTCGGCTCGGCGCCCGGAAGGAGCCTATTTTCCTGCCGCCGGCGCCGCCGTGGATTCGCGCACCTGCAGGACCGGCTTGAGGAAGCGTTGGAGCGGTTGCGGCGGGGTTTGCTGCAGGAGCTGGAGCAGCATGCGCACCGCCAGCCGCCCGTTCTCCTCGAAGGGCGCCTGCAGCGTGGTCAGGGACGGCTCGGAGAGCCGTTCTCCGGCGTCCCAGCCACCGAACCCGGCCACGGACGCGTCCCGCGGGATCCGCAGTCCGGCGCGCTGCAGGGCGTGCATGACCATGATCGCCATGCCGTCGTCCGCCACAAACCAGGCGGTGGGCGGCTGCGGCCGGCCGCGCAAGGCGGCGACCACGTCATAAATTTCTTCGCGGGAACGGGGATCGGCTTCGGCAATCCAGCTCTCAGGCGCCGGGATGCCGGCCGCCGCCAGGGTCCGGGAAAACCCTTCCCGCAGCCGCTGGATCAGGAAGGGCCGGTAGGTCTCGGGGTAGCGCGACCACGGCCGGGTGATCAGGGCGATCCGACAGTGCCCCAGGTCCAGCAGGTATTGGGTGGCCAACGCCGCGCCGGCGGCGTAGTCGATCATCACGGCGGGCAGCGGCTGCCCATCGGCCCCGGCCAGGGTATGCTTGCCATTGACCAGCACCAGGGGAGTGCCGGCATCGTGAAGACGGATGACGGACTGCTCCAGAAAACATTGTTTATCGATAACAAACCCGCTGATCAGCTTCTGCCGGTGCAGATCCTGCATGCGGGCGGTGGCCGCCGGACTGTCCGCCTCGCCGACGCCGGCGGGCAGCATCTGGAGGACGGGGAAATAGTTGCGATCCAGCAATTCGGCGCGGATGCCGGCGAAGATGCGGTCGGTATCGATCTCGTCCGGCTGTCCAGCACGGCCGAGGGCGACCCCGATCAGGCGCAGCGGTTCCTTGATCGCGCTGGCCAGGAGCGAGCGCTGATAGCCCAGGGTTTTGGCGACCTGCAGGACGCGGCGGCGCGTGGTTTCCGCCACCACGGCGGACGGCGTATTGTTGAGCACGTGCGAAACGGTGGTGGGCGAAGTGCCCGCCTTCCGCGCGATTTGCCGCATGGTAACCCGGGGCATAGTCCGCCTTTCGCGAAAACCCAAACAAGTTTAAGTAAACAGAATATAACCGGGCAACCCGGGGCGGGCAACCGGCGGAGGACTTGCCAGAGCCATCCCGCATGGTCTGTCGCCTGTGGCCAAAAGATCCGTCAGATCCGTCAGATCAGACTGATCGGACTGATCCGGGACGAACCCGCAATGCGTCGGATACGAGGCGGAAAAAAGGCCACGCCCGGAAACGGACGCGGCCTTGGTTTTCGTTTTTGGGATCAGGATGGCCCGCTTACTGACGTGCGCGGTTCTGTTCCGGCGGACACGCCAAGCTGGGGCGCGGCGTTCCCAGGGTCCGTCCCACCGACTTACCGTCCTACCGTCACACCACCTCCCGGTTGCGGCGCAGGAGGGCTAGGCCGCCGAGGGCGGGGAGATCACTACTGGGCCTGAAAAGTCGAGACCTTATTGTTTTCGTCCGCGCGCAGGTTCCGGGTGGAGTCCGCATGGCCGTCGGCAAACAGGAGGTTGGCTTTCTGGTTGTGGCGGAATTCGGTGGACTGGCTCGTCTCCCAGGAGAGGGAGGCTTCCGCCCGCGAGAAGCAGGCCCAACCCTCCGAATCCACCACATCCACCAGCAGATACAGGGAACTGAGATTCTTGATGCTGCCCACAGGCCGGGTTTTGAATCCGGTCGCGTTGTTCGGGTATCGCGTGTTGTAGCCCAGGCCGTTGTGTGCGTTGTCGATATTTCCCCGGTAATCGATCACGAGCTGGGGACACCACGCGACCGGGGAATTGTTGTAGTATCGGCAGTAATCGGAATTCCCGTAGTAGGGCCCGATCAGCGGTCCCGAGTACCAGGGAGCTTGGTAGCTGGTGAGAACCCTGCCGTCTTTGGGGCAGGTGACGGTGGCGGCGGCGTTGGCTGAGGGCGGGAAAAAATCCTGGTTGTCCATGGTATACTGGATAAATCCCACGCCCAGTTGTTTCATGTTGCTGAGGCACTGGGTGGCACGGGCGGTCTGCCGGGCGGTCTTGAGCGCGGGCAGGAGCAGGGACGCGAGAATGGCGATGATAGCGATCACCACCAGCAGTTCGATCAGCGTAAACAGCCGTCCGGCCAGCGCCCGGCGGCGGCCGGGCAGCGGAACGGGTCTTGGCAGACGGGAAGGATTTTGAGAGGGGGCCATGTCTGCACACCGGCAGTTCCGGGAGGCGGGACGTTACGCGCTTGGTTTAACAAGAAATATACAGGGGGAAGCTAATTTAATTAAAAAATTTCATTCGCGTTCATTCGCGTTTATTAGCGGTTCAAAAAAATGAGGACCTATTTTTATAGAGCAATTATATAACACTTTCTTTTTTAACCGCTAATAAACGCGAATGAACGCGAATGGTATCCCCATTTAATTTCTGATTGGTAGAAGCTCCAAACGGGCGGGTTTTTACTTCGACGTTCAACGTTCGATGTTGAATGTTCGACGTTCGTTTTTCCTTCGTTGGCGCGTATGCCCAGGGTTCCGG
>CAITSE010000124.1 GCA_903894975.1 uncultured Lentisphaerota bacterium
CAGTTCGTCCATCTTGACGAACCACTGTTCGCTGACCAGGGTTTCAATCGGCACATCGCCGCGTTCGGAGTATCCGACGTTGTGAATGATGTCCTCGACTTGAACCATGAGTCCGGCGGGACATTTGCCAAGGCGGGATGCAGGTTGGCTGTATGTCTTCAAATCTGATTATGTTCAACCCCTGCCGGCATACGCGTCAAATTAAGAACTATTATGCATTATAATTGAAATTGTTATGGGGCTTTACTGCGGCGTCCGCGCCGCTTTGGAGTGTCGGCTGCTTGACGCCGCTTTCCCCAGCGGCGGCGGAGCCGCCACCCCATGCGTAGTTTGACTCCCACGCCCCAACCGAAGTGGAGACGGCAAACCAGGAAGCCGGTTCCACCAGCGGGAAAACGCGGTGTCGAGCCACCGCACTTCCAAAGATGCTGCGCATCTGCACAAGGGAAAACATTGAACGTCGAACGTTCAATGTTTGTTGTTGAATTCATTCATGCCTTCCGGGGGGGACGGACAGGGGCACGGTCGGCAGGTTGATCTTCTGCCGCCATTCGTCCGGATCCAGGCAACGCATGCCCTGCCAGTAGGAATTGGCATTCCCGGGCGTAATCTCCGGTTGGCCTCCCGTGACCTGACGTTTGGCAAAGTTGCCGGACTCCGGCGTCCCCGGCTGGATCATGTCCCAAAGGATCTGCATGCCGTCCGGGTTGCTGGTGGCGGCCTGCGGATAGGTGGTTGAGAAGGTGTATGAATCCTGCCATTGGGTCCGGCCGTGAACCAGATCCAGGCTGCGGACCCGGTAGTCGAGCAGGGCGAGGGTCCGGGGATCGACGGTCAAAATTTTGAGGGCCGGATTGTTCCCGTAAACGGGGGCGACGGCGGTGTTGATTTGCACGACCGTCCGGGGCTGGGCGGTTCCCGCCGGCCAGGGGATCAGGCGGAAATCGTCTCGGTGGATGTGTCCTGCCAGGACCAGTTTGATCTGCCCGGCGTGGCGTCGGAGGATGTCGAAGAGGCGGGCCTGATGCGCCGGTGTGAAAAAGGTCGTGACCGGCCCCACCCGGCCTTGTCCGGGGTTGGCGTTGAGGGTGGCGAAGACATCCACGCCCGGCGGGATGTGCATCAGGATCCAGAACTGTCCGTCGGGATTGGCGTTGAGGCGGGCCTCCAGCCAGTCCAGTTGCGCCAGGCCCGCGGCGTCGCCCCCGGTGTAACGCGGGCTCATCATGTTGGCATCAAGGATGATCAGGCCGCGGTTGGGCATTCCGGGAAGGATGACGAGATAGTTGCCGAACGCGGGATAGTCCGTCCGCAGGCGGCGGCGGTTGGCGTCATCGGCGAGCAGTCTGTCCGCGAACAGGGGCGCGGTGTTTTTCAGGAACGGGCCGTTGGCGGTCTGCTGGTAATCGCCTTCGTAACTGTCGTTGTTGCCCAAACAGAAATAAATGGCGGTGGCGGGGAAATGCCGGCGCAGCCGCGAGACCAGATAGGCCAGGGTCCGGTCTGTGAACTGTCGAAACCCAGCTTCGGAAGGATCGCCGGTCAGGCGGATGTAATTCTCCCGGAATTGGTATGGGAGAAAGTCGCCAGTGAAGACGAGGAAGGCGGGTTCGGCCTGGTCCTCCCGCAGGGCGGCGAGGGTGGATTCCAGGAGGCTCCGGTTGGTTTCATCACCGATGGCTGGCAGGCGGGCGTTGGGCCCGGAGGCGGCCAGGATCCCGTCCCACTGCGCCGCCGGCGCCGCGGCCAGTTGTTTCGCGACCGCCGGGTCATGGAACGGATTAAAATGCAGATCGGAAATCCAGCCCACCCGGAGCGGGTCGGCCGCCGCCGTCGTTCCGCGGCAACCCGTCGCGAGGATACAGACCAAGCCGGCCAGGAGAAGCATCGGCAAAAACGGGCGGGAGAATAATTTCATTTATGGCGAAGGCCTTGGTGGTTCAGGGTTGGCGGTGACCCGGATGGTGGCGGGGAGGGCGGCCGGGGTTGCGCCGGCGGCGAGCTGGCGGAGGGTGGCGGCCAGGGCGGCGCCGGCGCGGGCGGAGTCGCGCGGGTCGCCGTCCAGTGGCAGGATTGCGGAGGCCTGCAATTCCCCGGATTGGAGGAGGATGCGGATGCAGCCTCCGCCCAGGGGAGTACCTTCGTTTTCCGTTATTCCGTCCGGGGGTGGTTCGTGTTCGGCTTCCAGCAGGGCCGATGGAGTTTTCTGCCAGGGGAGTTCGGCCCAGCCGTTCACCACGACGCCGCCAAGACCAGGTTCGCGCTGGAAGAGGATGGTCAGGTGGCGGCCGCCGGCGGCCGCGCGCCGGGTCATGCCTTCCGCCACCGCTAGGGTGACCGGGCTCAGGGGTTTGCCTTTCATGCTGTCCAGTTCCGTGGTTTCCTCCGGCGTGAGGTTCTGGCCGGCCGTCTGGCGGATGCGATTGGCCACGGGCGCGAGTTTGCGGCTGAGCGCGTCATCCCGGAGCAGTTCCTCGCCCAAGGCCAGGAACTGGTCGTCCGGAAGCTGTGCCACGGCCGCCGGCAGCTTGTCGTCCGGCGTGGCCTGCAGGCGGGCCGCCACTTCCCGGCGCACTGCCGCGGGCACGGCGGCGGCGACGGGCGGCACAGGGAGAGCTTTTCCTTGCTGCCCGTCTTCCAGCCGCGCCGTCACTCGGCGTCTGGCCCAGGCCGCCAGCCGGGTTGCCGGCAGGCCGCTGTTCAGGACGAGTTCCGGGGCCGCGGCCGCCTCGCCGCCGGCGGCGCGTGCCAGGGCTTCGAGCCGGGCGTCGAGCATGAGCGCCGCCCAGTCGCCGGCCGTGGCGGCCCAGGGCTCAAAGGCTGAAGGCTGCGGGTTGTCCATGAGCTTCCGGCAAAGCCCGGCCCGGTTCTGAAACTCGGCCAGGAGGTTTTTTGCGGCCGGGGCATGGCTTCCGTCTTCGGCCGGCTCAGATGGAACCAGGGCGCCGGCGGTGGCCAGGGCCCGGGCCAGCACCTGTTGCCGGGCGGCGCCGTCCGCGGCCGTCGTCCCGAGCGTATCCAGAAGGCGGGTCAGTGTGGCCTGATCAGGGCCGTGCCGTTGGAGGACCAGGCCCAGTTCGCGCCAGACCATGGCCTGGGAATCCGGGGTGCGGACGGCCTCGGCCAGGACGTCCGCCAGCGGCCGGGGATGGGTGTAGAGGCGCATGGACGCCAGCCATTGCCGGGCCTCCCGCAGGCGGGCCTGGCCGGGGGCGTCCTCCGCCAGGGTTTTGGCGGCGGTGTCGGTGAGCAGGGCGGCGATCCGGTCGCTCAGGTCCCGGGCTTTTTCCCCCTGGGTTTCGGCCAGGGCGGCGGCGATCAGGAGGTCGTCGTTCCAATCACGGGTCTGGCGCAGCCCGGCCAGGACGGCGTCGGCAACGGCAACGAAGTCTTCGCCACGCCCTTCACGGATCAGGAACTGGGCCGCCTGCCGGTGATCCCATGACACGCCGTTCTCCAGATAAAACCGGGCGATGCCGGAGGGTTCCCGGCCGGTCAGCGCGGCGGCCAGGCTCCGGGCCGCCGCTTCGACCAGGGCGGGCTCCGGGTTGGTGCCGAGCTTCTGCCGCGCGGCGGCGGGCAGGACGATCAGGATGGCGGCCCGGGCGAGTTCGCCGCGGGTGACCGGGCGCGGCAGCAGGCTTTCCGGGAAAAACTCGGACGGCAGGGCGTCGGATGTTACACGGGTAAGGGTTTCGTCCCCGGCCAGGGCCGCCAGCAGCGGCAGCGCCGGGAGGCGGCGATAGAGCAGGTGGCGGAGCGCGCCCGGGTCGGGGCCGTTGGCGTCCGTGTCCTCTTCCAAACCGTTGAGTATCCAGTTTTCCTCCAGTTCCGCCTGGATCAATTGCCGTTCAAATTCAAAGACTTGCGTTCCCCCGCACAGTTCCGCGCAGGCGGCCTGGTCCTCCTTGTCCGTGACGCCGGCCGGTGGCGGTGGCTGGGTGGGCATGGCGGTGCGGGCGGTGATCCGGCGCAGCAGTTCGCGGGCCTGCGGCGCCCGTTCCCAGGCGTTGCCCCAGGCGTCGAGCAGACGTTGAAGTTCCGCGCCGAATCGCGCCCAGTTCGCGTCGCCGCGCCAGGCGGTCAGCGCGGTGAGATAGGCCAGTTCGGCGCGGCGGTCGGCGACGGCGAGGGCGTTTCCGGCCCGGGCGTGGAACCAGGCTTGCAGGCGCGCCGCGTCCTCCGCGCGGCCGGCGGCCGCCCATGATTCGGCCAGAAGTCCCAGCACTCCAAGAGCCCGCCGTTCCCGGGGGGTGAGTTCGCCGGCGGCGGCCGGGGCCGCGGCCAGGGCGGCGAGCACGGCCCGGACGTCCGTGTTCAGGTCTGCCGGCCGGCAGGAGCCGCGAACTTGGCCGACGGCCTCCTCGCCGTGGCGCACGGTGTCAAAGGCGCGGAGTTTGTCCGCCGGGCTGCCGCCCCTGACGGCGCGAAGGGCTTGGACTTGAGCCTGCATGGCCGCGTGGATGTCGGCCAGCGCCAGCGTCCGTCCGTCCGCCGTCACCAGAGTGGCGGCCGCGACGTTGGCGGGGCCGGTGCCGGTCACGCGGAAGGCGTTGCCGGTGAGTTCCGGCGCGTCATCGCGGCCGGTCAGCGTCTGGACGGCGACCGCGACGGCCTCGGTGTCCACGCCGCGGGCGTCCAGCCGGACATAGGCGGAGGACGGAGTTACGAGTGGAACAGACGGGCGGGGCGGTTCCGCCGCCGCCGCCAACCCCGGCAGCAGCAACACAACGAACATCCAGGCGCGGGATGAAAAGATCATGAAACACAAAGAGTTGAAGGAACTTGACTTGTCAGAGGAAGGACAGGTGTTCAATGAGTACTGTGATGCGTTACCGTGAGGCGTTCAAGTTGCAGGTGATCCGCGAGGGTGAGAGCGGTTGTCATGGGAGTTGCCATGCGGCAGCTATGGTCTACGGTGATGGAAAAGAACAGCTTCCGGCGTCGCTCCGCTCCGCAATGCGGCGCTAGCGCTCGCCAATTGCGCTCGAAAAGGGTTCAGGTGATTCTGGCTCGACCAATCCTTTTGGCATGACTTCGGTACAGAGGGCAAGCGAGTGCGATGATCGAGCGCGAGCGCGATCGCGAAAAACCGGGGGCATTGGAGACGAGCGGACGGACGGTCATAAAGGGCAAAACGCCATCGCCGTCTTTAGACGGTAAAACCTCAACGAATAGCCGCTTTGAGCGGCCCAAGCGAAGCGTCCAACAAGCCACCGGCTCAGATGGG
>CAITSE010000125.1 GCA_903894975.1 uncultured Lentisphaerota bacterium
AAAAAACGAGGCCGAGATCCCGCACGCTCACTCAAAACCGCGCTGGATCTACTCGCCGGAAACTCCCAGGCTGACCTCGGCCAGGAGATCTTCCCAAGCCCCCCCAAGCCAGCGCACCTCCCGTAACTGAGGCATTACCAAGATGACCGCGCTCCCGGTTGAAGTTTACACGGTCACAGGGTAAGCTACGCACAAGCCATCGTTGCCCCGGAGATTTTAGGAGATGCGCATCCGTCTGCGTGACTGCATCCTGCTGATTGTCGCCCTCGCCGCCCTGCTGCCGCTGGCGTTGATGGATGTGATCCTGCGCCCGGCGGAAAAGCAGATGGCCGCCAGAATTGAGAACGAACTCAACCTACTTGCGCGCAGCAGTGTAGAACAAACGGCACGGGACATCTACAATCTCTGCGTCACCGTGGACAAGCTGATCCAGGACCGGCTCGACCAGGGCATGAAAACGGGCTGGGTGATCTTGGCGGCAAGCGGCGGCATGAAGACCGATCCGGCCCAACTCGACTCCTGGGACGTCGTCATTCAGGAAACCGGCAAACGCATCCACCTCGCCGCCCCGCGGGTAATCATCGGGGACAAGCCGGTGACAGTCATCCACGATTTCGCCACGCCGGCCCCACTCGTCGACGAGATCGGCCGGAACACGGGGCTCAACTGCTCCCTCTTCGTCCGCGTCAATGAAGCCGGGGACATGCTGCGGGTGCTGACCAATGTGGCCGCGGCCGACGGCGGCCGCGACTGCGGCTCACTCGTCCCCGCCGTGGAAACCGGCGGCGCGCCGAACCCCGTCATCACCGCCGTGCTGCGCGGCGAGGAATACCGCGGCACGGCCAAGGTCGCCAATTTCACCCACCTGACCATCTACAAACCGGTGACAAACGCCGCCGGCCGCGTTACCGGCATGCTCGGCATGAGCCTGAAAGCCCTGGACTTTGCGCGCCCGGCCTTTCTCAACAACCGTTCCGGAAAACGCAACATGGACGCCTGGGCGCTCGGCGCCACCGGCACACGCAAGGGCGTCTATCTCATTTCGCCCCAGGGGCTGAACGATGGCGCGAACCTCCTGGGGAAACAAACGGTTGACGGCCGCTACATCGCCCGGGAGATCATCAACAAGGCGCTCTCCCGACCGGCCGGCGAGATTTCCGTGGAACGCTATTACTGGCCCAAACCTGGCGAAAAAGAACCGAAGCTCAAGGTTTCCGCTTTCACCTACTTCCCGCAATGGGACTGGGCCATCGGCGTCGGCGTTTTTGAAGAGGATTTTTATGACGTGAAGCAACGCACCGGCCAGGCGTTGTCAGATCTACGCCTCCATCTGCTTCAGGGCGGCATCGCGGCCCTGGCCGTGACCCTGCTTATCGCCCTGCTCCTGGCCAACCGGCTGGCCCGGCCGACCCGGGAACTGACCGCGCTGGCGGATAAGATCGCCGGCGGCAACTTGCGCCGGGACGCGGCCAGCGACACCCGGAGCGACGGCAGTCTGACGGCCCGCGAGTTCGGGCTGTTGCGGCAGGCGTTCACCACCATGCGCGATTCGCTCCGCGCTCTGATCAGCCAGGTCCGCCAGTCGGGGATCAAGGTCATGACATCCTCCACCGAAATCGCCGCCTCGGCCCGGCAGATGGAGGCCACGGTCACGGAGCAGGCCGCCTCCACCAACCAGGTTCGGGCCACGGCCCGCCAGATCTCCGAACGTTCCGGGGCGCTGCTGCAGACCATGGGCGAGGTCACCGCCGCCGCTGCCGAAAACTCCGAACTCGCAGAGAACTGCCAAACCTCCCTCCGCCGCATGGAGGCGGCCATGCGCCAGCTCATCGGCGCCACCGGCGCCATCTCCGCGCGTCTTTCCACCATCAGTGAAAAGGCCGCCAACATCAGCGGCGTGGTGACAACGATCAACAAGGTCGCGGCCCAGACCAACCTGCTCTCCCTCAACGCCGCCGTCGAAGCCGAGAAAGCCGGCGAATACGGCCAGGGCTTCGCTGTCGTGGCCCGCGAAATCCGCCGCCTGGCCGATCAGACATCCGCCGCCACCGGCAACATCGCCACCCTGGTCGGCGACATGCACTCGGCCGTGAATTCCGGCGTCATGGAGATGGACCGCTTCGTTCAGCAGGTCCGCCACGGCGGCCGCGAGGTGGAGACGATCAGCGGCGACCTGGCCGTCATCACCGACAAGGTCCGCGCCTTTTTCCCGCGCTTTGAAACCGTCACCGACGCCATGCGCGACCAGACCGACGGCGCCGGCCAGATCAGCGACGCCATGGTTCAGCTCAGCCAGACCGCGGACCAGACCCGCGACTCGCTGGTCGAATTCAACCGCGCGACGTCGCAACTGACCGAGGCCGTCCAGGAACTGCAGCGGGAAGTGGCGAGGTTCAGGGTCGAGGGTTGAGTTGTGAGTTCATAAGAGGATACGTCCGATGGGTCAGATCCGTCAGATCAGTCAGATAGCCGCCAGATGGCGGTGGGCGCTGGCCGCCGCGCTCCTGCTGGCGGTCGCCGGCACGGCCGGCGCGGCGGATGCTCAGGCAACGGGAGCGACGGGCGCGGCGCGGCGCATCGTCTTTCTGCCGCAGTGGGTGCCGCAGGCCCAGTTTGCCGGGTATTACATGGCCCAAGCCAAGGGGTTGTATGCGGCCAGCGGCCTGGACGTTGAGATCCGCCGGGGCGGCCAGGACCAGCCGCCATCGGCGGCCCTCGAGCAGGGCACGGCCGATTTCGCCACGATGTTCCTCGCCACCGCCCTCGAGCGCCGGAACAAGGGGGGTATCCCCCTGGTCAACATCGCCCAGATCGTGCAACGCAGTTCCCTGCTGCTGGTGGCGCGCAAATCCTCCGGGCTCGCCTCGCCGGCCGACTTCAACGGCCGCAAGGTCAGTGTCTGGCCCGAGTTCGAAGTGCAGACCAAGGCGCTCTTCCGCAAGTTCAACGTCACGCCGCGCCTCATCCCCCAGGGCGCCACGCTCAACCTCTTCCTCCGCGGCGGCGTGGACGCCGCCTCCGCCATGTGGTACAACGAATACCACACCCTGATCAACACCGGCGTGGAAGAGAAGGAACTGACGGTCTTCCGCTACGACGCCTTCGACCTGAACTTCCCGGAGGACGGCATCTACTGCCGTGACGAAACCCTGCGCCGCGACCCGGCGCTCTGCCGCGCCTTTGTCGTCGCCAGCCTGGAAGGCTGGCGTCAGGCCTTTGCGCAACCGGAGGCGGCCCTGGATCTGGTCATGAAAGAAAGAACCGCCGCCAACCTGCCCGCCACGCGCATCCACCAGCGCTGGATGCTGGATCGGATGCACGACATCATCCTCCCCAGCGCCACCGGCACGGGTTCCAGCATTCGCATGGCCGGAGAACTCAAGACGCCCGTCATGGGCATGCTCTCTGCCGACGATTACGCCGTCGTCGTGTGCGAACTCAAGACCTGCGGGATCATCACCGACGCCCCGGAATACGGCAAGTTTTATGAAAACCTCCTCTTCACACCCTGACCGGCGGGCAAGCCTGGCCACCCTGCTCGGGCTGTTCCTCATCCTCGGCGCGGCCGTGATCATCATCCCCGTGTTCAGCTACAACTTCACCGCCTCGCGCCGAACCGTGCGCGACGGCGTCGAGCGCAACACCCAACAACTCGCCGCCGCCACGGTCAACCGAATCGTGGCCGCGCTGGCGCCGGTGGAACGGATTCCGCGCCTGGCCGCCCGAACCCTGGAAGAGCGGAACGTCTCCGAAGCGGAACTGCTGGATCTGCTCCGGAACACCGTCGAACTCAATCCCGAGGTCTACGGCTCCACCGCGGCCTTTGAGCCCGACGCCTTCAAGCCGGGCACCCCGTATTTCTGCCCCTATTACTGTCGTGCCGCCCCCGGAAAGCCCTTGAAATTTCAATGGTGCGGCGGGCCGGACTACCAGTATTTTTTCTATGACTGGTACCAGATTCCCAGGGAACTCGACGCCCCGACCTGGAGCGAGCCGTTCTGCGACAAGGGCGCGGGAAACGTTGTCATGACCACCTACTCGGTGCCATTCCACCGCCCCGGCAAAACCGGCGCCGCCGCCGGCATCGGCGTGATCACCGCCGACATCGAATTGGCCTGGCTCTGCGACATGGTCGCCAAAACCCGTGTGCTCGACACCGGCTACGCCTTCCTGCTCTCCCGAAACGGCGTTTTCCTGACCCACCCCGACCAGCGCCGGATCATGAACGAAAGCATCTTCGACCTGGCCGAGGAACAGAACAGCCCCGAATTGCGCCGGATCGGCCGGGACATGATCCGCGGCCGCCAGGGCACCGTCGACGTCCGCGGCCTGCTCGGGGGAAACCGCCCCTGCCGCCTGGCCTATGCGCCCGTGCCGCTCACCGGCTGGTCCCTCGGCCTGGTTCTGCCCGAACCGGAACTTTACGCACAACTTGATGCACTCAACCGCCGGCTCCTGCTCATCGCCGCCGCCGGCTTCGTCGCGCTCTTCCTGCTGGTGCTGCTGCTCAGCCGCTTCCTGACCCGGCCGTTGCAGCGAATCTCAACGTTGGCCGAACATATCGCCTCCGGGAACCTGGAACGCGCGGTGGCTGACCTGCCGGTGTTCGAAGCCCAGGCCGCCAAGCTGCAAGCCCGGGAATACCGCACGCTCTCCGGCGCCTTTGCCGCCATGGTCCGCTCCCTGCATTCGCTGATCGCCCAGGTGCGGCATTCCGGCATCCAGGTCCAGAGCGTGTCCACGGAAATTTCCGCCTCCGCCCGACAGCTCGAAGCGACCGTGGCCGAACAGGCAGCCGCAACGCAGCAGGTCTCGGCCACTTCCCGACAGATATCCACCCGTTCCCGCGACCTGGCCGCGGCCATGGGCGACGTCACCGCCCTCGCCTCCGCCATGCCGGGCGCGCCCGGAAATGCCAGGGCGCCCTGGGCGAGATGGAAGCCGACGTCCGCCAGCTCATGGCAGGCACCGGCCAGATCTCCGCCCGGCTCGACGCCATCCACGCGAACACCGCCAACATCGGCGGCATCGTCGGCGCCATCACCAAGGTCGCAGACCAGACCAATCTGCTCTCCCTCAACGCCGCCATTGAGGCGGAAAAAGCCGGCCGCCACGGCCTGGGCTTCGCCGTGGTCGCCCGCGAAATCCGTCGCCTGGCCGACCAGACCGCCTCGGCCACGCTGGACATCGAGGCCATGGTCACCGCCATGCGCGGCGCCGTCGGCGATGGCGTGACCGATGTCAACACCTTTGTCGATCAGGTCCGGCGCAACGGCGAACGGGTCCATGACATGGGCGTGGAACTGGCCGGCATGGTGGAGGAAGTCATGGCTCTCTTCCCGCGCTTCGAGGCCGTGACCCAGGCCATGCGCGAACAGGCCAGCGGCGCCGACGAAATCACCCAGTCCGTCACCCAGCTCAGCCAGGGGGCCGACCACACCCGCGAGGCCCTGGGTGAATTCAACCAGGCCACCGCCCAGTTGACCGCCGCCGTCCAAGCACTCCAGCAGGAAGTCGCGCAATTCAAGGTGAAAAACTAGTCTGACTGATTCACAACCGGATTGAATTCGTTGAACAGAAGGCCGCAAAGAGCACGCAAGGATTTGGACTGAAATCACCCCCTTTGTGTCCTTTGCGGGCTTCTGTTCAAAAACGGTTTTTATCGAGGACGTTCCATGACAAGCGGTCCTGCTTTTCTCGCACGCTGGCGCATCGGGCAGAAATTCCTGCTCGGCGCGCTCTCATTTGCCCTGCCCGTTTTCGTGCTGCTGGTTTATGTGGAACGGGGCATCCGGGAAAAGCTGCTTGAAACCCGTCTGGAGATGGACGGCGTCCGGCTCCTGGAAACCGTGGTGCAGACCAACGACGCACTGGTCGTCCATGAACGCACCGTCCTCGCCGCACGCCTGGGATTGGCCGCCAAGGCGGACAGCCTTCCCGACGCCGCGGCCGCCACCGACGCCGCTTTCCAAACACTGAACCGGATCTACGGGGAAACCGCACTCCGTCTGGAACTGGACGAGGCCAGCCTCCGCCGCGACGGCATCGAAACCCTCGCCCCGGAACGGCTGGCCGGACGCTGGCAGGGGCTGCGCGACGCCAACGCCTCCACCCCGATCCCGCAGCTCCGGGAAAAATATGATGCCCTGTTCCGCGACCTCGGCGCCCTGCGCTCCTTCCTCGGCAATAAATCCAACCTGATCCTGGATCCCGACCTGGACTCCTTCTACCTCGTCAAGATGATTCTCCGCGACCTGCCGCAGGCCCGGGAGAACTCACGCCAAATCCGCTTGCGCTCCATGGAAATGAGACTTCCGGATGCGCCGTTTCTGATGCGTTTCAGCCTGGACAGCGCGGCCGCCCTGCTCCGGGAGCACGACATCCCCACGGTGCGGGAGAATGTCGTCACCGCCATCCAGGCGGATTCCAAGTTCTATGGAGTCAGCAAAACCCTGAAGCTGAACCTGGACCCCGCCCTGCGCGCGTTTGAAACCACCCACGAAACCTTGCTCGCTGAACTGAAACGGTTTGAGGACGGTCCGACCACGACCGGCCCCCTGCCGGAATCCCTGAACCAGGCGACGGAAGCGGCCTGGGATGCCACCGGCGCGCTGTGGAAAATTGGCGCCGACGAACTGGTCATGGAACTCGAATTGCGCGTAGCCTACTATCGCCAGGAACGGCTCACCGCCCTGCTGCTGACCGTGATCGCCCTCTGCATCTCTTCCTTCATGGCGCTCGTCATCGCCCGCGGCGTCTCCCGCCCCCTCCAGGAAGTCATGGGCGTGGCCGGACGCATCGCCGACGGCAATGTCCAGGAGGCACTTTCCCAACTCCAGGCGGGCGGCGCCTGTGCCGAAGCCACCGACGCGGAGGCGGACGGCGTCCGCGACGAAGTCCGGCTCCTCCGCCGCGCCGTCACCGCCATGACCTGCAGCCTGCACGCCCTGCTGACTCTGGTCCAGAAAGCCGGCGCCGCCGTCTCCGCCACCTCCTCCCAGATCGCCGCCTCCGCGCACCAGCTTGAAGCCGTGGCGGCGCAGCAGGCCGGCTCCATGCAGGAAGTCAGCAGCACCGCTCGGCAAATCTCGGCCCGCGCCCAGGATCTGGTCCGGACCATGGGTGAAGTGTCCGCCGGCGCCACCCGCAGCCAGACCCTGGCGGCCGAGGGGCACGCCGGCGTCGCCCGCATCGACGCCACCATCCGCGGGCTCGTGGCCAACAGCACCACCATCTCGGAGCGACTCCGCGGCATCAGCGCCAAGGCGGAGAGCATCGGCGGCATCGTCACCACCATCGCCAAGGTCGCGGACCAGACCAACCTGCTCTCGCTCAACGCCGCCATTGAGGCGGAAAAGGCGGGCGAAGCCGGCGCCGGCTTCGCCGTGGTCGCCCGCGAGATCCGCCGCCTCGCTGACCAGACCGCCGAAGCCACCCTGGACATCGGCCAGACCATCACCGAAATGCGCGCCGCCGTCGGCGCCGGCGTCCAGGACACCAACCGCTTCCTCGAACAGGTCCGGCGCGGCGGTGAGGAAGTCGAGGGCATCAGCCGGAACCTGGACGGCGTCATGGCCCAGGTCCAAACCCTGCTGCCGCGTTTCGACAAGGTCAATTCCGCCATGCAGGAACAGAGCACCGGCGCCACCGAAATCAGCACCGCCATGGCCCAGCTCAGCGAGTCCGCCGCCCAGACCCGCGAAGCCCTGCGCGAATTCAACGCCGCCACCGGCCGCCTCACCGAAACCGTCGCCACCCTCCACACCGGGCTCGGCAAATTCAAGATGGAGTGAAGTGGTAATGGCTCAGTTACAAAAGGTCTGTGGTCTGTAGGCCTGTGGCTGGTGGTGAAGAGGAAGACGGAAAAATCGAAGGATTGGTCAAGGAGCAGAAAGTTTTAAGAACTGTCGCCCCTCCGGGGCTTAAATCTTTTTTTCTTCTCTTTACCTGGGGCTCACGCCCCAGGCTGCGCACTACCGCCCCGCCGGGGCTCCAATCCAACCCGGGTTCACACTCGCCAACAGGAAACAAAATTTACAAACACCGACCATGCCAAGATCGCCGGCAATACCCTCGGGAGCATCGGAGATGCGGCAGTACGTAGCCGGGGGTGTGAACCCCCGGTTTGAAGATCAAAAAACGATTTTTCAGCCCCCGGAGGGGGCGGTATAACCAGCAACGCGACCCCCAGACAAAAAGAAGAAGTTCTGAATGGTCTGTGTCCTCTTCAATGTCGGTGACTCCTGGTACGCGGTCCGCGGCGCCGACGTCGCCGAGATCGTGCCCCAGGTTCGGTGCGCCCCGGTGACCAAGGCCCCGGCCTTTGTCCACGGTATCTTCCGCTGCCGCGGCCTGGACGTGCCCGTCCTGGACGTCAGCGCCATGCTAGGCCGGCCGCCCTGCCGCGACTGTCTCAGCACCCGGACCATCCTGGTGCGCCAGGATGACCGGCACGGCCAACCGCGACTCCTCGGACTGTTGGCGGAAAAGGTGCTGGAAACCGTCGACATCCCGGAAACCAGCCTCAACACCGCGGTCATCCGCACGCCAGAGACCATGTTCCTGGGCAAAGTCTTCCAGGGCCCGCACGGCGTGGTCCAGTGCCTCCGCGTCACGGAGTTGCTACCGGCCGCGGCCCGCACCCTGCTCTTCCCCGACGACGACGCGGAGGGCGCGGCATGAATCTCGCTGCCATCACCGCCCAGCTCCGGCGCGAAATCGGCCTGGACCTCGCGTCCGTGCCGGAACCCGCCATCCGCCGCGCGGTGAAACAGCGCCTGGAATCCCTCGGTCTCGCCGCCGCGGGCGACGGCTATCCCGAACGACTGGCCCTGGATCCGGACGAATTCGCCGCGCTGGTGGACGCCGTGACCGTGCCCGAAACCTGGTTTTTCCGCGACTGGGAGCCGTTCGTCTTTCTCGCCGGCCATCTCCGGAATCTCCGCCGCCGCCCCGGACGCGCGCTCCGCATCCTCTCCCTGCCCTGCGCCAGTGGCGAAGAACCCTATGCCATCGCCATGACCCTGCTCGACGCCGGCTGGGAACCGGGATCCTTCCGCATCGACGCCGCCGATGTCAGCCGCCACGTCCTGGCCGCCGCGCGCCACGCCCACTACGGGCGCACCGCCTTCCGCGAACCGGCCGCGACGACATACACCCGTTTTTTTGAAGCCGCCGGCGCCCAGCGACGTCCGGTCAAGGCCGTCCGCGATGCGGTTAACTTTTTGGAATTGAATGTCTTGGATGCCGCCGCGCTCCGGCGGCTCGCCCCCGTTGACATCGTCTTCTGCCGGAACCTGCTGATCTATCTTCACGATGACGCGCGCCGGCAAGCGACGGCCAACCTCGACGCCGTCCTGGCCCCGGGCGGGCTGTTGTTCCTGGGCTACGCCGAATCCCGGCAGATTTTTTTCCCCGCCTACGCACCGGTCGCCCATTCCCGCGCCTATGCCGCCATCAAACCGCTGGCGGGCGCCCCCCCCCCCGCCGCACCGGCGAAACAGACAAAACCTGACGCCGCCTCTGCGCCGCTCCGACCAGCCCCGGCCTCATCCCCGGCCGCCAAAGCGGACATCAGCCCCCTGCTGGCCGAAGCCTGGCGCCTGGCCGACGCCGGCTCCCTGACCGCTGCGGAAACCCTCTGCCGGCAGGTGCTGGCCGCCGCCCCGGCCGCCGCCGACGCCCACTGCCTGCTCGGCATTCTCGCCCTGGCCCGCGGCGAAACCGCCCGGGCAAGGCGCGCTTTCACCGCAGCCCTGGATCTGGACCCGGCCCACGCCGAAGCCCAAACCCATGCCCGCCTCCTCCGGCCATCACCGGAGTCCGCCCCTCTGGGAACACCGAGCCCCAGCTCGGCAAGTCCAAACCATGCGCGTCCAAACCCGTCCCCTCGCGGACGGGTAGGCTAAACCGCTTTAGCTTGCAAGCAATTAGGTTATCTTCATGGAAACCAACGATTCATCCAATCTCTCGACGCGCTGCTGGCGCCAGACCGGTACCTGGGGCGATGCCTCCTGCCCGCGCCTGACCGACGCCATCAACTGCGGCAACTGCCCCGAATACCTGAACTACGGCCGCAGCCTCTTCGACCGGCCGGCCCCGGCAGATTATATCCGGGAATGGACGCAGCGCCTCGAACAAGTTCAGGCGCCGCCGCCGGCGGACCTGCGCTCCGTCCTGATTTTTGAACTGGCGGGGGAACGGATGGCGCTCAAAACCACCGTGGTCGACCAGGTCACGTCCGGCCGCACACCCCACCGCATCCCGCACCGGACCGGCAAGGTTTTGCGTGGCCTGGTCAATGTAGAGGGCGAACTCCTGCTGTGCCTGTCGCTGACGGCGCTCCTCGGCATCCAGACCAATCCGCCCGCCGCGGCGGATGCAGACGGCAACCCGGCCGGCGCCATACCCCGCTTGATCGTCGCCACTTTTGGCGAGGCCGGACGCTGGGCCTTCGCCGCGGATGCCGTGCCGGGCATCCAGAGTTTTTCCCAAGCCGCGCTTCAACCCGTGCCCGCCACCCTCGCCTGCGCCGAAGCCGCCTGCGTCGAAGGCATGTTCGACTGGAACGGCCGGCCGGTGGCCCTCCTAGACGACCGCAAAATCGCGGACCAACTCAAAAAACAGGACTACCGTCCGGTGTGACCGGTCGGTCATGAAACACAATCCACTCCAAACACAAACAAAAATCGAACGTCGAACATTCAACGTTGAACGTCCAACGTCGAATCGGAATTCATGCAGATGATCTAAGTTTTACTTCAACGTTCAATGTTCGATGTTGAATGTTCGCATTAAAGGATTTCCCCGTGAGTGGCAAGGCCTCCCCATTCCAGTACGATAGCACCATGCTCGACCTGTTCCGGTTCGAGGCGGAAACGCACGCCGCCACGCTGGAAAAAGGGCTGGTGGCGCTTGCCCCGGACGAAGCCACCGGCGCCAAGCTGGAACCGCTGATGCGCGCCGCCCATTCGATCAAGGGCGCCGCCCGCATTGTCGGCCTGACTGCCGCCGTGGAACTGGCCCATGTCATGGAAGACCTCCTGGTCGCGGCCCAAAAAGGCACGTTCACGCTCGGCCGGGAAGCGGTGGACCTGCTGCTCCGGGCCACGGACCTGTGCAAGGCCATGTCCAAAACCGCCGCCACGGATCTGAACGGCTGGATCACCGCGCACACGGCCGAAATCCAGGCCGCCCGCGACGCCCTCACCGCCTGTCGTACCGGCGCCCTAACCGTGCCGTCGGCCCCGGCCGCACCCGCCGCGCCTCTGTCCATTCCATCCACTCAGTCCACTTCGTCCACCCCGGTTCTCCCCGCCCCCAAGCCCGCGGAATCCACACCGCCGGCACCGGCCAAGCCCGCCGCGGCAACGACCGCCGCAGAAGCCACGGTCCCGGTGACGGCCGACAATCTCAGCCGCCTCCTCGGCCTCTCCGGCGAATGCCTGGTCGAAGCCCGGCGCCTGCCGCAATTCGGCGGGGAAATGCGCGGACTTAAACAGCAACTAACGGAGATCCAACAACTCCTGGCGATCGCCTCCGGCACCGGCGCGGACACTGCCGAACGCCGCGACGACGCCCTCCGCCAAGCCCGGGACATCTCCTCCCAGGCCCGCAACCGCCTCATCCACAATCTGGAACAGTACGACCAGTACGCCATGCGCTGGGAAACTCTGGCCACCCGGCTTTACCGCGAAACCGTGGCCACCCGGATGCGCCCCTTCGGCGACGGCGTCTCCTGGGCCTACCGCCTCATCCATGACCTGGGCCGCAAGCTCGACAAGAAAATCCGGCTCGCCGTCGCAGGCGAGGCCACCCGCGTCGACCGCGACATCCTCGCCCGCCTCGAAGCCCCGCTCACCCACATTCTGAACAACGCCTGCGACCACGGCATCGAAACGCCTGCGGAACGCGGCACCGCCGGCAAGCCGGAAGCCGGCCGCATCACCATCACCGCCGCGCACACCGCCGGCCTGCTCTCCATCACTATCGCCGACGACGGCCGCGGCATCGACGCCGAAGCCCTGCGCCGCAAGGTCGTGGCGGAAGGCAAGGCCAGCCCGGAAGTCGCCGCCCTGCTCAGCGAATCGGAACTCCTGGAATTCCTTTTCCTCCCCGGATTCAGCACCGCCCGCGCCGTCACCGACCTTTCCGGCCGCGGCGTCGGCCTGGATGTGGTCATGAACATGGTGCGCGAAGTCGGCGGCACCATCCGCCTCCAGTCCACCCTCGGCCGCGGCTCCACGCTCCAGTTGCTGCTGCCGCTGACCCTGTCCGTGATCCGGGTGCTCTTCGTTGAGATCGCCGGCGAACCCTATGCCATCCCCCTGACCCGGGTCGACCGCATCCGCATGCTCGACCCCGGCGACATCGAACGCGTCCAGGACCGCCAGTACTGCCGGGGCGACGGCGCCAACATCGGCCTGGCCGGAGCCTGGGAACCGCTGCACCTGCCGGCGCCCGTGCCGCCGGAGGACGGCATACTCCCCGTGGTCGTCATCAGCGACCGGCTGACCCAGTACGGCCTAGTCGTGGAGCGTGTGCTCGGCGAACAGTCCGTCGTCGTCCGCCCGCTGGACCGGCGCCTGGGCCGCATCCCCGACATCAGCGCCGCCGCCGTGCTCGACGACGGCACCCCCGCCCTGATCCTCGACATCGACGACCTCGTCCGCTCCATCGACAACCTCTTCAACGTTTCCCGCGTCCCGCGCCTGGCCACCGCCGCCGCCGCTGGCCTGGCCCGGAAAAAACGGATCCTGGTCGTGGACGATTCCATCACCGTCCGCGAGGTCGAACGGCAAATGCTGGAAAACCAGGGCTACGAAGTCGTCACCGCCGTGGACGGCATGGACGGCTGGAACGCCGCCCGCGAAGGCGCGTTCGACCTGATTATCTCCGACGTCGACATGCCGCGTCTCAACGGCATCGACCTCGTCCGCCAGCTCCGCCAGGAACCGGCCCTGCGCGAACTCCCGGTCATCATCATCTCCTACAAAGACCGCGAAGAAGACCGCACCCAGGGCCTGGAAGCCGGCGCCAACGCCTACCTGACCAAGGGCAGTTTCTACGACGAAAGCTTCCTCTCCATGGTCGCCGAGCTCCTCGGGAAGTGAAACCTCGTTCGTTTTCAAAACCGTCTCTCGCAAAGGCGTAAAGCTCGCCAAGAAAATTCTCTCATCGCAAGCAAACGGAAGGGCGCACGGCTGGCACGAGGGAGGGCTTTATTGCTTTTTATTGTTGTTGAGATAATTTATTAAAATTAAAATAAAGGACAATAATTGCATGATTCACTATCCACGAACCGCGCTGGCCAAGGAATTGGTGGCCGCCCTGCAGGGCAAGACGGTGTTCAGCGACGCCCCCAATGGACTGTTTCTCACCGCACCCCGCCGCACCGGCAAGTCCACCTTTCTGCAGGCGGATCTGAAGCCGGCACTGGAGACGCTGGGGGTGGTCGTGGTCTATGTGGATTTGTGGGCCGATCAACGCCGCGATCCCGGAGTCCTCATCGCGGAGGCCATTGGCCAGGCGCTACGCCCACACTTGGGGCGCTTGGCCAAACTGGCCAAGTCCGCAGGGGTGGAAGGCGTGAACCTCGCCGGTTGGCTGCAGATCAACACCAGCAAGATTGGCACATTGGACGGGGCCACGCTGTCCGAGGCTTTGCGAGCGTTGCACGAAACCGCGAAAGCCCCGGTGGCGTTGATCGTGGATGAGGCGCAACATGCCCTAACCAGCGAGATGGGCGAGGCGGCCATGGCCGCCCTCAAGTCGGCGCGGGATCAACTCAATCGGCCCGGCGCCGTAACCCTGATGCTGGTGATGTCCGGATCGGATCGGGACAAGCTGCTGCGCCTGGTAACCACCAACGGCGCCCCGTTTTACGGGTCACAAGTCCACCGCATGCCGATGCTGGGGGATGATTTCATGGCCCATATCGCCCAACTGATTGAGACTCGGCAGCCGAAACTCAAGCCGGTGGACCGGGAGGCTCTGCTTCTTGCTTTCCAGGGGTTTGGCTGTCGGCCGCAATTTTTTATGGAAGCGTTGGGGAACGCCCTGAGCCCCCTCGCTGGCCTGACGACACGTTTCGAACCAGCCGTGTTGGAAGCCGCCCGGCAACGTCAGGCCGACGAAGAAGCGCAGATGGAGTCGGACTATTTGGGTCTCAAACCACTGGAACGGGCGGTGCTCTGGCGGTTGCTGGAACAAGGACAACGGTTTCGCCCCTACGACGGAGAGGCGCTCGCTTTTTACCAGAAAAAGACCGGCGCCGCGGTTACGCCCCAGAAAACCCAGAATGCGCTGGAGGCCCTACGCCAACGGATACCGGCGATGGTATGGAAATCCGCGCGGGGCGAATACGCGGTAGATGACGCCGCCATGCACCGTTGGTTTGAAACGAAAGTGGCGAACAACACCTGGCCCCCCACGGAACGGCAGAGAGAAGGCGTTTGACATGAAAGCGCATCACGCCATGGAGGCAAAAAATTTTGCATTCCCCCGCCGCCGCAATACACTTGCCGACAGACTCAACCCATCGGCCGCAAGGTAATCACCATGTCCCGTCCCCCGGCAAATCCTGAAATGAAAAACCCCACTCAACCTACATGAATATCCAACGCATGACGTTAGACTTCGGTTGACCAGGGCTACAGTTACTATCCAAGAAGTCAGGCGGTTTTCAAATCCCCAGGCGCAGGGTTGACATGAAAGAGCATCAGGCCATTGAGTGGAAGGAATCCTGGCGGGACGAATACCTGCGCTGGATCAGCGGCTTTGCGAACGCGGATGGCGGAGTGCTGGTTATCGGCCGGAACCGCAAGGGCGCGGTCACGGGGTTGACGAACGCGGAGAAATTGCTGGAAGAAATCCCGAACAAGGTCCGGGATTTGCTGGGCATCATGGTCGCGGTGAACCTGCGCGAGCTGGCCGGCAAGGAGTATCTGGAGATCGTTGTCGATCCCTACCCGTATCCGGTGAGTTACAAGGGCGAGTATCACTACCGCAGCGGCAGCACAAAGCAGGAACTGAAGGGGGCGGCGCTGGATAAGTTCCTCCTGCGCAAGCAGGGCAAGCACTGGGACGGCGTACCGGTGCCGCATTTCAAGATCGCGGACCTGTCGCCGTTAGCGCTGGCGGGCTTCCGGAAGAAGGCGGCAAAGAGCAAGCGACTCTCCGCCGAGCTGTTGGCGGAACCGGATGCGGTGCTCCTCGACAAGCTGAAGCTGGTGGAGCATGGCTATCTTAAGCGAGCGGCCGTCATGCTGTTCCATGACGATCCCGAACAGGTCGTCACCGGGGCGTATGTGAAGATCGGCTATTTCCGCACGGACTCCGACCTGCTCTATCATGACGAAATCCACGGCGACCTTTTCAGCCAAGTGGAAAAGACGGTGGATCTGTTGCTCACCAAGTACCTACGGGCCGGCATCTCCTACGAAGGCATCCAGCGCGTCGAAGCCTTCCCGGTGCCGGAGTCGGCATTGCGCGAAGCCGTCATCAACGCCATCGCCCACAAGGACTATGCGTCCGCCATCCCCATTCAGATCAGTGTCTATCACGACAAACTCATGATCTGGAACCCCGGCCATCTGCCGCATGATTGGACCCTTGAACACCTCACGGCCAAGCACGCTTCCTCACCCAGCAATCCCGACATCTCTAACGCGTTCTTCCGTGTCGCCTTCATGGAATCCTGGGGCCGCGGGATTGACCTGATCCGCAACACCTGCCGGGCGGCGGCAAAGCCCGCGCCGGCCTTCCGCTGGGACAATGGCCTGTGGGTGGAGTTCCCCTTGCCCAAAACCTCCTCAGATTCCGTACCGCCGGCGGATCGTAAGCATGGGGGGAAAACTACCCAGAAAACTACCCAGAAAACCACCCAGAAAACTACCCAGAAAACTACCCAGAAGATCCTGGTCATCCTTGCGCAAAATCCGTTGCTCAGCCGCCGGGAAATCGCAGAAAGCTTAGGTGATATTTCAGAGGACGGCGTGAAATACCACTTGGAAAAGCTGAAGGCCTCAGGCCACATCCGCCGCACGGGTCCGGACAAGGGCGGCCATTGGGAGGTGCTGAAATGATCCCTTCACTCAAACCCGGATTTTCTTGGCGAACTTTGCGCCTTGGCGAGAGACAATTTTGCAGATGTAATGTGCCTAAGGGGTTATGATGCGCATCGCCATCGTCAATGACCTGAAAATGGCCGTGGAGATCCTGCGGCGGGCACTGGACGGCGTGCCGGACGGCGAGATCGCCTGGATCGCGGCCGACGGCGCCGAGGCCGTGGACAAGTGCGCCGCGGACATGCCCGATCTCGTGCTCATGGACCTGATCATGCCCGTCATGGACGGCGCCGAGGCCACCCGCCGGATCATGGCCGCTCATCCCGCCTGCGCCATCCTTGTGGTCACGGCCACGGTCTCGGGCAATGCCGGCCTGGTCTTCGAGGCCATGGGCGCCGGCGCCCTGGACGCCGTCTGCACCCCGACCTTCGCCCCGGACGGCAGCATCGCCGGACGCGACGCGCTCCTGGGCAAGATCGCCACCGTGGCCAAACTCCTGCGCCGCCCCGGCATGCAGAGTACGATCATGACCCGGACGCCGACGGTCGTCCTGCAACCGGCCCCGGCCCTGCCGCCCTCGGCGGCGGCGGCCGCCGCCGCGCCGCCCCTGATCCTGCTCGGCACCTCCACCGGCGGCCCGGTTCTGCTGGGGGAAATCCTGAAAAAACTGCCCCGGGACTTCCCCGCCGGCATCGTCATCGTGCAGCATGTGGACCCGCAGTTCGCCGAGGGACTGGCAACCTGGCTCGCCAGCCAGTCCGCGCTGCCCGTGCGCCTGGCCGTGGCCGGCGACCGGATCATTCCCGGAACCGTGCTTCTGGCCGGCACCGAACGGCACCTGATCATGACCCCGGGGCTGCGCCTGGACTATTCGGACGAACCGCGCGACTGCCCGTTCCGCCCGTCCGTGGACGCCCTCTTCGAGAGCACGGCGCGCCACTGGCCGGCTAAAGGGCTGGCCGCCTTGCTGACCGGAATGGGCCGGGACGGCGCCAAAGGCTTGCTCCGCCTACGCCAGGCCGGCTGGCACACCCTCGCCCAGGATGAGGCCTCAAGCGTGGTCTACGGCATGCCCAAAGCCGCGGCGGAAATCGACGCCGCCGTGGACGTCCTGCCCGCCGCCGCCATCCCCGGCGCCCTCACCGCCTGGTGCGCCCGGAAAGCCGCAACATCCTGAACCGACCCATTCACCACATAAGCCATTTGAACAGAAGGTCGCAAAGTTCGCCAGCCTGAACGATTCATGAAAACGTCTCTTTCAATCCCAAACTCATGCCCCTCATTCCGTCAGAACCGCGCACGTCAGTAAGCGGGCGCCCCTCTGTCAGAGCCGCGCGGGTAACCAAGCGGGTCTCCCGATCCAATCCCCTTCGTGCCCTTTGCGACCTTCTGTTCAAACCAATCACTGCGATTTTAATCTGTTATAAACAAGGATGTTATCATGGATACTTCCCCCGAACCCGCCGCCGGCCGCACCTCCCGCGCGGGCGGCGGCCACCGCGTCACCGTCCTGCTCATTGACGACCAGGCCATCATCGGCGAGGCCGTGCGCCGGATGCTGGCCGGCGAAGAGGACATTGAGTTCCACTTCTGCCAGGATCCGGCCAAGGCCATCCAGACCGCCGTCGAAGTCAAACCCACCGTGATCCTGCAAGACCTGGTGATGCCGGAGATCGACGGACTGACCCTGGTCCGTTTCCTCCGCGCCCATGAGGCCACCAAAGAAATCCCGCTCATCGTCCTCTCCTCACGCGAGGAACCGGTGACCAAGGCAGAGGCGTTCGAGCTCGGCGCCAACGATTACCTGGTCAAGCTACCGGACCGCATCGAACTGCTCGCCCGCATCCGCTACCATTCCCAAGGCTACATCCGCCTGCTGGAGCGCAACGCGGTCATGAAACAGCTCGAGGAGGAACTGCGCCAGGCCGCTGAATACGTCTTCAAGATGCTGCCGGCGCCACTGGAGACGGGGCCGGTCCGGGCGCGCTGGAGCTTTGTCCCGTCCACCTCCCTGGGCGGCGACGCCTTCGGCTACCACTGGCTGGACGAGCGCCACCTGGCAATCTACCTGATCGACGTCTGCGGCCACGGCGTCGGCGCCGCCCTGCTCTCCGTTTCCGTCATGAACGTGCTGCGGGCCAAGACCCTGCCAAACGTCGATTTCCATCAACCCGACCAGGTCCTGGCCGGACTCAACGACAGTTTCCCCATGGAAAAGCACAACGACATGTTCTTCACCGCCTGGTACGGCGTTTACGACCGAGTGGAACGCGAACTGGCCTACGCCAGCGGCGGGCACCCGCCGGCCCTGCTCTTCCCCGCCGCGGCTGACGGCTCAGACCCGCGCGAACTCGAAACCAAAAACCTGATCATCGGCGGCATGCCGGACATGACCTTCCAGAAAGCCTCCGTACACCTGCCCGGCCCGGCCCGGCTCTACGTCTACAGCGATGGCGTGTACGAGATCACCGACGCCGCCGGCAAGGTCTGGAGCTACGAGGAATTCGTCGCCTTCATGAAAAAGCCGGAAAACCCGGAATCCACGCGCCTCGAACAGCTCTTCCAACATGCCGTCGCCCGCAACGGCTCCAATCGCCTGGACGACGATTTCTCCATCGTCGAACTGGATTTCGAATGAGCTTTTACCAATTCAGGATGATTGGGTTGAATAGAAATTTCCCGGTATGGATTGCGGCGGCTGCGCCGCTTTGGAGTGCGGTGGCTTGACACCGCTTTTCCCGGCGGCGGAGCCGCCACTCCCATGCGATGGCCAATCCACAAGCCCAGGAAAGAATGCGGAGATGTCAGACCGTAGGCCGGTTCCACCGGCGGGAAAAAGCGGCGTCAAGCCGCCG
>CAITSE010000126.1 GCA_903894975.1 uncultured Lentisphaerota bacterium
GAGAGCCATCGGGTGCCGTCGAGGGCTGTCGAGAGCCGCCGGGCGATGGCTCTCGATGGCACTCGGGAGATCTCGACGGCACTCGAAGAACCTGCGGATGCCGGACAGGCCCGGGAAAGCAAAACGCCGCAGCCTGCGGGGAGCAGGATGCGGCGTGAGGCCGGCGAAGGCCGGGAGTCGGAGCCCGAATTACTCTTCGCAGAGGTTTTCGGAGATGTAGCGGTAGCTGACGGCGAGGGACTTGAAGGGGTCGTTGTCGAGCCAGAAGCTGTCCTGCTCGACGATGAACCACTCGCAGCCGGACTGTTCGGCGACGGAGACGATGGTCGGCCAGTCGAGGGTGCCGCTGCCGATTTCGGCCATGGCGGCGCGCTGGCCGAGGTTGACGCGGAAGTCCTTCATGTGCAGGAGCGGGAGACGGCCGGAGAGCTTGTCGCACCAGGTCACGGGGTCCTGTCCGCCCATGGCAACCCAGTAGGTGTCAGGCTCGCCCTGGAGATAGGCCGGGGCGGTCTTGTCGTAGAGGTGCTCGAGGACGGTCTTGCCGCCGAGCTTGATGAATTCGATGTCGTGGTTGTGGTAGGTGAGGATCTGGCCGGCGGCGGCCATGGCCTTGCCAGCGGCGTGGAGGCCGTCGGCGAGGCGGTCGACCTCTTCCATGGTTTCGAACTTGAAGCCGCCGGGATAGGGATAGGCGGTGTACTTGCAGCCGAGCTTGTTGAGACGGTCGATGACCCAGCCGGTTTCCTTGAGGATCTTGTTGCCGTCCTCATGGGTGGCGCAGCAGACCAGGCCTTCGCCCTTGAGCATCTTGACAAGTTCTTTTTCGTCGATGGGACCCATGCCGGAGAGCTGGACGGCCTGGTAGCCCATCTTGCGGACACGCTTGAGGGTGGCGGCCATGTCGGCCGGGGTCTTGAGATGATCGCGAAGGGTGTAGAGCTGGACGGCGACTTGCTGGATTTGCATGATGAAAGGACTCCTGGATTGGCAAGATCCGGCTGCCCGGATACGGGTTGCGCCGGGTTTCAAGCACGGACAATACTATGTCTTAATGAACCTATTAGGCAACCATGGGCCGCCAAGGCAAGCAACTTTGGAGTGCTTTTTCTGCCACCAGTTGTAGGAACGTGGTTGCACCACGTTGCCGCGGCATCGCCATAGCCTGCGGCGTCGGAAGTTCCGATATCTGCCAGGGGGGGCTGTCAGCGTCTTGGTTTTGTGCGGCGCGCGGGAGCACGGGCGGCACGCCCGTGGCTACACTTGTCCTCTCATGCACCTGCGCGACATTGGGATACTGAACAGCACGACGTGGGGAAGGAGAGGCTAATCCAACAGTTGAAGGATGAGGGGTATGGGGAGGAGGCGGGGAAGTGAGGGGGATCAGAAGCGGGATTGGGGTCTATTTTTTTTGAGTGCGGATACCGGGTATTTTGCGGAAAATCTGCGCCCATCTGCGAAATCTGCGGAGAATGGATTTTCACCGGATTTTTTACCGCGGATGGCGCGGATTTCACGGATAAGAAAAGGCGTTTTTTCCCTCCCTCCGCGAAAGAAAAACCGAAATCACCGTCCCCTCGGAAGCCCCGGCGGGGCGGCAGTATGTAGCCGGGGGCGTAAGCCACCGGTCATAAAGTAGATAAAGAATTTCAGCCCCCGGAGGGGGCGGCATAACCGACAACCGCGCCAATCCCCACCCCACTGTCGCCCCTTCGGGGCTTCAATCCTTATTTTTTTCCCTTTTCCTGGGGCTCACGCCCCAGGCTACTCACGGCCGCCCCGCCGGGGCTCCAATCCAAGCGGACTCCGATCCCGCATGCTGTGGTATATTCCGCGGTATGTCGTTGCCGGATTTCCGTCCGGACGCGCGGCGGTGCCACAAGACGGGGGAATTCATGAAAAACCAAGTCCGCTGGTTGTTGGGCCAGCTTGATCTGTGGGTGGCGGAGGGGTTGGTGCAACCGGAGCAGGCTGCGGCGCTCCGCCGCCGCTATGAGGTGGAGCAGGCCACGTCGGGGCTGCCCTGGGGCGTGCTGCTGTTTGGCGGGTTCGGCGCGGTGGTGGCGGGACTGGGGATCATCCTGCTGTTCGCCTACAACTGGCACGCCATTCCGAAGTTCGGCAAGCTCGGGCTGGTCTTCGGCCTGCTGGCGGCGGCGCACGGCGCGGCATGGTTCGTGCGCCGGCGGCACCCGGTGGCCGGGGAGATTCTTCACCTGTTCGGCACCATGCTGTTCGGCGCCGGCATCTGGCTGGTGGCGCAGATCTACCACATCTCCGAGCATTACCCCAACGCCTTTTTCGTCTGGTCGGCGGGGGCGCTGGCCATGGCCTGGGCCATGCCGTCCACGGCCCAGGGACTGCTGGCGGCGGTCCTGCTCTGCGTGTGGTCGGGAACGGAACTCTTTCATTTCCACCATCCCATGTACATCGCGCCGCTGCTGGTGCTGGTGGGCGTGGGCGGGCTGGCCTGGGTCCGGCGCTCGCCGGTGCTGCTGACGGCGGCGGCGGCGGCCTTCGGCTTCTGCCTGCTGACGTGCAGCGACTCCGGGCAGTTGGTGATGCCGATGCTGCTGGCCACGACCGTGCTCTACCTGGCGGGCGGCGAGGCGCTGGAAGGGCGGCCCGAGTTCCCGGCCGCCGGCGCGATCCTGCGCGGGGTCGGCAAGCTCCTGTATTATCCGCTCCTGTTCCTGCTGACGTTCCGCGATTTTTCCCGCGAGGCGGCGCTGCCGTACCATGACTTCACCTGGGCCGGGGAAAGCCTGGCGAGCCAGTTGGCCGGGATGCTGCCGCTGCTGGCGGCCGTGGCCGCCGCGGTCCTGGCCTGGCGGACGAACCGGAGCCGGCCCCATGAGGCGGCGGCAAGCGTGCCGGAGGCGGCCCTGGCCCGGTCTGTCCGCGCGGCGGTGCCGGTGGCAATTTCCTGCGTCTTCCTGGCGGCCTGGTGGCTGGCCTTCCTGATGCCGGCGGGCGACCTGCGCTCCGACCTGCGGGAATGGCTGCCGGACGTCGTCATGGTCGCCGCGAACTTGGCCTTCCTCTTCCATGCCATGCTGCTGGCGTGGTCCGGCTGCCGGGACGACGCGTTCGCCCGGGTCATCGCCGGCTCGGTGCTGCTGGCGGCGTGGGTGTTCGCGCGGTTCTGCAGCCTGTTCGACAGCCTGCTGGTGCGCGGGGTCGTGTTCCTGGTGCTGGGGGCGGCGTTGTTTGCCGTCGCGGTGCTGTTTCACCGGTTGCGAACCCGGGGCGCGGCGACGGACCTGAAAGATTCCCGCGGGGAGGTGCGCCCATGACGACACGCATGAAATTTCTGCTGGCGGCGCTGGCGCTGCAATTTGTCGTTCTCGGCTGGATGGCCGGCAAGCGCGAATGGATCGTGCGCACCGGACGGGAGGTCTGGCTGCGCACCATGCCGGTGGATCCGCAGGACCTGTTCCGCGGCGAGTATGTCCGGCTAAACTATGAAATCTCCTCCCTCGACGACGCCAAGTTCGGCCCGGCGCTGCAGGCGGAAGTCAAACGTCTGCGCAGCCGGGACGACACCGAGCACTACCGTCAGGAACGGCAGGAGCGGGTGGTGTACGTGACCCTGCGCCAGCGCGCCGACGGCGTGGCGGAAGTGGTTGCGGTTGATCTGGCGAAACCCGCCGCCGGGCAGCTTTTCATCAAGGGCCGCGGCCGCCTGTCCTGGTGGGACGACAAGAACGCCTTCCTGTCCGTTCAGTACGGGATTGACGCGTACTACGTCGAGCAGGGCCAGGGCCGCAAGCTGGAGCGGCGCGTACCGACGGGGATGCCGAACGGCATACAGGCGCCGCTGGAGATGAAGGTCGCCCTGGGCGGCGACGGCACGGCCGTGCTGAAGGATTACCGCTGGTGCCCGCTCGGCCTGGCCGTGGAGCTGTTCCCGCCGCGCACGGGCAACGCCAAGGCGACTCCGGCCCAGCCGCGTCAGATCAAGGTCACGTTCTGCAACGTCTCCGACCGTCCCTTGGCCGTCGTGCTGCCGTCCGACTTACGCACGCTCCGGTTGGTGCAACAGGATAATTCCCGGCGCGAAGTGGAGTATGGACAGACCGCCGCCACGACGCCCCCGGACTGGACGCCGGCCGCCACGGATCTCACCGTGCTCGCCCCCGGCGCCAAGCATTCCATCCTCCTCGACCCGCGGCAACCCCGCTGGTTCTTGACGGTCGCGGACGGCGCGCGGGTGCCGCTGGGCGACAAGAAGCACTACCACTCCGCCCGCATGGTCTACGAGCCGCCGCCGGCGGCCTCTCCGCCTTCTCCGGCCGCCGCCGCGGTCTGGCAGGGACGGCTCGCCTCCCCCGCCATCAGCAGCTACGAGTTCCAGGAAAACGAATAGTCAAAGCCTGATCTGTCCGCGGAATCCGTGGCGGATTTGGTTTGTGGCGCGCCGTCCTCACTGTCTTCCGTCGGCCTTTCATGTCCTTGATGTCCTCAGTGTCCTCGCGCGCCGAGGGACGGAGGGACAAGAGAGGGACACCAGGGACCATCCTGCCGTGGTCCTCCCCTGTCCCTGGAGTCCCTCGTTCCCGTCCCTTTGTCCCTCCCTTGCGCCAACGCCTGATCCATGATTTCGCCCCTCCAAGCTTATAATAGCTAATAATTATTAGCATGCGAAGTGAATTTTGTCAAGGCGCCTTTTCTTGGATTCGTTGTAACAAACTATCAGACAATGGGAAATAATTTTTCTCGCGAAGTCTTTCGCCGGCTCCGGCGAAGTGCAACAGGGGAAACAGCCAAAGTCGGCGAAATTCCGGCAAAGACGGCGCGCTCCCGCACGAATGCTTGTTTTTCACCGCCGTAACGAATATTGTATCAATATTCATCAAAACCGGTCACATGGTTTTACATATAAATTTGTGGATAAGCATGTTGTGACTGTTGTTGCCGGTCAGGTATCCCGCCGCGCCGCGTCCGATCCGGCCGGGCTTCACTGAAAAACCATTGAATAAACGTTCGGAGCACGAATATGATGACTCCAGAAGAACGCGCACCGGGATGGACCATTCGATGCACCAAGTGCGGATTGATAGAGCCTTGGGGGGAAATACGGAATCTGCCTTGCTGGAGCCGCATTGAAGAAGTTCACAATCAGATGGTGCTCACAGTGTCGATGGATTCGGTGGCATGCCATTGAGAAGAAGCGTCAAGCTCCGCAGACAAAATGAAAGTTCCGAACAACCACAGACAGCGTACGGCTTCGCCGCCGCTACTGTGGGGCGTTCATGAGTCCCCGGCCTGCATCCATGGTTGTCGCGGCTCTGAGGATCGTTTGAGTTGCGGGCATGTGCCCCAACGGGGTTGTGTCATCATCGCGCAACCACGTTGCAGGACGAATTCCGCGTGTTTCTTTAATCGCACGGTGTGGAATTGGATGAACGGGATTCATTTCGCAACCCCATTGGGGATAGTACGGACATTATGATCATGCCCCAGGGTAGCGCCGTTCCCGGCGCAACCCTGGGCTCTGGGATATAGCCCCGTTGGGGCATCCTTCAGTCTGATCGGTTCATGAACCAAGTTTTCGCCTTTTCACGGAATTTAGTGGACTGAACTGTTTACCTTGATATACAATTCCAGACGATTCTGTTTACTTTGCAACACCGCTTCACACATCATCCGGATTGCGGGCAGGATTGCCCGCCTCACGCTGGCCACAGGCAGGATTGCCTGTTTCAGGCTTGGCAGGCGTGGCGTTTCCCGGCAAGGCGTTGGCCAGCCGTTATAGTAGACCGGTTTTTCTTTCCGTCCCTTTCCCGAACCGGCATGATCATCACCCGGGATCCCGGATGGCGCCGCCGTCCGCGGCCTCCCGGCCACCAAGGAATCTTCCGCCATGAGCAAGACTTCTTCCCTCCCCACGCTGTTTGTCGATCCCTCCAGCGGTTTCACCCTGGACCTGGGCGGCATGGGGCTGACCCCGGCCGGATTGAAAAAGCTGGTCGCGCCCCTGGCCGTGGCCCATGAGGAAATGCGCAAGCTCGAAGCCGGCGCCGTCAAGAACCCGGACGAGAACCGGAAGGTGACGCATTTTACCGACCGCCTGACCTACGTCGGCTCGGAACCGTTCCGCGCGGTGGAGGCGTTTGCCAAAGAAATCGTCGCCGGCGGCGAGATCGACCAGGTGCTGATCAACGGCATCGGCGGCTCCGCGCTCGGCCCGCAACTTTTGCAGATGGCCATCCACGGGCCGTACTTCAACGAACTCAGCGCCCAGGCGCGCCGCGGTTTTCCTAAAGTGTATTTCGTCGACAACACCGACCCGGCCGGGGTGACCGACGCCCTGCAGGTGCTGGACCTGAAGCGCACGCTGGTGGTGACCATCTCCAAGTCCGGCGGCACGCAGGAAACCAAGAACAACATGTTGGTGCTCGAGCAGAAGTATGCCGCGGCCGGCATTCCCTTCGGCCCCCACGCCGTGGCCGTGACCATGGCCGGCAGCCAGCTCGACCAGCACGCCCACGCCGGGAACTGGCGCAAAATCTTCCCCATGGCCGACTCCATCGGCGGCCGCACCAGCGAGACCGCCATTGTCGGGCATGTTCCCGCGGCACTGGCCGGCATTGACTTTCAGGCGTTTGTGGACGGCGCGCGGCACATGGACGAACTCACCCGCACGGCCGATGCCGCCGCCAATCCCGCGTACCTGCTGGCCGCCGCCTGGTTCCTCGCCGGCAAGGGCAAGGGCGACCGCAACATGGTCGTGGTCCCCTACTCCGACCGTCTGGGCCTGCTGGGCAAGTACCTGCAGCAGCTGGTCATGGAAAGCCTGGGAAAGGAAAAGGATCTGGACGGCAAAGTGGTGCACCAGGGCTTGAACGTGTTCGGCAACAAGGGCGGCACCGACGCCCACGCCTACATCCAGCAGCTCAACGACGGGCGCGACGACTTTTTCGTCACCTTCATCGAGCCGCTGCGGGACGCCGCCCAGTACGCGATCGAGAACGGTCTGACCATGGGCGACTACCTGCACGGGTTCAAGGCCGGCCTGGCCAACGCGCTGCAGAGCAAGAAGCGGCGCGTGGCGCAGATTTTGATCAGCCAGGTTGACGCCTTCAACCTGGGACAGCTCATCGCCCTCTACGAGCGCACCGTGGCGGTCTATGCCGAGCTCATCCACGTCAACGCCTTCCACCAGCCGGGCGTCGAGGCCTACAAGAAGGCCGCGAAAGAAGTCATCGGCGTCAATCTGAAGTTGCAGCCGTGGATCGCCGGCCAGACCGCCTGGCGCGGCACCGCGGCGGAAGCAGCGGCGGCGGCCGGGTGCGGGGACAAGGTTCCCGAAACGGCCGGGGTCCTGGACAAATTTGCGGCCAACCGCCGCACCGCCGGCGGCCGGGAAGTCAGCCGCGCCTGGGCGGGCGCCGGCTGGGAATACAGCATCCGCTGAAGAATGTCACGCCCCTTCAGGGCTTGATCCTCTTTCAGTTGTAGGAACGTGGTTGTACCACGTTTCCGCATCGCCGGCAGCCGCAGCGGCGAACGTTCCGATACCCGCAGGGAACCTTGCCGGCGCCGCGAACCGAGGCGGCACGAGGGAACACGGGCGGCACGCCCGTGCCTACATGGGTCCGCACGCCCCGATGGGCATGCTCGTAACCTTAAGAACCATAACGTTCAAAAAAAACGAACGTCGAACATCGAACGTTGAACGCCCAACGTCGAATCGGGATTCATGCGGTTCATGCAAGCTCCAACCGGTCAGGTTTTACTTCAACGTTCAACGTTCGACGTTCGACGTTCGATGTTCAATGTTCGACGTTCGCTTTTCTACTCGGCGGCGGGGACATCTTCCAGCGAGACAAGGATGACGGTGTCTGCCGGGGTTTCGCCGCTGGAAAGGATGCGGTGCGCCGAGCGGACTTCGCCGCTGGGCAGCGTCACAGTTTCGCGCTCCAAGCCGCCGGCCAGGAAGCGAACCAGCGGATCCCCGGGCGGTAAAACGGCCTGACGCCCGATCAGGTTTTCGGCGCCAGAATTCATGGCGATGACCTTGAGGTCGCCATCCACTAGCAGGGCCGCCAGCCGCATGTGCTCCAACTCGTTGAGCATGAGATCGCGGATGTTTTCCAGGCGTTTGATCTGCACGGATGATTCCTTGCGCACCTCCTCGACTTTGCCCCGCAGCCGCTTTTCATATTCGTCAGCGATGCGCTCGGCGGCCAGCGTCGCCGGAGTCCGGCGGCTGCTGACCTCGGCGAGAACGGTGACGACATAACTGCGGAATTCGCTGGACTCTTTGGATCGCTCCGGGGGGGGCGGGGGCGGCGGCAGATCGTCGTCATCATCCTTTTTCGGAGGAATCACTTCGACATCCTCCTCTTCGACGATTCCGGTCAAATCCACGGCGTAGGAATTACCGCCCTGCGAGACCTTCCGGGAGATAATCGAATCTTCTCCCACCTGCCGATCCCGCTTCTCCCGGATGTTCCTCACCCCGTTGAGATCCATCATCACCTGAAGCCCCATCTCCACCACCTTGTCGCCCTGCCGGGCCATCAGGTCCACAAATTTCTTCAGATCTTCCAGACGCAGGCCCAGGGTTAGCTGGATTCCGGTGACGCCGCGGCTGGCAAAAAGCTGGGCGACGCGGCCGAACTGGGCGTTACCCGGGTCGATCGGCTGGTTGCCGACCCGGACCTGGCCGTGAATGAACTGGAGCGTGATGTCGCGATTGTTCTTCGCCACGGTGTCGAAGGCGGGGAAATATTCCTCCACCGTCCGCGCCACCACCGGATGCGAGCCGCCGTAGGTCAGGCTGGCATTGTAACACTTGGCAAACCCGCTCAACAGTTCGCCGACTTCCGCAATCCGTTCCTGGGACAACAAGGTAACTTCCGGGCTCATGGCATTATCACTCCCACTCGTTCCCAAACCACCCAATTCTTTGTGCCGATAAATCCCCCGCCATCTCCGCTGCGGGAAACGACCGCCAAACCAATTTTAAAGTACATGCCAAGACTCCAAATGGCAACACCGCTTGCAACCTAACAAAAGTATGGCTATTTTATATCATCTGTACAGGTCAGAATTTTCCACACCGGCAGCATCCCGAGGAGGTTCCATGAAGGGGCTTACAGACAAACAGCGGAAAATGCTCGATTTCATCGCACTTTTCATGCGCCGGGAGGGGATGGCTCCCACGGTGTATGAGATCGCCGACCAATTCGGCATCCGGGCGGCGACGGCCTTTGCGCATCTCCGGGCACTGCAACGCAAGGGCGCGGTCAAGCGCTCCTCCAAGGCGCGCAGCCTCTCTCTGACCGGCGCGGCGCGGCGCCCCGTGCCGGCTGCCTTCCCTCAGCCAGCGTCCGTGGCGGCCGAGCCCTCCCCCTTTCTGAGCGTGCCGGTGCTGGGGTGCATTGCCGCCGGCGCGCCCATGCCGGCCGAGGAACAGGCCGGGGAAATCCTCCGCTTCGACTCTTCCCTGCTGCCGCGCGGCGCCGCCAGGCAGAAATTGTTTGCTTTGCGCGTCACCGGGGAAAGCATGCGCGACCTCGGCATTCTGGACGGCGACCTGGTCCTGGCCAGACAGACGGCCGAAGCCAAATCCGGCGACCTGGTCGTAGCCCTGGTTGATGGCACCGAGACCACGGTGAAAACCCTGGCACTACTCCCCAGGGGCGTGGTGGAACTGCGCCCGGCCAATCCCGATTACCTGCCCCAGCGATATCCGGCCGGGGAGGTGTCCATTCAGGGCATCGTGGTCGGGCTCTCCCGCAGTTACTGAGCCGCCGACGTCCCGCCGCGGAGTGCCGCCCCCACCTCCCCGGGGGGAAGTATTCTTCATGCATCAGCCTCTTGCGGAAGCACCCTCGTTCAGGGTTCAGGGTTCAGGGTTCAGGGTTCAGGCGGGCCGGGGCAGAAAGCAAAAAACGGGAACGCGCAACACCATCTCGATCCAAGGTAGGCGGTTCCGTCAGTCCCGCTCCCCGCCCCCTGAACCCTTTACGGTCAAAATTGAGTTCTGCAAGCATCTCGCATATATAGTACCCTCCGGAAAAACTCGCCGCGGGATCATCCCCGGCGTGCCGGAGCGGTTCCGGCGGGAAGGAGCGGCATGATCCGAGGATCTCGAGACCGGGCGGTGGCAGGCTTTGCGGTGGGCATCCTGATGTTGGCTGCCGGAACCATCCTGCCCCGTTGGTTTGACCTGCTGGTCATGCCGGGACAGCTCATGCTGTATTCCGGCGTGATCATGGTCCTCTACGGATGTGCGCACTTGGCCCGGGCCAAAGGCTATCCGGTCTGGCTGGGTGTGCTTGCCTTTTTCACCTGCGCCGGCGCCCTGGTGCTGGTGGTGCTTCCGGACCGGCACCGGCCGTAGCCTGAATAATTCATGAACCCCCGACCCGCATCGTGGCGGTAAAAATCGTTTTCAATGGGATAAACGGGATTCATGATGTAACCCCGTTGGGGTAAATCCGGGGGATATGATTACACCCCAGGGTAGCGCCGTTCCCGGCGCAACCCTGGGCTTTGGGATGCAGCCCCGTTGGGGCATCTTCCAGCCTGACGCCGGCGTCATGGGCCAGTCAAAATTCCGCTCGTGCCTTTTCGCGGGCAAAAGGCTGTCAGGGATGGCAGTCCTGCGGGACGCGGCGGAAACGCTTTTCACGACGCGGACTCGCCGTCCTTGGCGTCGGCGTCTTCCGGAGCGGCCTTGCGGGCATTGTCCCAGGGTCCGGAAAGATCCTGATCCTCGGAGGGATTCCCGGGTTCATCCTCCAGCGCGTCGGCGGCGGCACCGCCGCCACCGCCGCTGATGAGGATTTCACGGGGGCCGGTGCCGACCTGCGGGCCGATGACGCCGCGCTGTTCCAGAATCTCCATGATCAGGGCCGCGCGGTTGTAGCCGATGCGCAGGCAGCGCTGGACATAGCTGGTGGTGGCGCGGCGGTCACGCTGGATGACCTCGACCGCCTTCTGGATGAGTTCCTCGTCGGCCTCGTCCATGTCCTCCATGCCCGGCGTGCCGGCGCCGTCGCCGGAGGTGATCACCGTCTTGAAGACATCCTCAAACTGCTGCGGCGCCTGGCGGGCGCATTCGGCGACGACGCGCTCGATCTCGTCATCCTCGACAAACGCGCTCTGGATCCGGTCGAGCTTGGACGCGCCCGGCGGCTTGAACAGCATATCGCCGCGGCCGAGCAGCGACTCGGCGCCCTTGCCGTCAATGATCGTGCGCGAGTCGATCTGGGAGGTGACCTGGAAGGCAATGCGCGTCGGATAGTTGGCCTTGATGGTGCCGGTGATGACATTGACGCTGGGGCGCTGGGTGGCGATGATGGTGTGGATGCCGACGGCGCGGGAGAGCTGGGCGATGCGGGCCAGGCCTTCCTCCACATCTTTCTTGGCCGTCATCATAATGTCGGCCAGTTCGTCGATGATGACGACGATGAAGGGCAGGCGGGCGGGGATCGGGGCGCCGTCCTCATCCAGCACCGGTTCCGCGGCGGCCGGGCGGGAATTGAATCCTTCCAGGTTGCGGACGCCGACCCGCGCCAGGGTCTTGTAGCGATGCACCATCTCGTTGATCACCCAGCGCAGGGCCAGTGGCACCTTTTTGACGTCGGTGATAACCGGCGTGATCAGGTGCGGCAACGGATTGTAGGCGCGCAGTTCGACCATTTTCGGATCGACCATGATCATCCGCAACTCTTCCGGCCCGAAACGCAGGAGCATGGACATGATCATGGCATTGATGCAGACCGACTTGCCGCTGCCGGTGGCGCCAGCGATGAGCATGTGCGGGGCCTTGGACAGGTCCAGGACGACCACCTTGCCGGCGATGTTGCGGCCGACCAGCAGGGGGATCTGGGCGGGACTGTTCTTCCAGGCATCCGTGGCCATGAGTCCGCGCAGGCTGACGGTGGCCGCCTTGGCGTTGGGCACCTCAATACCGACCGTGTTGCGGCCGGGAATGGGCGCCAGCACGCGCAGGCTTTCGGCGCTGAGTTCCATCTTGAGGTTGTTCTCGATGTTGGTGATGCGCTCGACCTTGATGCCCGGGGCGGGGGTGACCTCGAACAGGGTGACGCGCGGCCCGCAGGTGGCCTCGCCGATGCGGGCGTCGATGGCAAAGTTGTCCAGCGTGGTCTGGATGATCCGCTTTTTCTGTTCGACCTCGTCATCTTCGGCGGCGGTTTCGCGGTCGTCGTGCTGGTTGAGCAGGCCGGTTTCCGGCAGTTCGTAAAGCTTGCCCGATGCCACCGGCGCGGGGCGCGGGGCAGCCGGGGCGGGCTTCACGGATTCCCGGCCCGGGCCCGGATCAAAGAGCAACGGCGTCTCGGCACCGGGCCCCTTGCCCGCGGGTTTTTCAGCAGCCGGCGCCGGTTGGTGAACGCGGATGGCGCGCGGCGGCGGTTCGGCGGCCGGGGCAGCTTTGGCCTTTTTCCGCCAGAGCGGGGCCGCGGCATCCTGCCAGTCGTGGAGCCAGACCAGAACCAGGCCGGCGAGCATCAGCAAGCCGCCCACCGCGCAGTTGGCGGCGGGGGTCAGGATGATCTGCAGCCAGCCGTGCTCCGGGTCGCAGAGCCGCTGCCCCACGGCGCCGCCCGCCGTCTCCGCCAGGTTGAAATCGGCGGCCAGGGGCCCGATCAAGTCGGGGATGTTACTGAGGATCATGCAGGCGCCCAGGGCGTGGAAGGCGTGGGCCAGCCAGTAGTCCCAGCCCGCGGCCCGGACGACGGGGCCGCCGGCGAAGCGGCGCAGGAAGGAAAGGATGAGCAACGGCAGCGTGACAAACGGGGTCAGGCCAAACGCCAGCAGCAGGAAATTCGATACGCCCGCGCCGGCCAGGCCGAACCAGTTCTGGATCCGGCCGGGGTTGGCGCTGCCGCCCGTCATCAGGACCGCGTCTTCCGGATTGTTGGAAGCCATGGCCAGCAGGACAAACGCGACGGCGAAAACCAGCAGGAGATACCGATAGTTCCGGCGGGAAATGCCGGCGGGTTCGGCTCCGGAACGGATTGGATCGGCGGAAAGGGTCATGGGTTCTTAACTGGCGCCCGCCCGGCCGCTTGCCGGAACCGGAACCGAGGAATATAGCACCGGCGCCCCGCGGGACGCGGCGGCGGGGAAATCGAACATTCAACTCGGCCGGCACCGGCTCCAGCCTCGTGCCGCGACTTCGCAGGGGTCGCAGCACCGTGGGATGAGTTTTCGCGGGCCGTCGAGGGCTGCCGAGGGCCATCGGGAGCTCTCGGTTGCCCGCGACGGGGTTGAAGCCCCAGACCGATCCGCCCGATCCGACCGATCAGTCAGATCAGTCAGATCGGGCTGGCACCACCAAAACTTGAGCCTTTCGCCGAAAACGGGCGGTCCGCCCGCGTTCCGGGGCGCCGGCCACGGTGCCCCGGATTGGCGTTGCGGCAGGGCCGGGATATAGTGGCGGCTCACGATCATTCCGCGCTGAAATACCGGCATGTCACCCGCGCACGAGGAGGCTGCAAGCCATGAAACAAGTCCTCATCCCCACCAAGCTGGAAAAAGTCGCCAAGGAACTCCTCGCCGCCAAGGGGTTCACCGTCACCCAGGACGCCGACGCGACGCTGGCCGACCTGGCGAAAAAATATCCCGACACCCAGGCACTGATCGTCCGCTCCGAGAAGGTCACGGCGGCGGTCATCGACGCCCTGCCCAAGCTCAAGGTCGTCATTCGCGCCGGCGCCGGCTATGACAACATCGACACCAAGTACGCCCGCAAAAAGGGCGTGGACGTCATGAACACCCCCGGCGCCAACGCCAACGGCGTGGCCGAGGAAGTCATCGCCATGGTCCTGGCCCAGTACCGCCAGATCATTCCGGCCGACGCCACCACCCGCCAGGGGCTGTGGGAGAAGAAGAATTACATGGGCCGCGAAGTCACGGGCAAGACCCTCGGCATCGTCGGCCTGGGCAATATCGGCCGGCTCGTAGCCAAACGCCTCGAAGGCTTCGAGGTCAAGGTCCTGGGCTACGACCCCGTCATTTCCGCCGCCCGCGCCCAGGAAATGGGCGTCGAACTCTGCGGTCTGGAAAAACTTTTTGCCGAGGCGGACATCATCTCCCTGCACGTCCCCGCCACGCCCGAGACCAAGGGCATGGTCAACGCCGCCTTGCTCAAACTCATGAAGCCCGGCGCCGTCCTCGTCAACTGCGCCCGCGCCGAAATCGTCAACGAGGACGACCTCCGCGCCGTGAAGCAAGAAAAGAAGATCGCCTTCCTCAACGACGTCTACCCCGCGGACGCCGCCGGTCCCAAGAGCTGCGCCGACATCGCCGACATCATGCTCCCCCATCTCGGCGCCAGCACCCACGAGGCCAACTGGGCCGCCGCCAAGCGCTCCGCCGAACAGCTCATCGCCTACGCCGAACGCGGCGTCACCACCTATGTCGTCAACAAGGGCGTGCCCGACGGCCTGGACGAGCGCTTCCAGCAGCTCGCCTACCATCTTACCTGCGTCGCCCGCGGCTTTCTCGGCGCCGCCCCCGTCTCCCGCATTGAGGCCAGCTTCTACGGCACCCTGCATCCCTTCGGCAAATGGTTTCTCCCCCCCATCGTCGCCGCCATCACATCGGACTTCGATCCCTCCGAAACGCCCGACGCCGCCGAGGCCTTCCTGGCCGGCAAAGGCATCTCCGTCGGCATCCGCGATACCGATGAATCCAAGAAGTACGGCTCGTCCATGACCTTGGACTTGACCGCCGGCGCCGGCGGCAAGCTCCAGTCCGTCAGCGTCCGCGGCACCATTGCCGAGGGCAATCTGATGATCTCCCGGATCGACGACTTCGACAAGCTCTACTTCATGCCCGAAGGCCACAGCCTGATGGTGGTCTACAAGGATCGCCCCGGTGTCCTGGCCAAGATCACGGCCGCCGTCGCCGCCGCCGAGATCAATATCGAGGACATCCGCTCGCCGCACAATGCCGACGGCACCATGTCCCTGGCCGTGCTCAAGGTCAACCGCGCCGTCCCGGCCGAGGTGCAGGACCGCATCCGCAAGGATACCGGCGCCGAGACCGTGGCCGTCGTCAGCATTCAGTAACCTAGCCCGGCCAAGCCGGAGCCAAGCGTGTGGGGCGATGCCATCTTTGCGGCCGGCTTGCCCGGGCTATTGCTTTTACTGATCACGGGTAAATCCGGGGCGCTTTGTCCGGGCGGATGGGAGAAATCATGCGCAACTCCAGTGTTTTTTGCAGGGTTCTCGGCGGCGCAGTCCTGACCCTGATGACCGCAGCGCTGACGGCTTTGCAGGCCACTCCGGTCACGACCGGCCCGGCCGGTTCAGCGGCGGCAGTCTACAATCTGGCCGCCGACTTCAGCACCGCCCGTAATCCCAATTCCGCCTGGAGCTACGGCTATGCCGCCAGCCGCGGCGGGGCCTTTACCCTGTTCAAGGCTTCGGGAACGGCGATAACCGTCGCGGAATATTGGGCCGTCGCCGGCACGGACTGTGCGACGACGCCTCCCGCCCTCGCGCACAACCTGTCGGATCAAATCCTGCGGGCGCCGGATGGAACCACCGCCGTCCCCCCCAAGGTAACTTGGTGCCACCCGGGCCCCGCGGGTGAAAACTGCGTCACCCGCTGGACGACGCCCGAATCCGGAACCTATCAATGCCGCGCCGTCTTTACCGGGTACGACTTCAAATACCCGACCACCACCGACGTCGCCGTGCTCAAAAATTCCACGCTCCTCTGGAGTGCGTTCGTCAATGAGTATGGCACGGCGCATGTCTTTTCCGCCACTCTTGCCGTCACTGCGGGCGACACGGTGGATTTTTCCGTCAGCTTTGGTAAAAACCAAAATTATTGTGGCGATTCCACCGGCATTGCGATCGTCATCACCAAGCTTGAAAACGGCGGCAACGGCGAAGATGACGACTACGAAAAGGCCCCGCCGCAAAAGCCGGCGGGCCCGGTCCCCTCGGTTCAGAGACAGCCGGCGGAGGCAGCGCCGGCGCAACGTCCGGACATTGTCCCGGAAGGTGACAGGATTCCTGAATCCTGAACTGCGGAGCCTTCTCCGGCAAACGGAGGGTCGCGTTACCCTTTAAAGATTCGAGTCTCCTTGTACCGATGCGCAGCATCTTTGGAGTGCGGTGGCTCGACACCGCTTTTTCCCGCCGGTGGAACCGGCTTCCTAGTTTACCGTCTCCACTTCTGTTAGGGCGTGGGAATCAAACTACGCATGGGATGGCGGCTCCGCCGCCGGAGAAAGCGGCGTCAAGCCGCCGACACTCCAAAGCGGCGAGACCGCCGCAGTAAATAGCCATAACAGTTTCAATTATAATGCATAATTGGTCTTAAGTTGACGCGCATGCCCACCGGGGCTCCAATCCAAGCGGAATCCGATCCCGCATCCTCCGGTTTCATGAATAATCTTGGGTAACGTTCCACTCACGAAAAAAACGGGAGCCGGCACCATGCCGGTTCCCGTTTTTCCGCGTTGCCTTCCGGGGTGTCCGGAAGATTCAGATTACGTGTTCCCGGCGGCCAGGCCACTGGAGGTCAGGTAGCGATAGCTGTCCTCAACGGCCTGGAACATGTCCGTGCCGCAACGGTCCAGCTCGACCACCAGCCACTTCAACACCTGCGGATCGGCGGCGGCGATGACCTTCGGGAAGTTCATCTTGCCCTTGCCCACGGCGACCATCGGCTCGTCCTTGGTGAGCGGGCCGTCCTTGATATGCAGCAGCGGCGCGCGGCTCTTAAACTTGGCCACCTGCTCGGCCGGATCGTTGGCGCCGAAGTTGCTCGCCCAGTAGGTGTCGATCTCGAACAGCAGTTCCGGACAGAGCTCGGCCAGCCAGTCGTAGGCGATGCGCCCCTCGACCACCTCGAACTCCATCCAGTGGTTGTGCATGAACAGCTTGAGCCCGCCCTGCTTCAGGCCAGCGATCATGCCGTTGACCATCTCCGCGGTTTGCTTGATGGCAGCCACGGAAGCGAACTGATCCTTCCAGAAGCCGGTGCAGACCATGTCCACGCCAAGCTCGCCGGCCGTGTCAATGCACTCCTGAAGATTATCCGACTTCGCCCACGGGGTGTGGCTGGAGGAAATAGTCATGCCCAGATCCGTAACCATCTTGCGGACTTCGCCGGCGGTAAGCCCGTAGAAGCCGGCTGGCTCAACGCCCTTATACCCGATCTGGGCCAGGCGCTTGAGCACGGCGGGGAAATCAACCTTCGACTCTTCACGGAGCGAGTAGAGCTGGACGGAAATGGGCTTGGGAGACATGGTGGGGGTCCGATTTTGGATTTGCGATTTTAGATTTTGGATTGGGGGACGGGGCACGAGGGACGGGGCACGAGGGACGGGGGAAGACAACTGAGGACTTATGCAGGAGATGATTTTGGTGACGCGCAGCAAGAGCCGGGGGGTCAGGGTTCAGGGTTCAGGGTTCAGGGTTCAGGGTTCAGGGTTCAGGGCTCAGGGTTCTGGGTTCAGGGCTCAGGGTTCAGGGTTCAGGGTTCAGGGTTCAGGGC
>CAITSE010000127.1 GCA_903894975.1 uncultured Lentisphaerota bacterium
CGTCCAGAGAGCGACAGCGCCGAAAAGCACATAGTCCATAACAGATTCCACTTCGCCGGCGCGCCCGGCAGGCCTGACGTCGCCGGCGTGTGAAAGACTGCGAAACCCCGGCGGCCACAGGCGCCGCCGGCGGATCTCCAGTCAGAAACGCAGCATTATTTTCCGGGAGCGACGACGCTGCGGCTTTTCTCGCCGCGGGTTTCGTCTGTGACGGCATCACTCTGATTGACAACCGCCTTGGTTTCGGCTTTGTCATTCTGACCGGTGACGCCGTAGATCATGACGCTGAACCCGTTGACGATCTGCTTGCCGAACAGGGTCACGATCAGTACCGCGGCCGCGGCCACAAGTACGCCGATGATGACATATTCCATCATCACGCCGCCGGCCTGGTCGCCCGCCAGACGGCACAGGGTGCGGCCCAACAGCGTCTTCTTCGTACGCAACGCCATCATTTCCTTCTTGGTCAAGCGCTTTTTCATGATCTTCCGACCTCCTGGTTTCTGGTTTCTGGTTTGCTTTTCTCTTGGTTCCGGAAGAGGCGCCCGACCAAAGGACGTCTTCCCAAAACAAAATTGTACAGCCGAATCAGCGAAAAGTCAAGGAACTGGCAATGCAATCACCGCCACCACCCGCTGATACCATTCCTGAACACTGTTGCCGAACGCGCCGAAATCTCCATGGAGCGAACCGGCCGGATCAAACATCGCCCCGGAGCCAAGGAGCAGCGGCAACACGATGCACATCGTCACGATCACATATTCCATCAGCACATCGCCGCGTTCGCCGGCGGACACCGGAGCGGCCTTCTTCCGGCCATGCCGCTTCTCCCAAACCGTGCCGTACGCATAGCGGGACGCGGGAATCAGCCCCAGTTCCGGCGGCACAGGCTGGTCCAGCGCTGGACAACGGAAAGCGCGGTCGCAGGACACGGTGGGGATGAACGGGAAAGCCCGGCGCCGCAGGTCCGGTTCGCCGGCCCGCGCCGGATGAATCAGACAGCCGCCCCGGCCCGCCTCATCAATCAATCCTGCAAATCGGCAACTGCCCATGTAACGCCTCCACCACCACGCGCTTATTCCCAAGGTCGGGATCACCAGTAACAACAACAAACCATAATCCCAAAGCCCGCCGCGCGCCACATAGTACCGCAAAAGTTTGCCCAGCCCGGGCCGGCCGCCGCCCCACAAGCGAGCCGCGGCGTCGGTGTTCTCCCGCAAAAACTCGCGCAACCGCCGGTCACTCCAGACCGTGTTCACACAGCACCCGACGCACCCCTGCCGGAAATCCTGGCAGTCGCCTGATTTTAAGTCGCCATGAAGATCCGTCATGATGGCATTGTTCCGGCTTGCGGCGGGGTTGCAATCGGCGTAACGGCAGAGTAGGTTCTGACTCAACATCACAACCTGCGGGGACAAAGGCAGAATTTGTTCAGCGTACACCAGTTTCAATATGAAGTCAAATGACCGCCTTTCTTCATGGAGGAGGCATTTTTAAAAGCCGGCACCCAAACTAGATTTCCGCTAAGCGCTTGACAAACCGGCAGTATGCAACTATAGTAAGCGCCCAACCCGCAAAGGCTTAGAACGGCGAATATGGCCATACGCACGCTCACGACTACGTGGAAACAGTTTGAAAAGCTCGCAGAGCGCTTTTTCCACAAAAAGCAGCCCAAGGGAATTGTCGGGGAACTGGGCGAACTGGCTCGGAAAACCAACGAGTCCCGCATCGCTGACGCCCTGGCCAGCCTGCTCGTCATCCCCTACCCGGGTATGGAAACCGTCCAGGTTCGCTTCATCGGTTCCGAAGACGGCAAGGACTTTCCCGCCTGGATGACGCTGGCCGTTCCCGAGGAAAAGCTGATCAAGGTCAACGCCGTCGGCGTTCTGCGCGTTGCCGCCGAGTGCCGGGCCGCCGCCACCCCTGCTCAAGACCCCCGAGGCCCGGGAAAGCTTTGTCAAATACCGCAAACTCGCGCTCATGACGGAATTGGGCAAGCTGCCGACGCGGCTGCTGCTGTTCCTCGCCGTCCTGGAGGGCGTGGCGCGCTACAAAGAAGTCAGCAAGGCCGACAAGCGCCCCACCTCCCCCGAAGCCCCCGAAAATGACGAGTACCTGAACCTGCTTTGGGCCTTCAAGGAACTCGAAATCTTCATCACCGAAACCACCGGCACCAGCATTCGCACCGAGTTCAACCTGCTCTGGTATGAAGCCGAGTGGATCAACGGGAAGTGAATCCGGGTCTGTAGGTCTGTGGCCCGTGGGTCTGTGGGGGCGGAGCGGAAAACACAGTCTGGCGGCTGACCCGGTTTTTATCCGCGAATGAACGCGAATTGAACGGAGCCTTATTCGCGTGCATTCGCGTTTATTCGCGGAGAGAAACCGTTTTGCCTCGTCCGTCAGCCCAAGGAACGCAGCGCCTCCGCCACGGTGATGCCGTCCGGCGGCAGCCGCCAGTCCGGCGCCAGTTCGGCCAGGGGTGCCAAGGCGAAACGCCGTTGCCGCAGCCGCGGATGGGGAACGGTCAGTTCTGGCAGGTGGATTTCCTGGTTGCCGAAGAGCAGCAGGTCCAGGTCGACCACCCGCGCCTCCCGGGAAGAATGCGCCGCCGGCCGGCCGGCCCGGAGTTCGATCTCCTTACAGAGCGCCCGCAACTCCGGAGCGCTCCCCCGCCAACTTCCAATCACGGCGGCATTGACAAAATCGGGGGTGCCGGGAACACAGTCCTCCGGCGCCGTCACCCAAAATCCGGAAAGCTGCCGATCTTCCAGTCCTCCGGCCGCCAGATCGGCCGCCGCCCGGCGGATCGCCCCGCGCGGATCGTCCAGGTTCGCCCCCAGCCCGATCGCCACCGGAACCCCTCCGCCAGCCCCCGCGTGTTCGCGGCTTGGTTTCGTAAATAACACCATGACGGATTACATTAACGCCGTTGCGTTCTTTTGCCCGTTGGCCGCCGTCGGGGGCGGAAAGGCTAAGCCCCGGACACGGTGGAACATACGGGCGGGAAGACGCTGAACCTTTTTTCGTGACGCGCCGGGTTTCCGGCGCCGGACACAGGCCCGCGATGGATCCTGCTGGCGGATGCCAGACCCGGGTTCGGGCGGCTTCAGAGGATTTTGGTTGAAATCATCCGGTCTCATTCGTGTGTATTTCCTCGGCTCGGGAACCTTAGGCATTCCGGTTCTGCGGCACTTGGCCGCAGCCACGGAGGCGGGGCTTTTCCTGGCCGGGGTGGGAACGCAGCCGGACCGGCCCCAGGGCCGGAACCGGCAATCGGCGCCGACCCCTGTCGGGGAAGCCGCCAATGCCCTCGGCCTGACGGCGGACAAGCCGGAACAGGCCAACGCCCCCGAGTTCCTCGCCCGGCTCCGGGCGTTGGAACTGGACGTGGCCGTGGTCGTCTCTTACGGGCAATTGCTGCGGGAGGAATTCTTCAACCTCCCCCGCTGCGGCTGCCTTAACGTCCACGCCTCGCTCCTGCCGCGCCATCGCGGCGCCTCTCCCATCCAGGCTGCCATCCTGGGCGGAGACCCTGAAACTGGAATCTCCTTCATGCGCATCGACCGCGGCCTGGACACCGGCCCGGTCTACCGCCAGATCCGCCAGCCGCTGACCGGCACGGAAACGGCGGCGGCGCTGGAGACAACTCTCGGAAAGCTGGCCGCCGAACATGTCGCCGGATGCCTCCGGCAGATCTGCCGGGACGGGCTGACGCCCCAACCCCAGCCGCAACCGGGCGTCACCGTCGCCCGCAAAATCCGCAAAGAACAGGGGCTGCTGGACTGGCGCTTGCCGGCCGCGCAGCTCGAACGCCAGATCCGGGCCTTTCATCCCTGGCCCGGAACCTGGTTCCTCCTCCCCACGGCCAAGGGCCCGCGCCGGGTGACGGCAACCGCTGCCGGCGTCCGCCCGGAACTGTCCGGGCCGGCGGGAGAAGTGCTGCAGGCTGACCGCCGGAGCTGGGTGGTCGCCTGCGGTGAAGGGGGATTGGAAATCCGCCGGGTCGTGCCGGAAGGGCGCGGAGAAATGGACGCCGCCGAATTTCTGCGGGGCTGTCCTGTCGCCGCCGGCACCCGGCTTGAAACCGCAAACCCAAACCGCATTCTTGCCAACATCCCATCATGAAACAAATCCTCATCAATGTCGGCGGCCTCGAAACCCGGGTCGCCGTGGTCAACGACAGCAAACTCGAAGAATACTTCATCGAACGGCGGGACGAAGACCACATGGTCGGCTCGATCTACAAGGGCCGCATCAACAACCTGGAAGCCTCGCTCCAAGCCGCCTTTGTCGACATCGGCTTCGACAAGAATTCCTTCCTCCACTACTGGGACATGCTCCCCGCCACCCAGGAGATGCTGGAGGGCGACGATGACGAACGGGAACGCGAGCTCCTGAACGCCGATCCCGCCGGCGGCGCCGCCGCTGCCACTCCGGAAACGGCCGTCCCGGCCCGCAAGGCGTCCCTTCTGGATCTGCTCAAGCAGATGCTCTTCCCCAAGGCCGACCCGGAACCCGTTGCACCCGCCCCCACCCAGGACCGGGGCGGTTACCGGAACGACCGCAATGACCGTAATAATGACCGCAACCGCCGCGGCGGCCGCGGCCGGAATCAGCAACCGCAACCGCAGCAGCAGCAGCAGCGCCGCAAGCCGCGCCAGCAGTTCACGGTCGAGGACATTCCCGGCCTCTTCAAGTCCGGCACCGAAGTGCTCGTCCAGGTCACCAAAGGCCCCATTGGCACCAAAGGCCCGCGCGTCACCACCAACCTCAGCATCCCCGGCCGCTACCTGGTGCTCCTGCCCAATTCCAACCACATCGGCGTCTCCAAGCGCATTGAGTCCCATGAAGAACGCGACCGCCTGCGCAAAATTCTCCGCAATCTGGCCCTGCCCAGCAACATGGGCATCATCTGCCGCACGGTCGGCGCCGGCCGCAGCGAAAAGGCCTTCCAGAAAGATCTGGCCAACCTCATCGACTGCTGGCGCCGCGCCGAACAAGCCAACCGTACCAAGGGCGCCCCCTGCTGCGTCTACCAGGAACCGGAACTGGTCGAACGCACCCTCCGCGACTACCTGGACGAGGACGTCGAGGAAATCGTCACCGACTCCAAGGCCATTCACGACCAGATCGAAGGCATGATTCAGCGCTTCGCCAGCGAGGACAAGGTCAAGCTCCGCTTCTACAGCAGCCCCAAGCCGCTCTTCCACAAGTACGGCCTCCTCGAACAGATCGAAACGATCTTCAGCCGCAAAGTCACCCTGCCCACCGGCGGCTACCTGGTCTTCGATGAAACCGAAGCGCTCATCGCCATCGACGTCAACTCCGGACGCAACCGCACCGGCAAAGACCACCCGGAAACCATCCTCAACACCAACCTCGAAGCCGTCGCCGAAGTCGGACGCCAGCTCCGCCTCCGCAACATCGGCGGCCTCATTGTCATCGACTTCATCGACATGCGCGGCCGCAAAGACCAGCAGACCGTCTACCGCGCCCTCAAGGACGTCCTCCTTGCCGACCGTTCCAAGACCAAGATCCTCCCGGTCTCCGGACTCGGCCTCATCGAAATGACCCGCCAGCGCGAACGGGAAAGCCTGCAGTCCGCCGTCTTCGAGGAGTGCCCCTACTGCTCCGGCAAGGGACTGGTCAAATCCACCCAGAGCGTCAGCGTCGAAATCCAGCGCCGCCTCCAGGAAATCCTCCGCCGCTTCCGCGGCAACATGCAGATCCGCATCACCATCCATCCCAAGGTGCTTGACCGCATCAAGAACGAGGATGCCGATCTCATCAAGGGCATGCAGGAAGAATTCCACTGCGAATTCCAGTTCCGCACCGACGAGACCCTGCATCTGGAACAGTTCCAGATCCACGACCTCATCAGCGGCGACGAGATGTGACCCGTTCAGCGGCGGCGCGGCCAGGTCGCGCCGCCGCCGACTTTTTGCCCCGGCCCGCTTGGCGCTGACAATATTGTTAACCTGCACTCCAGACTAGATTGACAATCTGCCGCCGGGGCCTATGGTAATTATTTAGGCTCCGAAGCGGCGCAAGCCCCCATCCGCACCCTCCACACTCCCCGGCCAACACACATATGACCAGACGTCTTAGCAACTCTCCTTCCATCATCCTGGGCATTCTCCGGGAGGCCGCCCTCCGCAAGGCCGAAGTCTCCGGCGAGAACATCTGCCGCGGCCTCGGCGTCAGCCGGGTCGCCGTTTGGAAACACATCCAGACCCTGCGCCGGCACGGCTACAAGATCGAAGCCCACACCCGGCGCGGGTACCGGCTGCACCTGGCTCCCGACTGCCCGTCGGAGCTAGAGATGACACCCCGGTTGCAGGGACGCCGGTTGGGCCTGCCCTTCCGTTATGCGGCCGAGGCGGACTCCACCAACCGCCTGCTCACGGCCTGGGCCGAAGAGGGCGCCCCGGAAGGCGCCATGATTGCGGCGGACACCCAGAACGGCGGCCGCGGCCGGCGCGGCCGGAAATGGTTCTCCCCGCCGGGCTGCAACCTCTATGTTTCCGTGCTGCTGCGCCCGGCCGTGCCGCCGCCGCAAGTGCCCTCCCTGGCCCTGGCCGCCGGACTGGCCGTCATCCGCGCCCTGCGCCGGGTCACTCCTACCCTTGACCCCAAGCTCAAGTGGCCCAACGATCTCTACTTGGACGGACGCAAGTTAGGCGGTATCCTCTGCGACATGCGCGCCGAGTCGGATCATGTGCATCATGTCATCGTCGGCATCGGGCTCAACGTGAACCTGAAAAAGTCCGTCCTGCCGGCGGAATTGCGGGAGACCGCAACTTCCCTACGCCTGGCCGGCCGCCTGAAAATCAACCGTCCCGCCCTGCTGGTGGCCATTCTGGAGGAACTGGAAGGCGTCTACCAGCCATGGTGCCAATCCGGGCTGACCCACTTCCTCGACGAACTCCGCGCCTGCTCCTGGCTCCAGGACAAGCCGGTGGTTGCGGTACTGCCGCACGAGACTCTGGAAGGGGTGGTCACCGGCATCGCCGCCTCCGGCGCGCTCCTCCTCAAAACCGCCTCCGGGCCGCGGGAAATTCATGCCGGCGACATCCGGCTCGTCTGACCGCCCCCCCCGTCCCCACCGCAACTCCCCTACCGGAACGGTCGCCGCGCCATATTGTAAACCTATAAATAAATTTTGGTTTTCAATCAAAAACAAAAACCTCGCCTGCATCTTGGCTCAGGGGGCACCGCATCTCCCCGCTCAACACGCTCCACGCTTTGGTGAACCATGCCGTTGTTCCGAACCTGTCTGGCCGTCGTCTTGATTCTCTTTGTCCAAGCCCGAAGTTGGGCCGCCGTACCTGATCCCGCGCCGGCCGCGGCCAACCCTGAACCCGCCGGCGAACTGCCGGCCGTGGACGTGACCGCCTCCCGGCTGACCACCCGCACCGCGCTCGACACCGGCACACCCACTGTCCTCCGTGAACTCGCCGGCCGGCCCGGCGTGGACCTGGCCAGCCAGGGCGGCGGCGCCCAGACCGATCTGCGCCTCCGCGGCAGCGCCTTCAGCGGCGCCGGCCTCTCCGTCGCCGGACTCGGCCTGCGCAATCCGCAGACTGAACATTTCAATTCCGAACTGCCCCTGCCGCCGGGCCTGTTCGCCCCCCCCCGCGTGCTCTGCGGCCTGGACCAGTTCCGCGATGCTGACGGACACCTGGTCGGAACCGTCGACTTCGACTTCGCACCGGTCGAAAACCGCGGCGCCGCCGAAGCCGGCTTCGGCGAGGCCGGCCGTAATTGGCAAAGTCTCTTCGCCCAGACCCCGATCAGCCAAAACGCCGTCGGAACCCTTGGCGGCGGCGTCTTTGCCGGGCGTGAACACGCGGACCGCACCGACGGCCAGCCCGACAATTTCCTCGACCGCACCAACGGTGGTGTGCATCTCCAGCAACAAAACCCGGCCGGCTGGCAGGCGGACTTCGTCGCCGCGGAACAGGTCAAAAAATTCGGCGCCCGCGGTTTCTACGGTTCTCCCGCCTCGCTGCCGTCCCAGGAAGAACTCACCGACCGCCTGGTTCTGGGCTCCGTCCGGCGCGAAGACGATAACGGCGGCTGGGTCCGCGGCACGGCCGCGTTCCGGGAGTTAGTGGATGAATACGAACTCGACCGCGACCGTTCCTGGCTCTACCGCAACGAGAATCGTTCCCGGATCACTTCCGCTGCCATCGACGGCCGTCAGACGCTTTCCGGCGACAGCGACGGCGACACCCTCGCCCTGCGCTGGCGCGGCGAGGCTGAACAGGAGCGCCTGGCCAGTCAGTACGCCGGCGCCATGCCCTCCACCAGCCTCGGCGACCACCGGCGCGAAACCCTCGGTCTCATGTTGCTGCCGGAATGGACCCGCGGACCGCTCACCCTCAGTCTCGGCGGTCAGGCCAAGGCCTTCACGGATGACAGCCCCGCCTGGCTCCCCGCGGCCGGCGCCGAATACCACGTTTCCCGGGCACAGAGCATCTACATTAATTACACCGAAAACGTCCGCCAGCCCTCGTTCACCGAACTCAACTACAACTCCCCGGGCAGTCTCGGCAACAACGGCCTCAAGCGCCAGCACGACCGCACCATCGAGACCGGCTGGAAAGGGCGCGCCGGCACGGCATGGGACTGGCGCACCGCCGTTTTTGCCGTCGACAGCAGCAACGCCGTTGACTGGATCAAACGCAATCCCGCCGGCCGCTGGACCGCGGTCAACCTCGGCAACGTCCGCACCCTCGGCGCCACCGCCGGCGGCGGCTGGCAGCTCGACCCGACCTGGGCTTGCGACGGGGCCTATACCTTCCTCCACAAAAGTGCCGATCACGACGGTGTCTGGGCCAGCCGTTACGTCCTCGATTATGCCGAACACGACCTGGCCTTCGGCGTCCGCCACATCCTCGCCGACTGGTGCGAAATCCGCGTCCGCCAGGAAATCCGCATGCAGGCGGACAATCCCGCCCGCGCCGACGGCGACACCGCCCTGCCCGCCGCCGCGGAAATTCGTCTCAACGTCTTCCCCCGCAGCGGAGCCGAACTCGTTCTGGGCGTGGAAAACCTCTGGGCCAGCCAGTTCCAAGTCCTGCCCGGCCAGCCCCCCGCCAGCCGCCGCTACTCCGCCGCCCTGGCCGTGACTTGGTAGAACGGCCGGCACACCCCAGCCTGAATGACTCGTGAAATCATCCACCCTGCCAGTCTGTGGTCCGTGCTCTTCCGCTAGAGCTCGATCTGCAGTCCGAGCTCGACCACGCGGTTGGCGGGGAGGCAGAAATAGGCCGAGGCGTCGCGGGCGTTGCGGGAGAGAAAGGCGAAAATACGCTTGCGCCAGTAGCCGAGGTCGGTGGTATGGCGCAGGACCAGGGATTCCTTGCCTAGGAAGAAGGTGGTGCGTTCGGGGATGTATTCAACGCCGTGCCGGTCGCGGGTGAGGCGGGCGAGGACATTGGGGATGTCGGGGGTTTCACTGAAGCCGAAGGTGATCTGCATCCGGCAGATGCCCTCGCCGAGAGTTTCAAAGGCAAACCGCCGGTCCTCGGGGATGAAAGGGATCTCTTCGGTCGTGATATTGAGCAGGATGGTGGTGGTGTGCAGGACCATATTGTGTTTGTAGTTGTGGAGAAGGGCGCGGGGCAGGCCGTTGGGGTTGCGGGAGAGGAAAACGGCGGTGCCGGGGGCGCGGTAGGGCTTGCTCAGGCGGATGTCTTGCAGGAAAAACTCGAGGGGCAGCCCCTGCATTTCCGCTTTCTGACGCAGGATCTTGCCGCCGGAGATCCAGGTTTGCATGAGCAGCCAGACCGTCAGGGAAATCACCAGGACGATCCAGCCGCCGTGTTGGATCTTGACGGCATTGGAACAGAAAAACGCCAGGTCCATGGGCAGGAGCAGGCAGCCGAGCAGGATAACCCAGGCCCGGTGCAGTTTCCAGCGGGTTTGGCAGAGGATAAGGAAGAGGACGCTGGTAATCAGCATGGTGGCGGATACGGCGATGCCGTAGGCTCCCGCCAGCCGGCCTGATTCCCGGAACGTGAAGATCAGGCCGATAGTGCCCAGGAACAGGGCGAGATTGAGCAGCGGGACGTAGACCTGGCCGATGGTGCTTGAGGACGTGTGCACGATTTTCAGGCGTGGCCACAGCCCCAATTGCACCGCCTGCCGCGCCAGGGAGAAGGTGCCGGAAATCACTGCTTGCGAGGCAATGACGGTGGCCGCTGTGGCGAGCAGGATCAGGGGATAGAGGAACCAGGACGGCGCCAGTTCATAGAACAAGTGTGTCGGCAAGCCGCCGCCGCGGAGCAGCAACGCGCCCTGGCCGAAATAGTTCAGCAGCAAGGCCGGCAGCACCAGGCCGTACCAGGCGCGGCGGATGGGCACCCGACCGAAATGCCCCATGTCGGCATACAACACCTCGGCGCCGGTCATGGTCAGGAACACTGTGCCCAGGACGAGAAAACCGTGCCAGTGATTGGTCAGGAAAAAGCGGACGGCATGCACCGGCAGCAACGCCTGTAGAATATCCGGACTGCGGACGATGGCCGCCAGGCCGAGCCCGCCGATGACCACAAACCACAAGATCAGCACGGGCCCGAAAAGGGAGCCCACGCCCGCGGTTCCCCGCCGTTGCAAGAGGAATAGCGCGGTGAGAATGCCTGCCGAAAGCGGAATCACATAGTCCTGACAGGCGGTGGTGGCGACGTTGAGCCCTTCCACCGCACTGAGCACGGAAATGGCCGGGGTGATAATGCCGTCGCCATACAGCAGGGCGGCGCCCAGGATGCCGAGCACGGTAAGCTGCCGGATCCGGGCGCCATCCTTGGCGCCGTGGCCCACCGCCCGGGTCACCAGCGCCATCAACGCCAGGATGCCGCCCTCCCCATGGTTGTCCGCCCGCATCAGTAGCGTCACATACTTGAAGCAGACGACCAGCACCAACGACCAAAAGACAATGGAAACAATACCCAGAACGTTTCCCGGCGTCACGGACAAAGCATGGGCGCCGACAAAGCATTCCCGCAAGGCATACAGCGGGCTGGTGCCGATGTCGCCGAACACAATGCCCAGCGCCCCAATCATCAGCGTCCAGGCGCCGGTAGCGGGAACAGACGGAACTGCGGCCCCAGAATCCGGCGGGGATGCCGACGGCGAGAGGATGGCGGGAATTTTCATAAGAGCCGGCCCGGCCAGTCGTTCTGAAGAAAATGTTGACGTCGTGAACTAACAATAGCATGGCGTGACATTATATGACAATTGGTGACAAAATATCATACAGTGGCGGTTTTTTCAACTTTAGCGGGTTTGCGGAGAGATCAAATGGGGGATCTGGAACTTTCCGGTTCCGGGCCGGTCTATTTTAACGGGTTGGTTTATTTGAGATGTTTTTAGTCCGATTTGCGTTACAGTTCCCTTTGGATCCCGCCTCACCCCCGTCAGGAGACCTGTCATGACCAAGCCCGCCGCCGGACGTTCCGCTGTTTCCCGCCGCGAATTTGTGAAGCTTGGCGTGGGCGCCGGCGCGGTGCTGGCCTTGAATCCGTTGCGCTTATTCGCCGCGGAAGGGGCCACCGGGGCCGGGGCCACCACTCTGCCGCAACCCGAAGTCTGGGTGATCCATGACGCGGACCCGGCCAAGCTCATGCGTGCCGCCTGGAAGATCATGTCCCAGAACGGCGGTCTGGGGCCCAAGCTCGACAAGCTCACGCTCAAGGTCAACGCTGCCTGGGATCGCAACCCGGACGAGGGCGCCAACACCCATCCCGTGCTGGTGGACACCTTTCTGGAACTGTGCCGCACGGCCGGCGTGAAAAAGGTTGTGATGCCTGAACTCGCCTGCGCCCCGGCCGAGAAATCCTTTGTGAACAGCGGGATCAAGGCGGCCGCCGACAAGCATCATGCCGACCTGATCGACCTGAAAAAGAACAAAGACCTGTTTGTCCAGAAATCCATTCCCGGAGCCAAGTCGTTGAAGGATGTCATGGTCGGGAGGGACTTCCTGGAAACCGACGTGCTCATCAACATGCCGGTGGCCAAGAACCACGGCGGCGCCACGTTCACCTGCGGCCTCAAAAACTGGATGGGCGCCGTTCAGGACCGCGGGTTCTGGCACAAGAACAACATGCACCAGTGCATTGCCGACATCGGTCTGCTGCTCCAGCCCGCGTGGACGATCATCGACGCCACCCGGGTCATGGCCACCAACGGGCCGCAGGGCGGTCCGGGGAAGCCGGGCGGCCCGGCCACGGAAATCCGCAAGCCGGAACAACTCATTCTCTCCCGCAGCCAGGTTGCCGCCGACGCCGTGGCTTCCACCATCCTGTTCGAGAGTCCGGCCAAGGTGAAATACCTGGTCATCGCCGCGGAAATGGGGCTGGGTGTGATTGATCCCGCCGCCATGAAGATCCACCGGCTCGAAGCCGCCTCCATACTCGCCTGATGAAGATCAAATCGTTCTATCTGCGCTGGGCGATCCGGTTGAGCTTTCTGGCCGGGGCCGTGGGACTGACCCTGAACGGGCCGTTGCCGCCGGCGCTGGCCCGGTTGTTCCCCGGGGCGAGCCCGTTGACCTGGCTGGCCTCGACCCTGGCGGGGCGGGGGCCGTTGGCGGGGGCGTGGTGGGCGCTGCCGGCCCTGGCGGTCCTGCTGCTGGCCTTGTGGCGCGGCCGCTGGTTCTGCCGCTGGTTCTGTCCCGCCGGTACGCTCTACGGTCTGGGCGTGCCTCTCAGCCTGAAACGGACGCTGCCGGCTTGGCGGGCGAACGGCTTTCTCTTCTGGATGATCCTGGCCGGAGCCGCCGTCGGCATCACGTCCGGCTTGGGTCTGGGCCTGGATCCGTTGTCCAGCTTCAACCGGTTGCCATCCCTGCTCGCGCCGGCGGCCCGCGAAGGGTTTGCCTGGATTCCGGGTCTAGTGGTTCCGCTGTTCCTGCTGGCCGGCTTAGTGTGGCCGGCTTTCTGGTGCGCCCGTTTCTGCCCGCTCGGATATGCCTTTGACCTGACTTTCGCCTTGTCGCACCGCCAATTCACGGGTTCCGTCCGCCCCGACCATGTCCGCCGCGACTTATTGGTCGGCGCCGCCATCGGCCTGCCCCTGGCCGGGCTGTTACGCTGGCTTTCGTTCCGCAACCGCCTGACCGCGGAAGATCCGCGGGCTTTCACGCCGGCGGCGATCCTGCCCCCGGGCGCCGGGACGGCGGAACGGTTCGACCGGCTCTGCACCCGCTGCTATGCCTGCGTCCACACCTGTATCACCGGCGTCATCCGGGTACCGGCCCCGGACTGGCGCAACCCCGCCGCCGCTTTTTCGCCGCGGCTGGATTTCAGCAAGGCGTTCTGCACCCAGAACTGTAATCGTTGCACCCAGGCCTGTCCCACCGGCGCGCTGCCTCCCCTTACCGAGGCGGCGAAACAGCAGGTCCGGCTTGGCACCGCCGTGGTCTTTAAGGAGAAATGCCTGGCCTGGGCCGACGGCGAACACTGCATGGTCTGCCAGGAAATGTGCCCCTATGTCGCCATCAGCATCAGCGAGTCTCCCACGGGCATCCCCCGCCCGGTGGTGGATCCCGCGATCTGCCGCGGCTGCGGCTTCTGCGAGAACCAATGCCCGGCGGCCCGCGCCGGCAAGGCCATCCTGGTCCGCGGCATCCCGCGCCAGGAACAGATCCCGAATGCCTGATCTGGAAATCTGATCAAGGGTGGAATTCGCCCCGCCGCCGGCGAGGGACTGAGAGACAAGAGAGGGACCCCAGAGACTCTGAGATGCGCTTGACGATTCCCTCCTTCTCTCCGTCGTAATCCTTGGATGTTCGGCGGGATCTCGCCTATGATGGCAGGAGCCTTGTCTTGGACTGTGCTACTATTCCCCGGGAAAAGTCACAGCCACGGCTTTCCAAAACAGGCATTCCAGCCACGGACGAAACCGTGTTGTGTGCCAAGGCATGCCAAAACAACCGGGTCGCCAGGGCCTGATTTTGTGTGCCAAATCCCCGGTTTGTGTGTCAAAGTGTGTCTTTTCGTGCGTATTCCCCCCGGAAATTGACGGAAACAAAAAGAAACCAACGGTAACACCATTTCAGGCGTAATCCGTTGGTTTCGTGCTGAATAAGATGGCACCCCGGGGGAGGATCGAACTCCCGACCTGCTGCTTAGAAGGCAGCTGCTCTATCCGACTGAGCTACCGGAGTGTGTCAAGGGAAAATGTAATCGCCGAACCCGGACGCGGCGGTGCGGCGGGGGTTTTCGGGCAATGAGCCGGAAAGATTCACCGCGAAACCACAACGGACACGCTTCTGGAAGGAAAACGTTTTCTCGCCAAGTCGCCAAGCTCGCAAAGAACGGATTTCCTTTTGCAGGGCATGAAAAAACGACGGCGCGTGAAACCGGCACCGCCTGAAGGGCCTGTTGCTTTAGTGCCATCCCGCGAGACAGAGACGCCAAAACATGAATCATACCATGAACATGAATAGCCGTGGGTGCA
>CAITSE010000128.1 GCA_903894975.1 uncultured Lentisphaerota bacterium
CAGCCAGTCCTGACGATATTCCTTGTCGCCGTTTTCGAGGCGGGCCAGGAGCGGGATCAGGTACAGTTCCGAGGCGCTGTTCCACGGAGCGTTCCGGTGCCACTCGCGCCAGCCCAGCGGGAAGAAGCCGTAGGTTTCCCGGCGGGGCGCGCGGGTGTGCCAATAGAAGGGATAGAAGGCCTGGGTCAGGCCGGGCCGGGGCGATTCCTCTTCCTCGTTCCAGCCCAGGGGGAAGAGCCAGGCCAGTGAGTCTTTCTGATGATCCTGCGTCTCCCAGAAGCTCAGCAACGGCACGATCCGGCCGCCGGTCCGGCCCGGCGCGGTTTCGGTCTTGACCAGGGGGAAGAGCACATCGGTGCGCACGGTCGTGCCGGCGTCCGCGGTGTAGCGATTGAAGATCGGACCGAGCACGTTCAGGTTGGCGCCGTCGCGGCCCGTGGTGCGGTTGCCCAGCGGCACCAGGGTGAGGGAGCGGCTCTGTGCGTCGGCAAACTCCCACCAGACCGGGAAGAGTACGCGGGTGAGATCGGTGACGGCGGGTTTGGCATTGGCCGCGTTCCCGGTGGCGACGGTCTGCCGGGACCACCACAGCGGCGAGACGATGGTGGTGGCGGTTTCGCGGGCCGGCGCGCCGCTCCGCGTCACCTCCGCGCTGCGGGTGTCGGCGTGGTAGACCGGGAAGACCCAGTGCCGCCGGGTGAGGTTGGCGCCGGAGGCCGAAGAACCCTCAAAAAAGAACGGCCAAAGCGCGGCATGCCAGGAGTCGGACGGGGTTTCCGTGCGGCTCCAGGTGGCAAGCAGGGAGCCCTGGAGAACCTCGCCGTTGTCACCGCGCCAGTACCACCAGAACGGCAGGATGCCGGCGTGTTCGAGGCCGTGAGCGTTCGAGCGTTTCATGCCGGCCAGCGGGATCAGGTAGCGGGCCTGCTCACGGTCGTTCCAGCGACTGTGATAGAGGCCGGCGACATTCAAGACCTCGTCGGGCGTATTCCCCATCTCGGAACCGAAATAAAAGGTGAGCGGGAAGAAAATGGTGTACGCGTCCTGCCGGTGCCAGTAGAAGGGGAAGAGGCGCTGGTTGCGGGCCAGCGGCTTGCCGTCGCTGTCGAGGGTGCTTTCGAACTTGCCGATGGGCCAGAGGATGTCGGTGCGGGTGCGGTTGGCCTCGCCCGGCGCGTGGTAGCGGTTGTACAACGGGCCGAGCAGGTTCCATTCGCGTTCGCCGCGGCAGTCGCGTCCGGCCAGGCCGATGGGGAAGAGGCAGGTCGTGCGGGACTCGCCGTCGGGGCCGCGGTCGCGCCAGTCCCAGTAGAACGGGAAGAGGATGCGGGTGGCCTCGCCGGTTTCCACGGGCTTGGCGGGCGCCGGCGGCGCCGTGCGGTACGTCCAGTCGGACTGGTACCAGGGCATGGCCCAGAGCCAGGATCCGGAGGTGTGCGGCCCCTGTCTCCAGCCCTGCGCATAGAGCGGCCAGAAGGCGTGGTGGGCGCCCGTCTCCCGGTCTTTCCCCTCTCCCCAGTCGCTGCGGCTCCAGGTGGCGAGGATCGCCTGATTGAAGCTGCCATGGGGGCCGTTCTCGTGCCAGAACGCCGGGAAAAGAACCGTGGTCAGGCTTTTGGCTGGCACGTCGCGGTCATAGAAGAACAGCGGCCAAAGCGCGTGGAAGCGGGAGCCGTCGGCCTTCCATGAATTATGCTGCAAGAGAAGGAAATTGAATGCCTTGCGCGAGTCCGGCCCTGGCGACCAGTAGAACGCGGGGAAGCAGGCCAGGTGATGGTTGGTTCGGTACCAGAGCACCGGGAAGAACCAGGCGTCGGCGCCGTGGCGCTCGTCCAGGCGCAGGCCGGAGAGCGGCCAGAACAGGTAATACTGGCTGGCGTAGTCGTCTGGAGATTCCCAGGGAATGCTCAGGATCCGGGTGGCGGTGCTGTGGGCGCCACTTTCGCGGACATAGAAGGGCCAGAGCAGTTCGGTGCGGGTCTCCTGCGTCAGCGGGTCCGTGGCGTAATAGACCAGCGGCCAGGCCTTTACCCCGGTGTCCGCAGCCCGCACAGCCGGCGCGCCCCACGCGCACGCCAACACCGCCGCCAGCAACACCCCGAGTCCCCAAGTCCGTCCCTGCCGCATCATACGAATCTCCCCAGATTCCGTTGAGTTTCATGCCGGAATATGACGTCATAACCCATTAGTGTCTAGAAAGAAGAATCGGTGAGATGCCATTCTCGCATCTCCCCGAACCCCTCTGGAGAGGGTCAGTTGACCCGTTTCCTTTTGAACAGCCGGGAGTTGCGAAGTCCGCCGGCGGAGGCCGCGTCGGCAAGTTGACCATGCGTTAGCCGCCGGCGCACTTCGCAACTCCTGTTTTCCAAATGGAACCGTGGCCGCTGCCACCCTCCAGGGGGTGTCGGGGGATGGGAGGATGCCATCCCCTGACTCTTCTTTCTAAGCACTAGCAGGGTACGACGCCATCTTTCGCGGATTGAAACTCATCCGATGGCTTGACAGACGGTGATGGCGGCGACGCCGACAATGTCGTCGGCGGTGCAGCCGCGGCTGAGATCATTGACCGGCTTGGCCGTGCCCTGGAGCACCGGGCCGTAGGCCAGGGCGCCGCCGAGGCGTTCGGTGATTTTGTAGCAGATATTGCCGGCGTTCAGATCCGGGAAGATCAGGATATTCGCCTTACCGGCGACCTTGCTGCCCGGGGCCTTGCTGGCGCCGACCTTCGGCACGAGCGCGGCGTCCCCCTGCAGTTCGCCATCCACTTCCACGCCGGCGAGGCCGAGTTCGGCGACGCGGGCCTGGGTCAGTTCGGCGGCCTTGATCATCTTGTCGACGATTTCATGCTTGGCGCTGCCCTTGGTCGAGAACGAGAGGAAGGCAACCTTCTGTTCGCCGCCCATGATCGCCTTGTGGCTTTTGATGGTACAGATGGCGATGTCCACCAGTTCCTCAGCGGTGGGGTTTGGGTTCACGCCGCAGTCGGCATAGAAAAGCACGTCCTCGCCGTTCGGCGCGGGCTTGGGCAGATCCATGATGAAAAAGCTGCTGGCGATCTTGATGCCCTTGGCGGTGCCGAGGCAGGTGAAGGCGGCGCGGAGCATGTCCGGAGTGGAGGCGATGGAGCCGGAGACCATGCCGTCGACCATGGCGGTGTTGAGCATGAGGTTGCCGAAGTTCAGGCGGTTTTTGACGCCGGCGGCGGCCTGTTCCGGGGTCATGCCCTTGGCCTTGCGCCGTTCCAGGAGCACGGCGGCGAGCTTGGCGGCGAGTTCGGGGGAGTTCAGGTAATCGAGCACCTCGACATTGAGCCCGTCGAAGCTGACGCCGACCTTGGCCAGGCTTTCCTTGGCTTCGTCGGCGGTGGCCAGGACAATCACCTTGGCGGCGATTCCCTTCTGGATGATCTTGGCGGCGGCGTCCATGACCCGCGGGTCATTCCCCTCGGGTAGGACCAGGGTTTTCTTGACGACGGTGCAGCGTTTGACGAGGCGTTCGAGCAGGTTCATGGGATCTTCGAGGCTCCGATGGGGTTACCGAATAATGAGACGGGAAAAACCAAAATGCTTATTTCGGATGAAGTCAGGTCAGTTCTTCGACATCGGCCTTGTCCTTCATGCGCGGAGTTGCCCGCTTGTTGCGAAGCAGGTCTGCCAACCCGATAAAGGTCACTTCAACCTTGCCGTATTTGCCACGGATCGCATTCGCTTTGGCTTCGGCAAAAGTAACACCGTCAATTTGGTTCAGCAGGTCAATCCGTACCGGCACGACCCCAAATGTCAGGACATTTCCTTGCTGGGTAAAAAGATCCCCGGACAATTCCTTTTCGGCAAAGCCGAATTCCACGAGTGCCGCCCGCAACCGTTCAATGTTGTCCGTTTCGGCGGCGAAAAAAATGTCAATGTCCTTGGTGAAGCGGGGGAAACCATGAAAAGCCACGGCATAACCACCCACTACCATGTAATCAACGCGGTGTTTTTCGAGCAACCGCAAAAACGCGGCGAAATCGGGTTGGATATTCATAGAGGAACTTTCCAGATTCCAGGCGCAATTGTTCGACCAGGTTCAGCCGCTGTTCCGGCGTCATGGCACGATTCCGGGCGCGGTCAGCGGCGGCCAAGCTGTCGCGGGAGACAAGCTGAAGATGGGGTCGCGTCATATCGTTTTTTCCACACTCTTTGTTATAATGTGGCGCATAACAAACGCCAAGGCAAGGGAGTGTAAAATTTCAGAGGTCTTCAGCCCTTTCGTCCGCAACCCGTCATCGCTTCGTGGAAACAACAGAATCCCCATCTTCCGGCCAAAGCACAAATGACACCAGGAGCGGCAAGGCCGGAAGGGTTGGCATCATCCGTTCAGGACGCGGACGGTTTCGCGGGCGATCATGAGTTCTTCGTTGGTCGGCATGACCACGGCTTGAAGCGTGCTGGCTGCCGTGGAGACGACGGCGGGCTTGCCCATGACATCGTTGCGGACCGCGTCGGGCGTGCAGCCGAGGGCGCCGAGCCGCGCCAGGATGAGGGAGCGGACGTAGACGCTGTTCTCGCCGATGCCGCCGGTGAAGACCACGGCGTCGGCGCCGCCGAGCAGGGTGTGGTAGGCGCCGATGTAGAAAACCAGGCGGGAGACGAACATGCCCAGCGCCTGCCGCGCCTGTTCGTTGCCGGACTCGACGGCGGTGATGATGTCGCGCATGTCGCTGGTGTTGAGGCCGGCGACGCCGAGGAGGCCGGACTTCTTGTTGAGCAGCCCGTCGATCTGGTCGGCGCTCATGCCCTGCTTGACGAGGAACAGGACGACGGCGGGATCAATGTCGCCGCAGCGGGTGCCCATGACCAGGCCGGCCAGGGGGGTCATGCCCATGCTGGTGTCAAGCACCCGCCCGTTGTCGATGGCGGCGACGCTGGCGCCATTGCCAAGGTGGCAGGTGATGAGTTTGATCTTGTCCAACGGCCGGCCCAGGAAATCGGCGGTGGCCTGGGCGACGAACTTGTGGGAGGTGCCGTGGAAGCCGTACTTGCGGATGCCGAACTTGGTGTAGTATTCGTAGGGAATGGCGTAGAGGTAGGAGTCGGGCGGCATGGTCTGGTGAAAGGCGGTGTCGAACACGGCCACGTTGACGGTGCCGGGGAAGGCGCGCTCGCAGGCGTCGATGCCGCCGAGGTTGGGCGGGTTGTGCAGCGGCGCCAGGACGAAACAATCGCGGATGGTATTCTTGATCTCCGCGGTGATCCTGGCGGAGTCGGTCATCTTCTCGCCGCCATGCACCACGCGGTGGCCGATGGCCTGGACTTCCGTGAGGCTCTTAAGAACCCCGATCTCCTTGTCAACCAACTTATCACAGATCAAATGCAAGGCGTCATCATGGTTTTTGACGGCGCATTCGCCGCCGCGCTTGTGCCCGTCGGCCTCAAATTTGAACACCGGCCGGTCCAGGCCGATGCGCTCGACGATGCCCTTGGCCAGCACCTGCTCGCTGGCCATCTTGTACATCTGGAATTTGAGAGAGGAACTGCCGGCGTTGATGACCAGAACTTTCACGGGGCGAGACTCCTGCGGGGCGCAGTCGTCGGTCGGGCGGCGGCCGGTCTGGAACGGGTTGCGGATTCGTGCGAGGTTTCCGTTCCGGGCGTGGTCGGGCGGGGCCGGCGGAGGGGCGCGGCTGGGTGTGAATTATTTAACAAAACCTTCCCATAATATCACCGCGCGCGGACCGGCGCGCAAGGGCGGAGGGCGGGAAAATTTCGCGCCGGGAGTATGGTGGCGGGAAGGACAGAAAACCGTTGTGCTATTCAGGGGGGCTTGGGTTCAGGGTTCGGGGTTCGGGGAAAGCAAGAAGAGAGGGACGGATTGTGGGACAGAGACAGGAAAACAGAAAACTTGGGAAGGGTGATGATATTGTCCTTGTTGGATGTTCGATTTCTGCCCCGCCATTCCCCTGAACCCCGAACCCATCATCTGCACCCCCGCCCCCCACCATGGCCCAACCTCCAAACCAGGACGATCTCGCCGCCTGCAACCGCCGCTGGCAGGCGCGGCTGGATGCGTTCCGGCGCCAAGCGCCGCCGCCTTGGTGGGCGCCGGGGCTGATCCTGACGCCGGAGATCCGCGGCGTGTATGAACGTCACTTGCCCGTGGCGGATTTTCTCCGGGACCTGGCACGGCTGGCGGCGCGGCGGCTGCCGTCGCCGGCTTGGCTGCCCCTGCCGCTGCGCCGGGTCCGGAGCGGGTGTTCGCATGCCGGTTGCGGCGATGCGTCGGCGCCTTGGCCGTCGCTGCCCGATCTCTGGCGAATTCTTCCTGCGAAACTGTCCGGACGCGTGACCTTTACAGAGGCGGAACTGCCGGCCCTGTGGCGGGTGCTGGCGAATCCGGCCCGGTTCGGCACGGACTTCGGCCGTTACCCGGAACAACTCCGGCAGATTCGGGAGTGGGTTGCGGGTTCGGGGGAGGAAGGTCTGTGGTCTGTGGCCCGTGGTCTGTGGGGGAAGACGGTTGCGGGTTGCGGGTTGCGGGTTGTGGGTTCGGATACGAAAGAAGAAGAGGGCCTTCTTTGCGCCTCTGCGCCTTCTGTTAAACCGGCTACGGCTTCCTCCTTGCGCCTGCTGGATCTGGGTTGCGGTACGGGCGAGGGTACGGCGGAGGCGGCCGCCGTTCTGGCGGAGGCATCCGGCCGGAGCGTGGTCGCGCTGGGCGTCACCGGCGAGCCGCTGGAAGTGGCGGAGGCGCGGGAACGAATGTCCGCCCTGAATGCCGCCGCGGGCCCGGCCGCAACGCTGGGCTTGGTGGCGGGCGACGCCCTGGCCGTGCCCTGCCACGGCGGCATCTGGAACGTGATCCTGGTCAACGGCCTGGCCGGCGGCATGCTGGCGGACGATGCGGAGTTCCTCTTGCTGCTGAAAGAATTGCACCGGTTGCTCGCGCCCGGAGGCGCGGTCTTCCTGGCCCAGCGCTTCCACGCCGGCCGCCGGCCGCGGGTGGAACGCTTCGCCGACCTGGCCCGCGCCGCCGGCTGGACCGTCGCCGGCACACCGGAGCGTCTGATGCTTCTGGCATAAGACGTAAGGCCTGTGGTCTGTGGCCCGTGGGTCTGTGGGAGAAAACGGCGGCGGGCCGATCCGTCCGATCCGTCAGATCCCGCCGCTTCTTGCCCCAGAACCCACAACTCGCAACCCTCAACCCACAACCCGCCTTCCCCCACAGACCACAGGCCCACAAACCACAGACCTTCCTCCCCCCTTTCGCATTTCAACCGGGTCCGGCTATGTTCTGAAATCGTCTTTTCCCGAACTGTCAAAACAGGTTGTCCCGATGAGCATGCAAATGCAAGGTTGTTACACGGCGCTGGTCACTCCGTTCCGCAATGGCGCGGTGGACTATGACGCGCTGTCCCGTCTCGTGGCCGAGCAGATCGCCGGCGGCGTGTCCGGACTGGTCCCCGTCGGCACCACCGGCGAGTCCCCGACCCTGGACATCGCGGAACACCTGAAGGTGATCGAGCATGTGATCCAGGCCGCGGCCAAGCGCTGCCAAATCATCGCCGGCACGGGCGCTAACAGCACCGCGGAAGCCGTCGAACTGACGCAGGAAGCCGCCAAGCTCGGGGCCGACGCCACGCTGCAGGTGACCCCCTATTACAACAAGCCTTCGTCCGAAGGGCTGTACCGTCATTTCATGGCCGTGGCCGACCAGGGCGGGTTGCCGGTCGTGCTTTATAACGTTCCCGGCCGCAGCGGCCGCGAGATCGACCTCAAGACCGTGGCGCGCCTGGCCAAGGATTCCCGCATCATCGCCCTCAAGGAGGCCGGCGGCAGCGCCGACCGCGTCAGCCAGGTCCGGGACGCCTGCGGCATCACCATTCTCAGCGGCGACGATTCCCTGACCCTGCCCATGATGGTGCTGGGCGCCACCGGCGTGATCAGCGTCGCTTCAAACGTCTTGCCGAAAGAAGTTTCCGACCTCTGCCGGCTGGCGCTGGCCGGAGACTTTGCCGGCGCGCGCGCACTGCATTACCGGCTGTACCCGATGTTCCGCGACCTGTTCGTCGAGACCAACCCCGTCCCGGTCAAGGCCGCCCTGGCGATGCAAGGCAAGATCGCCGAAGAATACCGCCTGCCCCTGTGCGAAATGAGCGCGGCCAACCGCGAGGTCCTCAAGGCCGCGATGCGGCAGGTGGGCATTGCTGTGTAAGGGTCTGTGGTCTGTGGTCTGTGGGGAAGGCGGAGAGAAAATCGGGGGAGACAGGACGATGTCGCGGAATTATCGTGACTTGGTCGTTTGGCAACGCGCACACCAATTGGTCTTGCGGGTATATGAGGAGACAAAACGATTTCCTGCGGAAGAGAAATTCTGCCTGACCGATCAGATGCGCCGGGCCGCCTATAGCGTGCCGGCCAACATCGCCGAAGGCTCGGGGCGCGAAACCTCCAAGGATTATCGGAGATTTCTCTCCATGGCACTGGGGTCTTTGAAAGAGTTGGAGTATTTTTTGCTGTTGAGCAAAGACCTGACTTACCTGACCGGCGGGACACATGAGGACATAAGCCGCGATCTCCTCGGCGTCTTTTCTCCGCTGCAAGGCCTGATCCAAACCATCAAGCGCGCCCTGAACGCCCCGCCCAAATCCTGAACGATCCTTTTCTTTCTCTTCCATCCGTCTTCCCCCACAGACTCACCGGCCACAGACCACAGGCCCCCGTCTTTTCCCCCTTCTTCCCCACAGGCCACAGACCCACAGACCACAGGCACCCCATCATGCAACGCATAGCCATCCTCGGCGCGGCCGGACGCATGGGCCGTATGCTTGTCGCCAACACTCTGCGCGACAGTGAATTGAAACTCACCGGCGCCGTCGAGGTCGCCGGCTCGCCGTTCCTCGGCCAGGACGCCGGCGTGGTCGCCGGGCTCGCGCCCTGCGGTGTCCTCATCACCGACAGCCTGGCCGCCGCCGTCAGGAACGCCGACGCGATCATCGACTTCACCGCGCCGACGGTCGCCGTCGCCAACGCCAAGGTTGCCGCCGCCGCCGGCTGCGCCGCCGTCATCGGCACCACCGGATTGAAGGATGCCGACCGCGCCGCGCTGGCCGAACTGGCCAAGTCCGCGAAGATCGTGTTCGCCCCGAACATGAGCGTGGGCGTAAACGTGCTTTTCCATCTCTGCGACAAGGTCACGCGCCTGCTCGGCGCCGAGTACGATATCGAAGTCGTGGAGATGCACCACAACCAGAAGAAAGACGCCCCCAGCGGCACCGCCGAACGGCTGGGCGAAATCCTGGCCAAAGCCGCCAACCTCGACTACAAGACCGACACCCGCCACGGCCGCGAGGGCCTGGTCGGGACGCGGACGAAAAAAGAGATCGGCATGCACGCCGTGCGCGGCGGCGACGTGGTCGGCGACCACACCGTGATCTTCGCCACCCAGGGCGAGCGCGTCGAGCTCACCCACAAGGCGTCCAGCCGCGAGACCTTCGCCAAGGGCGCCCTGCGCGCCTCCAAGTTCCTGGCCGCCGCCGCCCCCGGCAAACTCTACGACATGCAGGACGTACTCGGCCTGCGCTGAAGCCGGAAGGGTTCTCACGGAGGCACGGTGACACGGAGACTTTTGTGAATCCATCCAGTGGGCGCCAAGCCTGATCTCTCCCTTCTTCCCTGTGCCTCCGTGCCTCCGTGAGAAAAAAGTTTCCTGCCGCGTGGCCGCACCAAGCCCGGCGCAGAGGCCTGTATAGTATGCTACCGTAAATCCGGGCGACTCGATGCGGCCGGGCCGGACAGACGATCTTTTTCATGCAAGCTTCAAGTCTCACATCCGCGGCGCGGCCGGGAGAGCTGCCTCCCGCCGCCCGCTGGTTGCTGCTTTTCCAGTTCGCCAACGGCATCAATTTCACCATCGCCCTCGGCGCGCCCATGGTGCTCTGCGCCAAATTCCTGGGCGCCCCCGAGTCCGTGGTCGGGACGCTGCTGAGCTTCACCCCGTTCATGGTCGTGCTCCAGCTCCTGGCCAGCAACACCGCGGAGCGCTGGGGCTACAAGCGGCTGGTACTGGCGGGCTGGGGCACACGCTCGTTCATGATCCTGCTGGCCGCGCCGCTGCCGTTGCTGGCCGCCCGCGTTTCGCACGGCTGGCTGCTGGCCGTGTTGGCCCTGCTGCTGCTTGCCTTCAACATCATCCGCGGCTACACCTGCATCGGGTTCCTGCCCTGGGTTTCGCGGGTCATTCCCGAAAACTGCCGCGGCCGCTATTTCGGCCTGGACCAGACCTTCTGCAACACCGGCGTGCTGCTGGGACTGCTCGGGTCCAGCCTGTTCATCCGCGCCGTGGACGGGCCGTGGAAATATTCCGTGCTCTTCATCTTCTCCTGGATGGCCGGCATGATCAGCGTCCGCTTCCTCCGGCTCGTCCCCGGCGAAAGCGCGTCGGCGTCCGCCGCCGCCGCGCCGCCGCGCGAGGATCGTTCCTGGAGTGAACTGCGGGCCGCCTACCGCCGGGTATGGGCCAGTCGTCCCTTCCGCCTGGTCACACTCTACGCCGCGCTCAACAGTCTGGCCATGGCCGGGTTCGGCGGCTTCCTGGTCGTGTTCCAGCGGGACGCGCTCCGCATCCGCGACGGCAACATCCTGGCCCTCACCGCCTGCGGCACCCTCGGGCCCCTGCTCACGGCTATGCTCTGGGGGCGCTTCACCGACCGCTTCGGCAGCCGCCCGGCCCTGCGCCTCGGCGGCGGATTGCAGCTCGCGGTGTTCGTCTGCTGGGCGCTGATCGCCGGCGGACTGCTGCCGCGGCCGGGCATGACCGCCATCGCCACGCTCTTTTTCCTGTCGGGCGTGGCTCAGGCCGCCACGGCCCTTTCCCTGACCCGCCTGCTCCTGACCTTCTGCCCCCCGGGCGAAACCACCATCGGCATCACCCTGCACGGGGTGCTGGTCTCCCTCTGCGCCGGCACCTCGCCCCTGGTCTGGGGATTTCTCCTGGACTTTCTGCGTTTCCGCCTTCCGGAAAACGGGTTCTGGCAACCGTTCACCGTGTTCTTCCTCTGCGGCCTCGCGCTCGTCCTGGCCACCCAGTTCGTGCTCCGGCGCATCCGCGAGACCCGGGCCATGCCCACCGCCGCGGTCATGGTCAACCTCTTCATCGACTGGCCGCTCAGCGTCGTCTCCGAAATCGGCTGGTTCAACAACCGCCCGGACCCCGACGACCCCGACCGCCGCGCCTGACCCGCCGGTGGAATTTTCGATTTTCGCTTCCCGATTTCCGAATGAAAAATTTGAATTATGCATCTTGCCTTGTATTTTTACTCAATACAATGAGTAATTTTACAAGGAGATAAAATGGAACGCGCGCTGGTCGCTCAGCTCACCCGCCGACTCTCCGAACCCCGGCGGCGATTCATTCAAGTCGTGGCGGGCCCCCGGCAAGTCGGAAAAACCACCGCGACCAGGCAAACCTTGGCCAAGCTGAAACTTCCCAGCCGCTTCATCTCGGCGGACGAACCGACGCTGCATGACGCCACCTGGCTCAACCAACAGTGGGAGCTGGCCCGCCTGACCGCCAGGACGGAGGGTGCCTGCGTGCTGGCCATCGACGAAATCCAAAAAGTCCCCAACTGGCCGGAAACCATCAAACGGCTTTGGGACGAAGACACCGCCGCGGGCACCCCGATCCGCCTCCTGCTCCTGGGCAGCGCGCAGCTTCTCATCCAACGCGGGCTGACCGAAAGCCTCGCCGGGCGTTTCGAACTCTTTCGCGCGCCCCATTGGTCCCTGGCCGAAATGACGGAAGCCTTCGGCTGGAATTGGGAACAGTTCGCCTTCTTCGGCGGATACCCCGGCGCCGCCGAACTCATCACCGATGAATCCCGCTGGCGCGACTATGTCCGCAACAGTCTGGTCGAAACCACGCTCTCCCGCGACATCGTTCTCCAATCTTCAATCCATAAACCGGCGCTGCTGCGCCGCCTTTTCGAAATCGGGTGCGCCTACTCCGGCATGGAACTGTCGCTTACCAAAATCCTCGGCCAACTCCAGGACGTCGGCAACACCGTAACCCTGGCTCATTACCTCGATCTTTTCAACGCCGCCGGACTTCTCGCCGGACTGCAAAAATACGCCGCCGACCTCGCCCGCCGCCGCAATTCCGTCCCCAAATTCCAAGTCTTCAACAACGCCCTGGCCACGGCCATCGCCGGACGCCCGTTTCCCCTCGTCCGCCACGACCCCGAAGCTTGGGGACGGCTGGTCGAAAGCGCCGTCGGCGCCCACCTGATCAATGGGGCCACGGAGCACGGACTCCAACTCCATTACTGGCGCAACGGCAACGACGAAGTTGACTTTGTCCTTTCCGGACCGGACCGTCTCATCGCCATCGAAGTCAAAAGCGGCCGCCGCAAAGGCGCCCTTCCCGGCCTCGCCGCCTTCACCCAACGCTTCCCCGCCGCCCGCCCCCTTCTCGTCGGCGCCGACGGCATCCCCCTTGACCGATTCCTCCGCACCCCGGTCACACGCTGGATGTGATACGTGGACTTCCTGCCCGCCGAATTCTGCAAATTCACCACGAACCGGTGAAATTCCCACCACCATCGGAACGGCAGACTTCGCGCTTCCCAAGGCGCGGCGAAACCCGGCCGGCAAGCCCAATGGCCGCACCGCTCACTCCTCCGCTTTGTCCTGCGGCGCCTCGCCCGCATCCACGCTTTTCCAAAACCGCTCCGCGGGCATGCCGTTGATCGTCTGCAGGGTTTTGATCGAGCGCAGGATGGCCGCGTCGCGGTCCGCCTTGAAATTACAACCCAAATTGCTCAGATTGCCCATGGTTTTCAACGGAGACAGGTCCGTAATTCCCGTGCCGCCGCATCTCAGCACGGTTAATGGCATTCCCGCGAGCGGCGCAAGATCCGTAACTTGGGTTCGACTGATGTTCAGCCAGTTCAACGGCAGGCCGGCGAGCGGAGACAAGTCTTTCACATTGGTTCTGGCGCAAGTAAGCGATTTCAGGTTCTTCGTGTACCGCAGCGGCGAAAGATCGCTCACTTGTGTGCCCAAGCAATCAATCCCTTCCACCGACGTGCCGGCGAGCGGGGAAAGATCTCGAAGTTGCGAGTTCCGGCAATGGACGATCTTCAGATTCTCCAGGGCGCGCAACGGCCAAAGATTCGTAACGGTTGATCCCTTTCCGTTTCCAAAATCGATTTCTTCTCCCGGAGATCTGCGCTTCGGGCCCTTCGCTTTCATGAGCATGCCGTCGAACCCGGGGTTGACCTGCTTAAGTTTGGCGATCACGCGGTTGAGCTTCTCGTCCGCCGGCAGGGCCGCAACTTCCGGCGTGAACAGGTCCATGACTTCCGGCGGCATCGCCTTGGCCATGGCTTCGGCAAAAGCGGCCTCGGTTTCCGGCGGAGCCGCGGGTTGCGGCAACGGCGACGCATCGGCGGCCGGCGGCAGCGGCGCTTGGGCGGCGGTGTCCCGGGGCGACGGAACGCGATTCTGAAAGGCCGGATCCTGGCGCAGCGCCGCACGGTAGCGCATGTACAAATCGTCCAGATTTTGCCGCAGCACTCCCGCACGCCTGGCCCAGTCGAGGCGGACGGCTTCCCGGGCCAGCGAGGTCTGGGAGTTCTGCTTCCGCAAGATTTCCCCGCGCTGATCCGTTTGCCGCGCATACTTCGGCCAGTTCATCTGAATGTAGTTGTGCGACGCCTCCAGTTCCTTGCTGACCCGGGTCTGCCCGGAGGCGAAGTCGGCATTGGCCTGGGCCTGCGCCGCACTGTAGCCTGCGCGGGCACAGGCCTGACCGCGTTCGTCAAGCGTGTCGATCAACAGGTCGCAGAGTCCGGCGCCAAACTTGTAGGAGGCGGTGCTGGCCGCGGGCGCAGACTTGCCTTCATCCAACAAATCCTCCCGCAGATAGGTGAGATTCCGCCGGATCTCGGGCGACACGGGTTCCTCTAAGGCCGACAACGCCCAGGCAGACGCGTTCGGCGCTTCCCGGGAAAGCGTTTCCCGCAGCGCTGGCGCCGGGTCGGCGGCCGCCGCAGTCAGCGACAAGGCGGCTGCCAGCAGACCGGCAAGCGAGCCAACAGAACGAACGGAAAAGAATTTTGAGGTGAGGTTGGACATGGTTTCCATCCGGGTTCAGGCGCAACACTGCTGATTCTACGGGGATAAAGAAGAAACTGTAAGCCGCCATCACCCAGAGATCAAGCGTTTTTTCGCGTTCCGGAAACAGTGCGGAGCATGAGCCCATTTTTCCCCATACGTCCTATCCGTCCCATAGGTCGTATTCCGGAAGATGCCAGGATTGCGAGGCGGGAGAATCGGCGGGCAAGATGCCGGCCGGCCTGTTTTTGCCGGGTGTGGACACCCGCGAAAACGAACATTGAACATTCAACATCGAACGTCCAACGTCGAATCCGGCAGGACGCCGCCGGCGGGGCGAAATTCGCTGGCGCAGAAAACGTTGGCGAGAGAGGGACAACGGGACGGGGACAAGGGACTTCAGGGACTCAAGGGACACCAGGGACAGGAGGGGGATGCGGGCGGGATGGTCCCTGGCGTCCCTTGAGTCCCTGGTGTCCCTCTCCTGTCCCTCAGTCCCTTTTTCCGTGCCATGATTTACCCGTGAACATGTACGACAGTAGCCCGGGCAAGCCGGCACAAAGGGGGCATAGCGCCACAAACGCGGTTCCGGCTTGGCCGGGCTAAGCGGTCCGCGTGAGCTTTTTCGTCAGCCACACCAACGGGAAGGTGAGCAGGAGGTAGGAGAGCATCCACGGCTGGAGGCCGAGGGCGGGGATGCCGGGCAGGCCGAACAGCCGGCGCGGTTCCAGAGTGACGCGGCTGATGAGAAGCGTGTCCGGCGACGCCTGCTCCGGCGGGGTGTAAAACTGGCGGCCGACGGCCAGGCGGTGCGTGTAGGTTTCGCCGTCGACGCGGAACTGCAGGGCGTACTCCGCCGAACCGTCGGCGGTGATGCGCCAGGTTGCGACGCTGGCCCGCGAGTCGCGGGCATCCGGCATGAAGCTGCGAATCCAGCCATCGGCCGCATGCACTCCGGGCTGCGGCACGAGATGCGCGAGCCGTTCGGCGGCGGAGATCGGCCGTCGCAAGGACACCGTCACCTCCCCGCCCGGAACCGGCGGCACAAACGCGATGCGCTCGCAGCACCAGGCCGCCAGCACCGCCAGCAGCGGCAGCGCCAGGAGCAGAGGTTTGACCTCGGCGCGCAACTGTTTGAGCGAGATTACGTTCCACATCTCGCGGTGGCGCAGCAGCGCGTCACGGTCGCCGGCGGCCTTGTCCTGGCGCAGGGCCACGCGCAGGATCCGTTTGTCGTGGTGGCAGCACGCCAGCAGCTCCTGATCGGTCGAGAAACGGCGGATCGCGACCATGCCAAACGAGGTCAGGCAGGCGATGGCAGGCAGCAGCAGGCCGCCGGGCAGGAGCAGCAGCCAGCCGAAAAGGAAATCCCCCGCGGTCAACGTCCAGACGTAGAGTGGCGCGATCATGGCGTCCCTCCCGTTTCGTCGAGGATCGTCACCGTGCCGCGGTCGCCGTCCACCCGCACCCGGTCGCCGGCGGCGAGGCGGCGCATGATGCCGGGACAGACCACGGCCGGAATGCCGCAATCGCGGGCAATGATGGCGCCGTGCGAAAGGATGCCGCCGCGTTCGATGACCAGGGCGCGGGCATGGATCAGCAGCGGCGTCCAGCCGGGATCGGTCGAGGGGCAGACCAGCACATAGCCGGTGCCGAGATCATGGGCGGCATGGGGATCGGTGACCAGCCGCACCTCGCCGCTGGCCACGCCGCTGGAGACGGCATCGCCGCGCAATTCGGCGGTGGACCCGAGCGCGCGCGGGCGGCCGAGTTCCTCCAGGTCGGTGCTGTCGAGAATGGCCGGCATCTCCAGACGGCGCAGCGCCTGCCAACGGAGCTTGCGCGCCGCAACGGTCTCGCGCAATCCGTCAACCCCGGCGGTGAGGCCGTCCAACTCGTTGAGGCGGAGGAAGAAAATATCGCGGCCGAGGTCGCAGCGCCGGGAGAGTTCAAGGATCGCCGTCCGCAACAACTCGTAGCCCAGCATCAGGTAATGCTTGCCGTTTTCGCGGTAGGGCAGCAACTGCTGGGCCAGGCGCATGGCGGCGTCCACTTCTTCGCGGAAGCTGCTGCCGCCGGCGCGGGCGAGCAGGGTCGGTAGCGTGGCCTCGGCCACCTGCCGCCGCCGGACATTGGTCTGGTGCCGTTCCGCCGGCGCGGGCCCGCCGCGCCGCGCGGCGACCAGGTTGTGCAGGAAGTCCGCGTCCTCCCGCCAGCGCGGTTCGGCCAGTTCCATTTCGCCCGCGGCCCGGTGCCCGAAGCGCTCGAGAAAATCCGCGAGCACGGCCTTTCCGTGCGCCACCGCGTGGAGCAGGACGTTCTGTTCGAAGGTGAGATCGCCGTCCAGCCCCATGGTCAGTTCCAGGGTCAGGCGCCTGCCGTCCGCGCCGAGGATGCGGACCAGCAGCGCTTCGAGCGCGGCCTGTGCGACGCCGCCGAAAAATCCAGGCTTCAGCGACTCGCCGGCGAACTCGTTCAGCACCCGCCGACGGCGGTCGTGCAACTCGGCGATCAGCGCCGCGGTCGCCAGCTCCGGCAACGGCTGCGCCCGCTTCTCCTGCACATAGGCCAGGAATGGCGGCAGGATTTGTTTTTCGAAACGTTCCCGCGCCGCGGCCTGGGCCGAACGCATGCGCCGGGCGGCGCGGAACATTGCCAGCAGGGTCCCGGGGAGACGGAGCAGGAAGTCCGGCCGCGCCCGCTCGGCGCGGAACACCGTCGGCGGCGCCTCCAGGGTTGTGCGGCCGGCGAGCAGCGCCTCGACATCGTAGTCGAGCGGCATGTCCTTCCAGAACAACTGCGCCGCGCGCCCGGGATCGGCGTAGATGCGGCCGCAGATGAGTTCAAGGAAGCCCTCATCGCACACCTGCGTTCCGGGCTGGAAACCAAAGTTGCGGTACATGCGGCCAAATCCGCCGTCGCCGCTCATGAACGAACGCACGATGTCCCAGGTCAGCGGCGTCGGCGCCGGCAGGGTTTCGCCCAGGTTATGGGCCAGCCAGACCCGCCGGCCGCCGGCGGCGAGAGCGCGCAGGCGCTCGATCTCTTCGCGCCGGGCCGGCTCAACCTCGCGGGCGATCTCGAGGCCGCGGATCGGCCGCGCCTGCAGGAGGTCGAAACGGCCGTCGGCCCAGCCCCACTCGACGTCGACCGGGCCGTCGAAACAGGCCTCGGCCCGCAGCGCCAGTCCGGCCAGTTCGGTGAGCTGCGCAGCGTCGAGGGTGCGGGCATCGGCCCCGTGTTCGCTGGCATCACCGAACGCGCGAATCCCGTGCGACTTGCGGCCGAGGACAAAACGCTTGAGCGAGCGGGTCTGACGGTCGAGAGTAAAACGGTCGGGAGCCACATCGCCGGAAACCACGGACTCACCCAGGCCAAAGGACGCCTCAACGATCATCTCGTCCGCCGTTAGGTCCGTGGGATTGGCAGTGAACACGACGCCAGCGATCTGCGACGGAAACATCGCCTGCACCGTCACCGCAGTCCCCGGCACGCCGGCGATGCCATGCTGGCGGCGGTACGCTTTTGCGCGCAACGAATTCCAGGAATGGAACACGGCATCGACACAGGCGGTCAGCGCCGTCCAGGCGTCATCGGGAAAGGCGCGCCCGGTCCGGCCTTGGTAGAGTTCGCGGCACCGTGCGGCGACGCGTTCGTGCCCGGCCTCGCCGGAGTCGGTTTCCTCCCGGCCGATCTTGGCCAACTCGGCCGGCGGGATGCCGCCCACCGTCCGGGCGAAAGCCTCGACAAATTGGCGGTAGGCGCGATGAAAACCGGGGCGGCCGGATGCCGCCGGGGTGAGGCCGCAGTTGAGGATGGTGTCCATCATGCCGGGCATGGAGACCGCGGCGCCCGAGCGCACCGACACCAGCAGCGGATCGGCGGCGCCGCCGAAGACGCGGCCGGTGCGCCGCTCCAGTCCGGCCAGGGCGGCGCGGACCTCCGCCTCCAGCCCGTCCGGCCAGGCGTCATGTTCAAGGACAAGCGGGCAGCAGGCGGCGGAAATGATGAACCCCGGCGAGACCGGCAGGCCGGCGCGGCCCAGCAGCGCCAGGCTGGCGCCCTTGCCGCCGAGGATGTCCTTGCGCCCGGGATCGCACCCGTCGCCGCCGCCGAAGTTGTGGACATAAGTGGGCATCAACAAAAGCCTGAATGAGTTACAAATAAACAGAATTCATTGAACAGAAGGCCGCAAAGGCTCGCAAGGGTTTGGATTGGAATACCCTTCGTGTTCTTTGCGAGCTTCTGTTCAAAAACGGATTGATCATGATCGGAGACTCTTGTGAATCTGTTTACTCCCTGGGCCCGGCGCAGACCAGGCCTTTGCTTGTTCCCAGATAGACAAAGCCGTCGAGGACAATGGGCGGCGTCCGCTGCCGGCCCGTGCGCGAGGGAACCAGGCGCAGCCAGGGCGCGCGGACGGAAGCCGAATCGAACCCGCTGCGCAAAAGACCGTTGCGACTGCCGAAAAACACGCCGTCCGCCGCCAGCATGGGCGGGAAGTCGGGGCTGACGTCGGCGATGCTGCGGCCGATCCGGCCGTCCGTGGCGGCGACAAGGTTCAGGGTGCCGTCGGCGTTGACCTGCCCCAGCCAGCCGCCGGCCAGGACCAGCGGCGCATTGGCGCGGCCGATCCCCTCGCGCCGCCAGAGTTCGCGGCCGTCAAGCTGGGTGTAAGCCACCACGCCGGTGTCGAGGCCGACATAGGCCGCCCCTCCCGCCAGCACCGGCCCGGTCACCGGCGCGGCGGGCAGATCGCGCACCAGCAGTTCACGGCCGGTCGGGGCGTCGAGGATGGCCAGGCGCGGCGGATCGGCCATGGCGACGACAACCCGGCCGTCGGCCATGGCCGGCATGCCGACGACCCGGCCGCCGTCGTAGGTCCAGCGCGGTTTTCCGTCCAGGCCCAGGCAGTCGAGGCCGCGCGCCCGGAGTGCCGTCAGAAGCGTTCCTCCGGCGCAGACTAGGCCGCGCGGGGCATCGGCGGCGACCGGCGCCGACCATTGTTCACGGCCGTCGCCTGCCGACAGCGCCCGCAACCGGCAGCCCCCCTCGCCCGCGCCGCCTTCGACAAAGAACACGGCATCCTCCGCGAGGATCGCGGATTGGAGCACCGGTTTCGCCGCGCTTACGCTCCACCCCAACGTCGGCGGTTTCTTCGGATCTTTTTCATCGAGCCGCAACTGGACGAGGGCCGGTCCGCTCCGCGCGGTGACCGGCAGGTAGAGGCGGTGGTCGAGACCGGCGGGCGGCGCAGTCGGCTGGAAGTCCTGCTCGCCGTCGCGTTCGGGATAACACCAGACGGCTTCGCAGACCTCTGCCACCGGGCTGATATCCAGACGTCCGGACAGGCCGGGCCCGCCGAGAAAACCGGCCCAGACCCGTTCCGGCGGACACCCAGGCTCGCCGACGCACAGCAGTCCGTCCTTCGCCGTGCCGACGTAGACATGCCCGTTGGCGACCACCGGCGAACTCAGAAAATGATCCTCGCCGGGATCGGGCGGCTTCGTCCACAGGCAGGCCTCCCAGACCGGCGCCAGCGTCCGCGAGTCCAGCCCGTACAGCATTCCATTCTGCGTCACCACGTAGACATGGCTGCCGGCCACCGCCGGACAGGTGAGGATGGGCGACCGCGCATTCCACTCCGCCAGCACCCGGCCGTCGGCAGCGCCCAGGCAGCGCAGGCGCCCGTCCATGGACCCGACATACACCCGGCCGTCGGCGACGGCCGCCGCGCCGAGGATGGTCTGGCCGACCTCGCGGACCCACAGCGGCGCCTGCGGACGCTTCAGGTCGATACACCACAACTGCCCGCCCCCCGGCTTGCCCAGTTGCTCGGCCGTGTTCGCGAAATCGCCGTTGCCCATGCCGACATACAGCTTCCCGTCGGCGAGCGACGGCGGCGCGAAAACCGGGAACGGGGTCGGCAGTTTCCACAACAGTTCGCCGGTGTCGGCCGCCAGACAGCAGATGGCGTTGCCGCCTTCGCCCAACCCGACATAAATTTTCCCTTCGCTGGCGACGGGGTCGCTTTCGCAATCCATAAACCCTTCCGCAGCGGTGCGATGCCAGATGACGCGCGGCGTGCCGGCGCCCTCCAGCGCCAGGCAGTAGTACCCGTCGTCGCCGGCGCCGACATAGACCTTGCCTTCGTAGATGCAGGGCGAGGACTCGACGTGCTGCCGGGTGCGGAATTCCCACAGCCGCTTGCCCGTGCTGCGCCGCAGACAGACCACGCGGGCATCGGTCGCGGTATGCAGCCCCTCGCCGCAGACGACGTAATCGGCAGTGACCGCGGGCGAGGAAAAGACCGCGCGCAGATCGCCGGCGCCATCCCGCCACACCGGGGCTCCGGTTTCGGCATCGAGACAGACGATGCGGCCGGTGCCGAGCGGTGCGAACGGCGAGATCTCAGCGCTCGCGGCGTAGACATACCCCCCGACCACGGCCGGCGAGGAGAGATAGGTCGGCCCGTCGCCGCGGTAACTCCAACGGCGCCCGCCGGCGGTCGGGTCCGCCGCATTCCCCAGCCAGGCGCGGCGCGCGGGGTCGCGGCGGAAAATCTCGCTCGCGGCGCCGCCGGCGGCGGCCACCCGCGCCGGCCGCAGTTTCGGCATTCCCCACCAGAGCAGCGCTCCGACGCAGAGCAGGCCGGCGACCGGCAGGCGCTGGGCCCACAGCAGGCGCAGGACCAGCTTCATGGTCGACGGCTTGAACAACGCGGCCAGCAGCACCCCCGCTGCCAGCAACATGCCGGGCAGCGCGGCGAGCAGCATCTGCAGCGGACCGACCAGGATCGGCACGACCGCAAACTGCGAAGTGGGGAAAAAAATGAACAAGGAATCCAGCATGGGTGCGCGGAACAATCAGTTCATAATCAAATCGGTTTTATCCACGAATTCCACGAAATATCACGAATGGGTGTAACCTTTTTTCACTATACCTTTTGTGGTGCAATTTGTTGTACGTGGTTGTTTTCGTGCCATTCGTGGAATTCGTGGACAGCAAACGATCAAATTGATGCTTATTCGCCGAGGACGAGGTCGACTGGTTTGTCCACCGTCAGCTTCCGGATCCGTTCGACGCCGTCCGCCGCACACCATTTGACGACGCACCCGCCCGGCTTGCGCAGGCCGAGAAAACGGGTCTGCTCCGTGACCGCATAGGCCCCGAGGCAAACGCCCTCCCCCGGTCCCTGCCACACGGTGACCGTCAGCGGCCCGGCCGTGCCCGGCGCCAGACGGGCGCGGATCACCGGGACGTCGAACAGATTGTTGTAGTAGCAGTACAGGCTGCCGTCGGTGAACGCGAGCGCCACGTCGTCGGAGCCGTTGCCGTCGAAGTCCGCCACCGCGCAGGCGGTGATCCCCAGATCGGCCTGCGGCGGCGGTTCGCGCACGTCGTGCAACCGCAGTTGCCCCTCCTCGCCCAGGCAACGGAAACCGCGGTTGAAATGGTAGATGAAACCGGCGTCGGCATAGCCGAGGATCAGGTCCTGGCGTCCGTCGTGGTTGAGGTCGGCACTCAGGCCGCAGGAGATCGCCGGCTTGGCCTTGTAGCCCAGGCTGCCGGCGTGATTCGTGACGTCGCGGAAGCCGCCGCAGCCGTCGTTCTCCCAGAGGCGTAGCGCCCCGGCGTCGCCGAGGCAGACGTCGAGAGACCCGTCGCCGTCGAAATCGCCGAGGGCCGCGCGGGCGTCGCCGGCCGCGCCGGCGACCGCGGAGCGCACCGGCGCCTGGAAACCGCCGTCCCGCGCGCCGCGCCAGAGCAGGCCGCCATCGCCCCGCGGCTGCAACACATCCACGAACCCGTCGCCGTCGAAATCGGCGACGACACAGGCGCTGGCCGGCCCTTTCGGAGCATCGGCATCCGCCGCGGGAAATTCGTTCCGCCGCCACGCCGCGGCGGTCCAGGTGAGAAGGAACGGCCGGTTGTCGGTGCTGACCAGGACCCGGGCCGACCCGGCCGCCGCGAGCCCCAGACATTTCCCGTCCGCCGGATTCCAGGCCACCGTGGATGTCGGTTTAAATCCATCTAGCGTAGAAAGATGAAGCGTCATCGTCCCGCCGTCGAAGCTGACCAGGTCGGCGAGCCCGTCGCGGTCGAAATCCAGCCAGGCGAAGCGGCGCGAATGGCTGTTCAATTTCACGGCGGCGGTGATGTCCTCAAGCCGTTCGTCATCCTTGACCGGACGGAAGAGCCGGTCGCCGTCCGGCGCGGCGGCGAACAGACAGGGCGCCCCGCCGCCCGCAAGCCCCACGGCTTCCAGGCCGGCGACGCCCGGGAGCGGACCGATGCGGCTGCACTCCATCCACGACGTGCCGACTCCGACCGGGACCGTCGCGTCCGGATCGGCGGCGAGGGAACGGGCGAGCCGGATCAGCATGTCGGTGCCGCCCGCGAAGGTGCCGCTCATTTTCTGGTCGAACCCGAGGCAGGGCCAGCCCGCCGCATCAGCCCGCAGTTTCAGCCAGACGCCATCGACATTGAGCAGGCAGCGCGCGTCGCCCTGAATGGTTCCGGAAAAAAGCACGGCCGGCCGGCCCTGGCCATTCGTCAGCAGAGCGCGCACCTGTTCCGCCTGTTCCGGCGCGCAGGCGGCGGTGCTGATGGCCAGCGTGGCGGGCGGCTGACCCTTGATGCCGGCCGGATCGGCGATCCGCCAGCCACCGGCCGCCGCCTGCATCGTCCCGGCGACGATCACGTCCGATTGCCGCACCAACTGCACCGGCGTGAAGGAAGGGTCGATGAACCCGAGGGAAATAAAAATCAGCACGGTCAAAACGCCGAGGCCGAGAAACCGCGCCCCCATCCATCGTAACAGGTTTCGCCGCATTGACATCTCCCGCCCTGAATTATTCACGAAAGGGCTGGCCCGCCCATTGACATTCGCGGCTCGGATGAGCCTGTTCGTCAGAGCCGCGACAGTCATGGAGCGGGCAGCCTCTTGAATTGTCAGAACCGCGCGCGTAAGCAAGCGGACCGGCTGTTGATCTGTGACGACTGGAGAGTCCGCTTACTGACGTGCGCGGTTCTGACGGAAAAAATACCGCGAAAGAACAGGAAAAATTTAGCCGGGCACACCCTTTGTGTTCTTTGTGGCAAAAAAGGCTTTCTTCTTAACCTGAATGAATTATGGCAAAAAACGTTCGTCTACGGCGTCCGCTTCGCCGCCGCCGCGACATCCGCCGCCGCCTGGTAGAGGGCGCGCGAGCGCTCCTGCCAGTGGTAGTGGTATTCCTCCATCGTGTGCAGGACCGAGTTGCCCTCGAAAAAGCTGGTCTCCGCCACCTGCGCGTTGAGCATTTTCCGGACCTGGCCCGCCAGCGCCGCCGGCACCCGGCCGCCGTCGAGCGCCTGCTCAAGATAGATGCGCGCCTCCGTAGCCTGAATGCCCTCAAGCATGGCCTCAAACCGGACCGACGGTTGCGCGCCCTGTTCGCCGGGCCAAAGCGTGAACAGCACCGGCATGCCGGTGAGCCACTGCCCGATGTCCACGCCGTCATAATGCGCCGCGGCCCACTCGTCCGCCCCCACCCGGGTGAAGCCCGAACGGCCCATGGTCAACGCCCGTTCCGGCAGCAGGCGGTAGACGAACGGCCGCGAGGTGGTGTGCATGCCCAGCGCCGTGCCGCCGACCCGCGGGTTGAGCAGGTGCAGGGTCTTGCTCTTCCAGCCCTGGTCGTCCCGGAATGACTGCCAGCCCCCCTGGTAGCGGATGTCGGTGATGATCTTGTAGAACTTCTCGTCCTTGGCGTATTTGCCGTTGTACATCATCTCGTGCGGCCCCGCGGTCCAGAACACCTCCGGCGCGGCGGCGGCCAGGACGGTCTTCAATCCGGGATCCATTTCGCTTTCCAGCGGCGCACCCCAGTACATTAGTTTTTCCTGACCGCGTTCTTTCATGTGGGCGTAGAGCGCGCCGGCAAACGCGGTCCAGGCGGCGCTTGCCTCCGCCGGGGCGGTTTTGCTGAAATCCAGCAGCCGCGGCTGGCCGAAACCGGTATCGACCTTTACCTGCGCCGGACTCGGCTGTCCGTTGGCGCCCTTGCAGCCGTGCATCACCACGAACTGGATGACCCGCGGCTGCACGCCGCAGCGGACGGCGAGGTCGAGATAGCGGTCGAGCCGCGTATAATCGAAGGTGAAGCCCTTACCCTTGGCGACCCAGCGGATCGGGGAGTCCTCCTTGTTGCCGAACTCGGTGTGCAGGATCACCGGCACGTTCAGCCAGTCGTCGCCGATGCGGGCAAGCTGCTGGAAACTGGCCTCGAGCAGCTTGAAGTGCGGATCCGACCACAACGTCACGCCGTACTGCTTGGCCACGGCGTAGGGGTTCTCCTCGCACCCAACCACGGTCTTGAAGTCCTTGGGGGCAGGCAGGTTCCAGTCGAGAACTTCGACCTCCAGCGGCAGGGAGATAGAAGTCCCGCCCCGGGCGGTGACCGTCAGCTTGCCGCGATAGCGCCCGGCCGCCGCGTCGGCGGGAATGCGCAGCGACAGCCAGAACGGACGGCAGGTGCCGGCCGGGATCGCGACCGGCGCGTACGCCGCCAGTTCGTCGAACAGCACCGGTTGCGCGGCGGTGATCGTGCCGGCATAACGGGCCAGTTGGTTGTTGTCCGGGAAGGATGCGGCGAGCCCGCGTTCATCGCCCAGCCGCTTCATCGTCCATTCGTTCAGCGGATACGGCAAAAGAGTTTGCACCTGCAGCGCCGCGGCGGCGAGGCGCCCGGAACCGCCGTCCTGCGGCAGATCCTCCACCGCAAGCGCCACGTCACCCAACGCCTTGTCGCTGCCGATCACGACCTGCGCCGCATAGGTGCCGTTGCGGGCGCCGACCAGGCGCACCGTGCCGGGCTCTTCCCCGGGCGGCAGAAAGTCCGACGACAGCGTGCGGTGGTGCATGTCCGCCACCCAGGCCTGGACGCCGGCGGGGCGCCGGCCGGTGGACGGAATGGCGGCGCCGGCCGGACGCAGCTCGACCTTGATCAGCCGGGCATGCGGCCACGGCCGTTGCGGGCCGCCCCAGTTGAACTGCTGCGCGCTGGTGAACACAATCGGATGCATCCGGCTGGCGCGCAGGTCGATCGCCAGGACGTTGACCCCTTTGCGCAGCTTCGCCGCCGGAATCATAATCGGCCCCAGCGTACGTTCGCGGAGGGCGGGCGATTTTTGATCGTAGGCTTTGGCCGGGTAGTCGTCGCCGCAGGCATCCGCCGCCAGTTCGCCGGCCGGAAGATGCCCGCGCCCCACTTCCTCGCCGTTGAGCAGGACGCGGGCGCCGCCGCTGTAGACCAGGCGCAGATTCAGCGCGCTGGCACGTTGCGGATCCTCGACCACGAACCGCGCCCGGTAGAACGCGGACTGCAAGCGCAGGTCGACCGACTCGTCGAACTGCCCCAGTTCGATCTTGGTGATCTGCGCCGGCGTCTCGCCCTGGAACGGCCCCTGCTCACACACCCACGCGGCATCGTCAAACCCGGCGGCGCTCCAGTCCGCCGGCGGCATCGGCGCGGGCACGGGAATGAAATCGCGCTTCGAGTTGCCGCCGTGCACGAACGGACAGACGAACTCCCGCCAGTCGGCGGCGGCCGGACTCTTCCCCTGCGCCTGCATCTCTTTCTCGGTGTTGCGCTGCAGCTTGTTGAGCCGCTGCGCGCCCAGCGTCTTGTCGCCGTCGCTCTTCAACGCGGCGGCGGACACGCGGCCGGTCTCGAATCGGTAATACCTGTGCCAGAATGCGTTTTCATTCAAAATGCAGGAACTGTCGCCGGCATTCTGCGCCGTCGCGGCGAAGGGTCCGCCGGCGATCAGGACGAACAGAACCGCCAGCATGAACCGCCGACAACCGAAAAGGGGCGTGGACATGATCGACCTCCCAGACACAGACAGCTTGCGGCACCGGATGAGAATATGCGGTTAGTTCAAGCAAAATCCAGCAGCCTGCAACGGGGGCGGGGCGTGACATGCCGGCCCCGGGCCGCCATCATCCGCGTCAATCCGCGCGATCCGCGGTAAAACCTCCGGAACATCTTCATCCGCAGATTTCGCAGATTGGCGCAGATTTCCCTTCCCAAGCCAAATCCGCAAGCCAAAACTTTCCATCCCCCGAGCCATTTAATGAACGGTTCCGTTAAGCCAGGGAAGGCAGCGGAAAAGCCAGGCAGACGGCACGGACTCGTCCCCGCCCTCCGTGATCGGCGCGGAAAACGCGAACACCGTGTCTCATGGGGACAGGTACGTTTTTCTTCGCAAAAGAGCCCGTTCGGGCTCGCGTCGCGGGCGCTCCGCCCGGAATCGGCGGGAAAGATGCCCGCCGGCCCGTATTTGCCGGGTGTGGACACCCGCCCGTTCAAGTGGGCAAGAGGCCCACTTTCCCGGGCAGGGGGCATGAGGCGTTCCTCCGTGGCGTGGCGCGAGCGTTGGCAACGGCGGAATGGCCGTTTATAGTATGCCGTTTGTCTCCCTGAAAGCCGCCGGAAGACCGGGCGGATCCTTTGCTGTGAAGGTGCAGGGGCCAACGCTCAGACCATCGTTTATGAATTCCCGGGTCAGTCCGGGGAAAGGTCGTCATGTCGGTCAAGATCAGACTTCGCCGGACCGGTAAGGTCAATCAGCCCTGTCACCGTATCGTGGTGACGGACTCCCGTTCGCCCCGCGACGGAAAGTTCATCGAGTGCATCGGCAACTACGATCCCCGTCACAAGACGGAACTCGTGGATCTGCCCCGTGCCGAATACTGGGTCGCCCAGGGCGCCCAGCCTTCCGAAACTGTGGCGGCTATCCTCAACCGCGCCCGCAAAGGCACCCCGATGACCCCCGAAACGGGTCGTGCCAAGGCGGAAAAACTGGCCGCCAAGGCCGCAGCTGCCAAGCCGGCGGCTGCGCCGGTGGCGGAAGCGCCGGCGCCCGCGCCGGCCGCGGGGTAATGGTACTCCCATGTTTGGATTCCTGAAAAAATTGTTCGGCGGCGGCGAACCCGCCGCATCCGCTTCTCCCGCGAAAGCCGCGGCCAGAGGTCCTGCCAGAGGTTCCGCCAGAAGTTCTGGTGGAGCTCCGGCGGGGCGCGATGGCGACTTGGCGGCGGGCGAGGCCTTTGTGGAATTCGTCGCCCGTTCCCTGGTCGAAAAGCCCGAGGCGGTGAAAGTTTCCACCGTGGTCAAGTCGGAAGGCAAGGATGTCTTGGTTCAGATTGCCTGTGATAAGGCCGACGTCGGCAAGATCATCGGCAAGAATGGCAAGACGATTGCCGCGATCCGTGCGCTGGTGAACAGCGCGGCGGGCCGCTACGGCCGTCATGTCAACGTGGAAGTCCTGGATTAACCCGGGCTGTTCCGGGGACCGCCATGCGCCTCGAGTTCCTGACGCTTTTTCCCGGCCTCTTCGAAGGCCCGATGACCGAGTCTATTCTCGGACGGGCCCGCCGCGAAGGGTTGGTGGAAGTCAGGATGGTGGATCTCAGGGACTTCACCCACGACGCCCGCCGCACAGTGGATGACACCCCGTACGGCGGCGGCGCCGGAATGGTGCTCAAGCCGGAACCGCTGGCCGAGGCCCTGACCGTGTTGCGGACGCCGCAGAGCCGGGTGGTGCTGATGTCCCCCCAGGGACAGAGCTTCCGGCAACGTGATGCGGAACGGCTGGCTCGGGAAACGCATCTGATCTTTGTTTGCGGTCATTACGAAGGCGTGGACGAGCGGGTCCGGCAGACGCTGGTCGACGAAGAACTTTCCATAGGAGATTATGTCCTGACCAACGGCAGTCTGGCCGCAATGGTGGTGGCCGATGCCGTGATCCGGTTGCTTCCGGGAGTCTTGGGATCCCCGGAATCGGCCGACAGTGAGTCCTTCGGCGCGGAAGGCCTGCTGGAGTATCCGCATTACACGCGTCCCGAACGGTGGAACGGCCTGGCCGTGCCGGAAGTATTGCGTTCCGGCGATCACGGCAAGATCCGGGATTGGCGCCGCGAACAGGGATGGATCCGCACGTTGGCGGGCCGCCCGGACCTCATCGTCAACAATCTTGAGGAGAACGACCCATGAACAAGATTCAACAGATGGACATGGAAAACCTGAAGACGGCCGTGCCCGACTTCGAGGTCGGCGACACGGTTCGTGTCGTTGTGATGATCAAAGAAGGCGACAAAGAGCGCGAGCAGGCGTTCTCCGGCAGCGTCATTGCCCGGAAGGGCCGCGGCATCCGCGAAAGCTTCACGGTGCGCCGGGTTTCCTACGGACAGGGCGTGGAGCGGGTGTTCCCGATCCATTCCCCGCGCCTCGCCAAGATCGAAATCGTCAAGCGCGGCAAGGTCCGCCGGGCGAAACTTTATTACCTCCGCGGCCTGATCGGCAAGGCCTCCCGCATCCAGGATGCGGAAAACCAGACCGGCGCCGCCGGCGTCTGATCTTTCAAGGAAGTTCCATGGGCCGTCCCCGGAAGCCGGATCCGGACCCAGCCGCCGCCGCCGCCGACCTCCTCGCGTATGAGGAGGCCGCCCGGGCGGAAGGCTGGCGACGTATCGCCGGTGTCGATGAAGCCGGGCGCGGCCCCTTGGCGGGACCTGTGGTGGCGGCAGCGGTCATCCTGCCCGCCACCGGCGCGATTCCCGCGGTGCGCGATTCCAAGCAGCTTTCCCCCCGCCGCCGCGCCGAACTGGCCGCCGAACTTCTCGCCCTTCCCGGCCTGACCTGGGGACTGGCCTGGATCGAGCCCGGTCGTATCGACCGTGACAATATTCTCCGCGCCACCCACGCCGCCATGCGGGAGGCGTTGCTCAAACTCGACCCCCCCGCCGATTTCGCGCTGGTCGACGGCCTGCCGGTGCCGGGCCTGCCGGCGCCGTCCCGGGCCATCGTCAAGGGCGATACCCTCAGCGCCAGCATCGCCGCCGCCAGCATCCTCGCCAAAGTCCATCGCGACCGCTATATGGAGGAACTCGACCGGTGCTATCCCGGGTACGGCTTCACCCGGCACAAAGGCTACGGTACGGCAGAGCACCTGGACGCCATCCGCCGCCTCGGGCCATGCCCGGAGCACCGCCTCAGTTTTGCGCCCGTCCGCGCCGCCGCGGCCGGAGCGTCCCACCAGTTGGAGCTGAGCCTCTACAACCCCCGGTAATTTCCGCCATGAACCTGCGCAAACTGCACACTGACTCCGCGGTCAACGAACTGGTCTCCCGCCTGGCCGGGCAGAATCATGAAGCCTGGATCGTCGGTGGCGCCGTGCGCGACCTGATGCTCGGCATCCAGCCCAAGGATTACGACCTCGCCACTTCCGCCACGCCGGAACAGGTGCGGCAGGTCTTCGGCCGGCAGGCGCGGATCATCGGCCGCCGCTTCCGCCTGGTACATGTCACACTGAGCGGCAACATGTACGAAGTCAGCACCTTCCGCCGCCAGCCGACCATGGAGGAGCGCTCCACTCGTGAAGGCGACGACGGCGTCATGATCTGGAACGACAACCAGTGGGGCACCCGCGAACAGGACGCCACCCGCCGCGACTTCACCGTCAACGCCATGTTCTACACTCCGCAGAACGGCGGCGAGCTGTACGATCCGCACCACGGTTCTGCGGACATCGCGGCCAAGGTCGTCCGCGTCATCGGCGATCCCATGGTGCGCCTGGCCGAGGATCCGGTGCGCATCATTCGCGCTCTTAAGCTGGTTGCCTATTTCGGCTTCACCCTGGAACCGTCCGTCGAGCGCGCCGTGATCGAGCTGGCGCCGCGCGTCGGCCTCAGCTCGAATGCCCGGTTGTTCGAGGAACTGCTCAAGATCCTGGGCAAGCCCTACGCCCTGAAGATGTTCGAAGCCTGCCGCCATTACGGCGTGCTGCGTTATTTCTGGAAGAACCTGGATGCGATCTGGGACCATCCCGAAGGCAAGCTGATGCGCGGCCTCCTGCGGCAGCGGGACGAACGCGCCTCGGCCGGTATCTATGCCAAGTCCCAGACCATGGGGCTGGCCACCGTCGCCCTGGCCCCGGTGGCGCCGCGCCTGCGCGAACTGTCCGGCGCAGCCTCGCCCCTGTGGCTGCCGGCGCCGGAACTCTCCACCTGCTGCCAGGCGGCGGTCCGTCACTTTTTTGAACCGTACACCATGCCGCGCTTTCTCCATGCCCGGGTCCGCGACACGCTGCTGCTGCTGCCCGCTTTCCTGGAAACCAGCCCCGACGATTTCGTCGTGCGCCATCCCCAGTACCGCTACGCCCGGGAACTGTTCCTGATGTTCGCCACCCACCAGGGCTGGAACTTGGCGGAAGTGGAAAAATGGCCGGCGCCGCCGGATCGGGTCTGGCATGAAGGCGACGCCCGTCGCGGCGCCGCCCGCCCGCGCTTCCGCGGTGGTCGTGGCCGGGCTCCCGGTTCCGGCCGCCGCCGGGAACCGCCGGCCCACCCGCCGCAATCCCAGGAAAACGCCTGACTAAAGTTCAAACCCGCACCCTGTATCCCGGTTCGATGTTGGACGTTCAATGTTCAATGTTGAATGTTCGCAACCCTTTTGGAGATCAACCCTCATGAAATGGATCCTGGCCCTCATCGTTCTCTCCCTCCTTGGCGCGGTCGCCTGGTTTTTCCTGTTCCGCGGCGGCAAAGACTCCCAGGCCACTGGAACTCTCCCCGCCTCCGTCCTTACCGGAACCGCGGCCAGCGTTCCGCCCCCGCCCCCGCCGCCCCCGGAACTGACCATGGCGACCTTCCGCCTGACCCCGCTTCCGCTCAGTCTTCCGGCCAAACTGCAAGCCCAGGCCAATTCCGGCTGCACCTCCGCCATCCTCATCGACTGGACGACGAAAGAACTGCTCTGGGCCAAAAATCCGGACACCGCCGTGCCCATCGCTTCTATGACCAAGATGATGACCACCCAGTTGCTCATGGAAGCCATCCACAAGGAAAAACGGGTGGACATGCAGACCCGCGTTCAAGTCACTCGCGCCTGCTCCAAAATCGGCGGCAGCCAGGTCTGGCTTGATCCCCGCGAGAGCTTCACGGTCGAGGAACTGACCAAGTGCGTCATGGTCAAGAGTGCCAACGACGCCGCCTATCTGCTGGGCGAGTTCCTGGCCAACGGCGACTATGCGGCTTTTGTCGCCCGCATGAACCAGCGGGCCGCCGAACTGGGCTGCACCGGCATGAAATTTTACAATTCCCACGGCTTGCCGCCGGACCCCAAGTCCCCCGAGAACCAGGCCACGCCCCGGGAACTGGCCATGCTCGCCGCGCGCCTGGTGGAATACCCGGATCTGATGCAGATCTGCGGCATCAAGCTGGACGCCCTGCAGCGTCCCGCCACCAACCCCGGCAAGCCGACGGAGATCTTCAATCACAACACCTTGATTTCCAAACGGCCCTGCGCCGGCGTGGACGGCATGAAGACCGGCCTGACCAACAAGTCCGGCCACTGCATCACCGCCACCTGCCTGCGCAATGGTCGCCGCCTCATCGCCGTGGTCTGCGGCGGGCATACGGCCATCGACCGGGACCGGCTGACCGCGGCCCTGCTCGACTGGGGTTACGCGCAACAGGCGGCCCGTCAGACGGCCGCGGCGGCGGCCCCCGCCAGAATCCCCGTTGCCGCCACTCCCGCCAAGGTTCCCGCGGCCGTCCCCGCGTCCCCGCCGATTCGCAGCCGCTGAGTTAAAAAGCTCATCTCCCCATGCAAAAGGAGGCGCGGCTTCATGGCCGCGTCTTCGCTGCTTTGGTGCCGGTGGTTGGACCCCGGCTTTTCCCGCCGGTGAATCCGGCCTCGGGCAAAACGGTTCCGTCTTCCGTGGTTCCGTTGGGAGCCGGGAACAAAATCCCGCACCCTTGGGTCGGGGGCTTCATTCATCCCGGCGCAGGGTCAGGCTTTGGAACCGACCGGGGCCTTGGCGCTTTCCAGCAGTTGGGTTACTGCGTTCACCAGTTCCTGAACGTGGAAGGGCTTGATCAGGACCGGCACATCCCCCAGCCGTTTCTTCATCCCGGAGGTGACATTCGGGTCGCCGGTCACATACAGGACGCGGCAGCGTGATTCGGGCCGGAAGATCTGCAGGAAATCCCGGAGCTGCGTGCCGTTGCCGTCCGGCATACGGATGTCCGTGACGATCACGTCGAATTCCTGCTGCTGCAACAGGATCAGCGATTCCGCCACGGTGGTGGAGGTGACGACTTCGATGCCCTGCCGGGACAGCACCTGGCTGGTCATGGCCAAAATGGACGGTTCGTCGTCCACGGCCAGAACGCGGCCGCGCATCTTGCCCTTGGCCGGGGTGCCGCTGACCGCGGTTTCCGGGAGGGTCAGGCTTTCCGGCAGCGGCAACTGGATGGTGAAGGTGGCGCCGGCGCCGGCGCGGCTGCTGACCACGACGTCGCCGTTGTGGCTGCGGATGATGCCGCGGGAAACCGTGAGTCCCAAGCCGGTGCCGTGGGATTCCTGCTTGGTGGTGAAGAACGGCTCGAAAACGCGGGCGAGCAGTTCCGCCGGGATGCCGGGGCCGTTGTCGCCGATGCTGATCCGGACGCCCTTGCGGTCCGCCGTGGCCGTGGTTTCCACCGTGATGCAAGGGCAGGGGGTGCCCGCATCATGCATGGCCTGGGCGGCGTTGATGATCAGGTTCATGAAGACCTGCTGCACCTGGAACTCGTCCAGTTCCAGCAGCGGCATGGAGGTCATGTAATTGCGCCGCACGGTGATGTTGTTGGTGCGGAAATTATAGGCGAGCAGGGTGAAACAGCGTTCCAGCAGGTCGTGGATGTTGACCGGGACGCGCCGGGTGTCGCGCTGGCGGCTGAAGTTGAGCAGGTTTTCGACAATATGGGCGGTGCGCCGGGCCTCACGTTCGATGATTTCCAGGTTCCGGTTCAAGTCGTCGCGGCGGATTCGTTCATCCCGGCAGAGTTCGGCAAACCCGAGCACGGCGGCCAGCGGGTTGTTGAGTTCATGGGCGACGCCGGAAATGAGTTGGCCCAGGGCCGCCAGTTGCTCGGAGCGGAACAGCTGGTTTTCCATCTGCTTGCGCTCGGTCATGTCGCGCAGGATGATGATCTTGCTTCGGTCCTGGTTCTGCAGATTGACCACGGTCTGGATACAATGCACATAGAGACGGCTGCCGTCGGCGCGGGCAAACTCCAGAATTTCGTCGATGTCCTGCCAGTTTTCCAGCAGGCCGGAGAGGCGCTCGGCGTCGGTCTTGCGCAACAGGCCCTCGGCGAGGGAGTGGCGGACGCTGGTGTCGGGGAGAATGCCGAGTTTTTCCCGGGCGGTCTGGTTGCTGAAGGAGATGCTGTTGCGTTCGTTCAGCATCATGACCATGTCGCTGGTGTGGTTGAGGACGTGCTGGAGGTTGTCCAGGAACGTAGCCTGCTGCTGAAGCTGCTGGAGGTTTTTGAGGAAATCTACTTGGACGCGCGAAAGGGAATCGGTCAGGGATGCCAGTTCGTTACGGGCTTCTGAGCCGCCCGTCGCGGGCGCGCTGGCCTCGCCGTCGGCGGCCGGGTGCCGGCCCAGGCCGGCCGTTTTCTCGGTCAAATCACGCAGGCGGTTGGCAATGGAAAGCAGCACCGTCAGGCCCGCGATCAGGCAGCAGACGATGAAGGCGGCCAGGGTGCAGATTTCGATTCCCCGCAGGAACTGGCTGACTTCGGGATCCCGGGCGACCAGCCAGATCCGGGTCATGCTCAACACCGGCAGCAGCGCCAGAAGCGCAAAGGACGCCCAGATCAGGGCCCTGATCCGCCGTTCAAAAAGGGAAGAGAGAATACTCATATTAAACTCCTTATGCCGCAACCCGTAACACCCCCGCCGGTTTTAACATGCTAAAGATGATCTTACTATATCACAATGTCGGCACTTTCGTTCAACCGGAGAAAAAGCAGAAATTGCCGCGGGCCGGCGCCGCCCGGCAGGTCGATCACGTCGGACCAGCGCGGGACCAGGCCGAATTTGCGCGCCTCCCGGACCGCCAGTTCCCGGCCGGCGGCGGCCGCCGCCGGCGTGGTGTAGGCGATCAGGCACGCTCCGGGTTCATGCAGCAACAGCCGGCGGGTCTCGCGCACCAGCAGGGCGGGCTCCGTGACGGCGCGGGCCACGACCACGTCGTAGGCGCCGCCATGCCCGGCCATGCGCCCCGCTTCCCGTGCCTGGCGCCCTAAAATGGTCACCCGTTTTCCAAAGCCCAGACGCACCTTTTCCTCTTCCAGGAATTCGACCTTCTTCCCGTTGGTTTCAATGCCGGTCAGGCGCAATTCCGGGTTCGCCCACGCCAGCGGAAACAGGGGAATCCCGGCGCCGCAGCCGATGTCGGCCACGCGCAGCGGCCGCCGCACCAGGTCGGGAAAGGCCAGCCCCACCGCGACGCTGTCCGCCACATGCTTGGTCCAGAACTCCTCTGGCGACAGGATGCGGGTGAGATTGGTCCGGGCATTGGCCTCGACCAGGTCCTGCTGGAAGGTCCGGATCAGCGGCAGGCGTTCCCGCCACCCGGGCGTGCCGAGACAGCGATCCAGAAACGCCGCCACTTCAGGAGTTGGATGTTGTTCCGTCGGATCGGACATGGTTTATTCGCGTTCATTGGCGTTCATTAGCGGTTAAAATATACAATGGTATATGATTGTGCCATAAAAACAGGTTCCGATTTTTGAACCGCGAATGAACGCCAATGAACGCGAATAGTATCCCGGTTTGATTTTTAATTGGGATTCGTTCGCCTGGTTCATCCGGCGAAGGTCGCCACCGCGGCCATGACCGTGGCTGACAGCCCCAGTCCGGTGGCAAGCCCGGTCCGGAGCCGGGGCGTGGTGGCTGCACGTTCAAGCAGGTTTCGGTAATGCCACGGCGCTGCCACCATCACCATCGCCGCCAGGGCGAGGACGTAACAGAGGGCGGAAAACGCCGGGCGCAGCGGCAGGTGCCGCGCAAACGCCTCCAGCAGCAGCACCGGAATTAGTAGCAGGACCAGCCCGCCCAGGGCCCGGACCAGCAGAAAATCGAGAAACCGCCAGGCCAGGAGCAGAACCGCTGGCACCAGCCACCAAATCACGGTTTGGAGCCGCGCCAGATCTCCTTCGAGCATGATCTGGACTTCGTTCCCCGCCCAGACCAGGCAGACCGCCCCGATCAGGATGCCCGGAACCCGCTGGCGCGGCAGGGTCTTCCACAAACCCGGCCAGCGCCGCACCCCGGCCCCGAACACCCAGGCTTGAATGGCCAGTAGTGCGGCAAAAAGAATGGCGGCGGTGCGGAGCGTCATAATGCAAATCCCGGTGGCCGGCGACGACAGGGAAATCACTCTGCCCGCCGGACCGTTTCAATCTACCCCGCCCGCAGGGGCGTGCAAGCCCGGCCCCGGGATATAGTCGCCCCCATTCCGGGTCGGTTTCGCCGCCTTTCCGACCGGTGCGCGGATCAAAAAAACGTCTCCCAGGCCGACCTGGCCGGCCAGCGCGTGACGCTCAAGGCGATGACGTTCCCCAAAATAAGCATTTGACACCCGTCGGGGTTTATGTATAGTATTTTTATAATAATACTTTTGTTTAAAGAAAAGGCACGGGCGAAATGCCGGAGAAAGGCGCGGTGAAACAAGTCTGAAGTTTATGCCCTCCGCCCGATTAGCCTGTGAAATCAAAATGACTGCCAGGATCAAGTAACATGAAAATCGTAGCAGTAAAAACCGCGGCAATCGCCGTTGGCGTGGCGCTCACACTCCTCGCTTGTTCCGCGAGTGGCGCCTCCATCCTCCTCAACCCGCCTTCGGGATGGAATGGCTTTGTCTTCTTTGGAACAATCCAAGCAGGATTTCGAGAATCCAGCGGCGTCGGCAGGGTTGAGACCGCGAGCTCGACATTCATGCTTGCGGGGCCGGGTTCTGGGGCGGCTCCTGGCCAGGTATTCAATTCCACTCCCGTCTCCGTAATGCAGCTGCCCACCTTGGGCGCTGCCAAGGACGTGGCTGGCGGGGGGCTGAGCTTCTCCTACACCGTCGGCTCGGCTGACCCCTCGACCTATGATCGTTTTGATATTTCCTTAAATAGCAGCACGAGCGCGTCCGATGCCTTGGTGAATTTCGGTGGCGGTCTGGTCCATGCGGATGCCTACTTTCGTGCGGTTCTGAGCCTGCAAACGGCGGGGCCGATTAATAGTTCGATCGGCGCATACTTTGGTCTCCCCGACATGCCGGCCCTGAGTTCCCCAACAACTGAAACTATGATAGCCAAAGTCACGAAGGGGCTCTATGCTAGCCCGGGTACGCTGGCAACCCTGTTTCCCGGCGATACTGGAGTCGATATACCTCTGACCATGGCCACATGGAGCGAGGCGTTCACCTATACGTTCACCTACGAAATTGTGACCCCTTATGGATCCGATCCAACATACTCCTACGATCTGAGCGGAGCTGCTGGTGCCGCGGCTGTTCCCGAACCCTCCACCTTGGCTCTTCTCGGGCTTGGCTCCCTTGGGCTTGCCGCCTGCCGCCGCAAGCGCACGGCCCAAAGTGCGGGGTAGGGGCTTTGTCAGGGATCGGCGATCGCCTCAAAACACAAAACCGCTGGATTACAGGGAGTATTGGGGTCCCCCATCTTTTGTCTAAAGAAAAAAACAGGCGTCAAAGATAATTTTCATCTCCCTTTCAAGGGGCTTTTCTGAGACGATCCGGGATATAGTAAGCGCCGTTTCCAAACGCGTTCCCGCCGCCAGCCGAGCCATCCCTGACCGGAGAGGTATCCCGCCCCATGAAAGCCGCCCTGATGGCCAAGCAGTTCGACGTCGCCGGCCGGCTCGTGACGGTCGAAAGCGCCGGCCGCGGCAATGTCAATGACACCTACCTCGCGGTCTTCCGGACTGCGTTTTCCGAGGAACGCTTCATCCTGCAGCGCCTTAATCTGCGCGTGTTCCCGCGGCCGGAATGGATCATGGCCAATCTGCGGGTGGTCACCGGCCACGCCCACCGCCAGCTCGAAGACGAGGCCGACCGCTCCGACCGGATCTGGCAACTCCCCCGCATCATTCCCGCCAAAGACGGCCGCGATTTCATCACCGACGGCGACGGCGACTGCTGGCGCGCCATCTCCCACATCGCCTCGGCCCATTCCTATGAAAAAGTCCAAAGTTTGGAACATGCCCGCGAAGCCGGCATTGTCCTCGGCCATTTTCAGCGCGTGATCAGTGACATCCCCGCCGCCGAACTGCACGATACGCTCCCCGGCTTTCACATCACTCCCGGCTATCTTGACAAGCTTGACGCCGCCCTGGCCGCCCCCGCCGGCCGGCAGCGCCTGGAAAGCTCCCCCGAAGCCCGGCACTGTCTGGACTTTATCGCGCAACGCCGCGGCTGGTGCTCCGTGCTCGAAGACGCGCGCGCTGCCGGGCAGCTCGCGCTCCGTCCCATCCACGGCGATCCCAAGGTCGCCAACATCATGATCGACGACGCCACCGGCAAGGGCACCTGCATTGTCGATCTCGACACCGTCAAGCCCGGCCTTATCCAATACGATGTCGGCGATTGCCTCCGCTCCTGCTGCAATCCCGCCGGCGAAGAAGCTCAGGACCTGGCCGCGGTTTATTTTGATACCGACCTCTGCCGTGCCATCATCCGCGGCTACATGCTCCACGCCCGCGACTTCCTCACTTCGGCCGACCACGCCTTTCTCTACGACGCCATTCGCCTTATCGCCTTTGAACTGGGCCTGCGCTTTTTCGCCGATTTTCTCGCCGGCGACATCTACTTCAAAACCCTTTACGAAGGGCAGAATCTCAATCGCGCCAAGGTCCAGTTCAAACTTTGCGAAAGCATCGAGACCCGCGAATCCCAGATTCGCACGCTCCTGGCGGAAGAAGCGCGCTGATTCCCGCCGGCGTCGCGGGCCATCGCGGGCTGTCGCGGGCCGTCGGGTTTTCGGGGGCTCTCGATGGCCCGCGCCGGCTCCCGAGGGCTCTCGAATCTTTGGTTTCCCTGGCGACAAAAAACGGCCGGGGCTCAACCCCGGACCACCCGCGTGTCGCAGACGAAATCGTGGACGCCGCGTTTTTCCGGATCGAACCCGGCCAGCAGATGTCCCAGGCACAGGAACAGGGTGCTGATGTAAAAAAACAGCTCCCGCAGCAGCGCCCGGACATAGCCCGGATGGTCGTCGTCCTTGGTGCGGATCACCCGTAGGTGCAGCAGCATCTTTCCCGGCGTCGCGCCAAAAGTCCCCACGAAAAACACCGAATACACCAGCGGCACCAGCAGCAGGGCAAGCTCAAGATGATCCTGCGCGACCTTCGGCTTGAACTCGAAGAAAGTGATCAGCAGCGGCTTTCCCACGGCGAAAAGGCCGAGGGCAAGTACCGCCAGCAGCATCAGATCCAGCACCCGTGCGGCGCCCCGGATCCAGAATCCGGCGAACCCGCCTTCCGGCGCCCGCTGATGAGCCTTCGCCTGCTTGACCGAAGGCAGGCATCTTACGCAGACCTGGCCGCCGTCAAACGGCACGATCTGGTCTGCGGGATAACGCCCTCCGCAGGCCCGGCACAGCATGCCGCTGATCGTCGTCGCCCCGGCCTCTTCAGCGGCGCTCGTCGGCCGCGGCCCCAAAACCACCGTGGGCGTCTCCGACTGCCTGCCCTTGAGCTGGTAGTGAGTGGCCTTGCGCCCGCTCATGGTGGTCGTGCCCGCGCCTCCTCCCGCCGGCTTCGTCCCTTCCGCCGCCTGCACGGACTGGGCATACACCTTGGCGTACGGCTCCCATTGCGGCAGGCTCTCGTTCCAGACCAAGGTCTCCGAGGTAATCTTACCCGTGCGCACCAAGTCCAGGAACGCCCCTTCCTCCATCGGCCCCTGCCGTTGCCCGTCTGCTACATAAAACCAAGTCATGAAGGCGATCCTGAATCGTTAAATTGTCGCGTTGGCACCCGCCCCCCGCGCCGCCTCCGGCAGAGCCGGTGCGGTGACGAACGTGCAGCTTATGACCGTAATCAACGCAGGCCCGTTTGCAAGAGAACTCTCTGCCCGGCCGCCCCTCCGCCTGTCGCCTGATCGATTGAGGAGATGTCAACCGGAGAATGCGGAATCGGATTCCGCTTGGATTGAAGCCCCGAGGGGCGACCGTGGTGTGGGGATTGGCGCGGTTGTCGATTATGCCGCCCCCTTCGGGGGCTGGAAACCTTTATCTATTTCGTGACCGGAGGCTTACGCCCCCGGCTACGTCCTGCCGCCCCGCCGGGGCTTCTGAGGGGACTGCGCTGGGGACTTTTCTTTCGCGGCAAACCGGGTCATGAATAATCCCGCGTTACGGCGGCGACTGTGAAATTAATAATTAGCCGCGGCGGATTGTAATGTGTCAGGATTCGTGGCATTAGTATCTATAGGAAGTGGAAAGCAGATCCTCTGAACAACACCGCAACGAGGCCGCATGGCCTCAGTCACACAGACACCCCAGAGAGCCACCCTTCCACTTCCTGATCACTGAGCCGCCGGTTTCGGAAACCGGCGGCTCTTGTTTTTGGCCTTTCTCAGGCCGGTGGATACATTAACCGAGCTCCATGCCGTATAGTTCGGCATGCCTTGGGAGCAGGGTTCAGGGTTCAGGATTAGGCGGAGATGCGACACGTTCATGATGCCGTAATGCTTTCTCTGTCTCCGCCCCTCTGATTCCCCCGCCTGAACCCCGAACCCTGAACCCTTTGCCGACAGAACCGAGTTCTGCCCCCGCCATCAATCGGCTTTAGTCCCGGTTGCACCACCACCCCAGCATCTACCAGCTCCGGCGCCGCCGCCGGAAGACGGATCGACCATGACCGCCAACGAACTCCGCCGCACCTACATCGAATTCTTCAAACGCCACGGCCATGCCGAGATCAAGAGCGCCCCGCTGGTGCCCGAGAATGATCCGACCTGTCTGTTCACCACCGCCGGCATGCACCCGCTCGTGCCCTTCCTGCTCGGCGAAAAACATCCCGCCGGCAAACGGCTCGTGGACGTCCAGAAGTGCCTGCGCACCGGCGACATCGACGAGGTCGGCGACCCGTTCCACCTGACCTTCTTTGAGATGCTCGGCAACTGGTCACTCGGCGATTATTTCAAGGAGGAAGCCATCACCCTGAGCTTCAACTTCCTCACCAAGGAACTCGGGTTCCCCATCTCCCGCCTCATGGTCTCCTGTTTCGCCGGCGATGCCGACGCCCCGCGCGACGACGAAGCCGCCAATATCTGGAAAAAGCTCGGCATTCCCGAAGACCGCATCGTCTTCCTGGAAAAGGCCCACAACTGGTGGGGCCCCGCCGGCCAGACTGGCCCTTGCGGCCCGGACACCGAGATGTTCGTCTGTTTCGAGCGCCCGGACTGCGGTCCCGGCTGCGGCCCCGCCTGCAATTGCGGCAAGTGGGTCGAAATCTGGAACGACGTCTTCATGCAGTACAACAAGACCGCCGAGGGCAAGTACGAGCCGCTCGCCCAGACCAACGTGGACACCGGCATGGGCGTCGAGCGCGTCACCGCCTTCATGCAGGGCAAGCGCAGCGCCTATGAGACCGAACTCTTCACCGGCATCTTCGCCAAGATCGCCGAACTCAGCGGCAACCCCGACCCGATCGCCACCCGCGGCGGTCGCATCGTCGCCGAACACATGCGCGCCTCAACCTTCCTCATCGCCGACGGCGTCCGCCCCGGCAATGTGGACCAGGGTTACGTCCTGCGCCGCCTCATCCGCCGCGCCATCCGCGAGGCGCGTCAGCTCAATATCCCGGGCATGTTCACCACCAAGATCGCCGACGTCGTCATCGCCGAGTACGGCGCGGTCTATCCCGAGGTCGCCGCCCAGGCCGCCGTCATCCGTGAGGAACTCTCCCGCGAAGAAGAGAAGTTCGCCGCCACCCTGGAACACGGCATCAAGGAATTCGACCGCCTCATCGGCCGCATCCCGGCCCACATCGAGCACAAGGTCATCAGCGGCAAGAACGCCTTCTTCCTCTACGAAACCTACGGCTTCCCGCTGGAACTGACCGTGGAAATGGCCAAAGAACGGGGCTTCAAGGTCGACCAGGCCGGCTTCCAGGACGCCTACAAAAAGCACCAGGACCTCTCCCGCGCCGGCGCCGAACAGAAGTTCAAGGGCGGCCTGGCCGACCACTCCGACAAGACCGCCAATTTGCACACCGCCACGCACCTGCTCCACGCCGCGCTGCGCCAGGTTCTGGGCGGGCACGTCGCCCAGGCCGGGTCCAACATCACCGCCGAACGGCTGCGCTTCGACTTCTCGCACCCCGACAAGATGACCCCCGAACAGCTCGCCCAGGTCGAAGCCCTGGTCAATGACGCGATCAAGCGCGACCTGCCCATCAGTTGCACGGAAATGACCGTCGACGCCGCCAAGGCCGCCGGCGCCATCGGCCTGTTCGGCGACAAGTACGGCGAGACCGTCAAGGTCTACGCCATGGGCGACGTCAGCAAAGAAATCTGCGGCGGCCCCCACGCCGAACGCACCGGCCAGCTCGGCGCCTTCAAGATCCAGAAGGAAGAAAGCTCCAGCCGCGGCGTCCGCCGCATCAAGGCTGTCCTGGGCTGAACAGCCGGGAATGCGAACGTCGAACATTCAACATTGAACGTTGAACATTGAACTGGGCGCCTGCCCCTTCAGGCTCTAATCCCCGGTTCGACGTTGGACGTTCAGTGTTCGATGTTCGACGTTCGCTTTTATTGAATTGAATTGAACAGAAGGCCGCGAAGGTCACGAAGGGGTTGCGCTGGAAGCGCCTTTGTGAGCTTCCGTTCAGGAACGTAGCGCAGACACTCCTGTCTGCTGTCCCCTGCGCGGGTTGTGGCGATTTGCGACCGGAGTGCCGGGGAAGCCGGGCCCGGATTTTCTTGCGCGGAGTCGCTGAGGCGCGGAGGGGGAAAGCCCCTCCCGATGCCTGCGTCCCCTAGTTCGGAAGACTCCGTGCCCCCGTGCCTCCGTGAGAGATCTCCGGCGATTGGCTCTTTGTCCCTAACCGCCTGAGTCGCGGCGTTCGGTGCGGACGCGGTATAGGCGTTCGGTGAAACCGCCGTCCGCGGTAAAGGCCGCGGCCTGGGCCGTGATCTGACGGTCAAGCAGGGCGCAAGCAACGCCGATCAGAACCAGCGCCGCATTGGCCGCGATCTCGGGGTAGGTGGGGCGCGGGGTGGATGGGGGAATGGGAATGGGAATGGACGGGATGGACTTTATGGACGAAATGGACGAAGAGGACGAAGAGGCGGGGGAGCGGGCAGGTCTTTGTCCATCCCGTCCATCGTGTCCATATCGTCCATAAAGTCCATTCCGTCCATGGAACCGCCCCCTACGATCCCCCATCAATTGTCATAATCATTGGTGCTGTCGAACAGCACATGGCGCCAGCCCTTCTTTCCACGCTTGCGGGTGGCATACCACGACGTGAAGATGAAGCTGGCCGCGGCAAGCGCGCAGCCGGCCCAAATCCAGTAGGTGTTGGCAATGGTTTCTTCCATGGGTCATCTCCCGTAGGCCATTATACCGCCTGACAGCATCGGAATCAACAAGGATGCTGCGCATGATCCTACCGCGGCGCCGTGCCGCTTTGGAGTGCGGCGGCTTGACGCCGCTTTTTCCCGCCGGTGGAACCGGTCTCCTGTCTGATGTCTCCGTTTTATCTGGGCGAGTGAGCCAATTATGCGCGGGAGTGGCGGCTCCGCCGCCGGGGAAAGCGGTGTCGAGCCACCGCACTCCAAAGATGCTGCGCATCGGTCTTGCCGCGGCCCTATTCCGCGTCTGGAACGGCGGGTTTCCGGCGGCGTTTGGGTTTTTCCGCCATGGCGGCGGCGAGGGGGCCGGTGGTTAGGTTTTCGTAGAGGGCGAAGAGGAATTCGACGCGATCGCGGTCGGCGGGGAAGGGTTCGGGGCGGTAGCATTTTTCGACGGCGCGGTCGAGGGCCTGGTGCGCTTTGACCAGTTCCGGGGGCATGGTCAGGGGGTCGTAGAGGTCGGCCAGGGTGCTGCCGCGGGCCAGGTGCGGCGCCCGCGCGTCCAGCACGGCCTGGGCGCACGCCTCGACGGCGGCGCGGCGCTTGGCGAACTCCGCACCGGCTTTGTCGGACGCGTCCGGCGCTGGCTCCGGCCAGGGGAAGTTGTTGTAGACGAGTTTGTTGGAGTAGCGGTAATCCGATTTCATCCGGCCGCAGACTTGTTTGACCCAGGCCATGTGCATGGCGGAGGTCAGGACGCCGAAATGATAGAGCGTGGCGGAAGGAATGAACATCACCAGATTACTGGAAATCACTTCTGACGGTACAAAGGCGATGGGAATGTAAGGGCGCGTTTCCGAAGACACTGAAGGAATCAGCAAATAGGAAGTTTGGGGTTGCCGGTTTTCCGCGAATGTTGTAGGAACGGCCGCATCCTTTCGCGTTTGTTCCTTAATGCTGCTCAGGCGAAACGTACGCACGGCTTCGACTCTCTTAAGGACTTCGGGCATACTTCGGAGCTCGCCAGGCGCAATGTTTTCCAGCCAAAGGCACCAGCGGCTTTCTCCATTGATAAATTCTTGCGCGCCAAGAAAGGGGCGAATCCATTTCTCTGCCGCAGGTTCAACCTTGAGAAGGTCTTCTTTCTGTTGGCTATTTAAAAGGAGGTTGCCACCATCTGTAGGTTTGCTGCCATAAATGATTTCGGGAACTGCACAAATCGGCCTTCTACGAACAGGTAGCGCAAAATCCCTCCCCTCCACCAAGTAGGGACTGATGTTGTGGACTTCGCGGACGGTCGGAGTTTCGCCCTCATAGTCGTAGATGCGTTTGGTTGCGGAGTCCACTGCGGCAAAGCCAATGATGACAACGTGGACGTGTGCCTTTCCGCGGGCTTCGCTTTCCCATGGGAAGGTGCGATGCGCAAAGCGGATCTTCAGTCCTTTGGCAAAGAGCGGGTTCCAGAGGACGCCGGGTTGTTCGCCCTGGCTGATAGAGTTAGTGGAGACGAAGCCGACGGGGATGCGTGTGCCTTGGATGTAATCGGCGGCTTTGAAGTACCAGCCGGTGACGTAATCTAAGATGCCGATCGAGCTGATTTTCCCAGCAGCAATCTCCATGTCCTCGCTTTGTTCCGCCGTCATCAGATGTTTCCCCACAAACGGGGGATTGCCGAGGATGTAGGAACAGTTTTCGGGCGGGAGCAGGGTTTTCCAGTCAAGGCGCAGGGCGTTGCCGCGGTGGATGGTGGCGGACTTGGTCAGGGGCAGGCGCTGGAAGTATTGGCCCATGCGTTCGGAAAGGCGGACGTTCATCTGGTGGTCCATGAGCCAAAGCGCGGTCTCGGCGATGAGCGCGGGGAATTCCTCGATTTCGATGCCGTAGAACTGGTCGACGTCGACCTGACAGAACAGGCGGATGTCGGTGATGCCCTGGTCGGTGCCGTGGAGGGCTTCGAGGACGTCCATCTCCAGGGCGCGGAGTTCGCGGTAGGTGACGACGAGGAAGTTGCCGCAGCCGCAGGCGGGATCGAGGAAGCGCAGGGCGGCGAGTTTGCGGTGGAATTCGGCGAGCCGGGGCTTGCTGGCCTTGACCCTGGCGAACTCGGCGCGAAGGTTGTCGAGGAAGAGGGAACGGACGACCTTGAGGATGTCCCGTTCGGACGTGTAGTGGGCGCCGATTTGGCGGCGGGCGGCGGGCTCCATGACAGACTGGAAGAGCGAGCCGAAGACGGCTGGGGAGATGCGGGACCAGTCGAAGCGGGAACAGGCCACAAAGGCGTTGCGCATGTCGCGGTTGAAGGAGGCGAAGGGGAGGGCTTCGGCGAAGAGGCCGCCGTTGACGTAAGGGAAGACGGCGAGTTCGGCGGGGGTGTTGGCCTGGCGCTGGCCGTCGGGCGTGTTCAGGATCTGGAAGATTTGGGCGAGGTGCAGGCCGAGGTCGGAGCCGTCGTCCTTGGTATGGTTGCCGATGTATTCGGAGAAGGCGTTGGGCTCGAAGATGGCGGTGTCTTCGGCGAAGAGACAGAAGAGGATGCGGACGAGGAAGCGTTCGAGGGGATGGCCGGAATAGCCGCCGGCGGCAAGGGCGTCGTGGAGTTTGCCCATGATCTCGGCAGCGCGGATGTTGGCAGGGTCTTCGGGGTCGACGCGGTGTTGTTTGTAGCCGGCGATGAAGGCGAAGGCGTGGATGTGGCGGTGGAGTTCGGCCAGGGGGAACTCGATGGTGCTGACTTTGCGTCCCTCGAACAGCGGCAGGTTCAGTTGTTCTTCCGGCTCCAGGTTATGCAGGGCGATGCGGGCGAAGTCGGAGGTGATGATGTAGCGGGGGATTTCGTCCTGGCGTCCGGAACTGGCGAGGTTCTGGAGGTATTGGAAGGCCTGGCTGCCGGCCCGGTCCAGGTCTTTGCCCTGGGATTTGTGTTCGACCAGGAGTTTGCCGCGCCAGAAGAGGTCGATGTAGCCGAACTGGCCGCCGAGGTTTTTGACGGGTTCCTCGAAGGTGGCGACGGTGCGGCGGCGGACGCCGAAGACGTTGAAGAATTCGTCCCAGAAAGACTTTGCCTCGGCCTCTTCGCGTTTTTCCCCGGCCCATTCGCGGGAGAATTGGATAGCGCGCTGCTTGATTTCGGTCCAACTCAGTGGCATGGCTCGTCCCGTGTAGGATTTCCCGCAAAGCAGGGGTAAACATACACCGCGGGTGGCGGCCGCGGCAAGCACGACGGCGACAGTGTTCAGAGTTGTGGGCGTGTGTCACCGGACAGGAGGCCCGTTGCGCAGGAAGCGCCGTCGTCAGAGCCCGTTCAAGGTTCTGCCGTCCGGGAACGTGAAACCGGCAATCCTGCCTGTGCCCAACGTGAGGCGGGCAATCCTGCCCGCTTTCCCCTCGCGCGATCTGTGACGGTTTGCGACCGGAGTGGCGGAGAAACCGGGCCCGGATTTTCTCGCGCGGAGCCGCGGAGGGGAAAGCGCTCCCGATGCCTGTGTCCCCGTGAGAGCCCGCCGGCGATTTGCTCTTTATCAACCGCCGTCTGGTCACCCCGGTCTTTTATGGAGAATGCCCCGGCCCCAGCCTACCGCGCATAATCTTTGTGGTTTTTGTACCAAGTAGGCGACTGAGTTCTAGTAAGATTTTTTATCAAATTATCAGAAAAATCAACTTCTAAATTTCGATCATTAGGATTGGGGTTGAGGAAGTATTTCATATACAATGTATTGATATCTGATCCTAAAATTCGTCCATGCACCTTGCCGTAATACGCGGAGACAATCGTGCCATCTTTCATTACGGTCCGTGTCCGAAGGAAGAAATTGTCATCTTCGGTTGTGGTGGAAAAATATCGTTGGTCTTCTCCCTCCCCTTTCCCCCCTCGTTTTTCAACATAAACCTGAGTATATCCGGTCTCTGGTGCCATTCGCGGCAACACAAGATCGTCTTGCTCGCGCAGCGGAACAGGATAGGGAATGACCCCGTCTCCTTCGTTGGGGAAACGCAAGGTCATAGAGTGGGAGTAATCTGTTTCTGACTTAACGTCATGTTCGAATTTGACGTAGAAATCTGCGACTTTTCCCGCGCCATGCGGACTGATCCAGTCACCAGCCATCAAATCATAACCGACTTCAAGATTATTTTCATCCACTTTTGATTTTTTATCTTCGGATGTTCTTTTTGCATACATCACCACCGGGGTCCCTTTCTTTTTCAGGACAATGTCGGTTTTTTGATCCCAGGGCAGCCATTTGTTCTGGTCTTTCTTCGACAGATAGATGTCCTTGGCATAGTAGGGATAATAAGCCTCAAGCTTCTGAACGGCGTAGCTGAAGCGCCCCTGATCGCTGGCGATCTCCAGGGTGAGCATGCCGTTGGTATCGGTCACGCCTTCCTGGTTGCGGAACTCGTCCCGCCCGAAGGAGGGGCCGGGCACCCACCCCTTGTGCCCGGCGATGCACATCTTAATGTCAGGCAGGGCGGCGCCCTCGTCATCCTTGACGGAGAAGGTGAACCGTCCCACAGGATCTGCCACGCAGCCATTCATAACCCCCGCGACAACCAGAGGCAATGCCAGACGAAGCCAGTTCATCGTAAATCCCCCCCCCATCCGTCCCATTTCAAAACCTACCGCGCATAATCATTGTAATTTTTGTACCTGACGGGGGATTGAAGTTCCGTAAGATGTTTAATTAAATTATCCGACCGATCAACCTCAAGATTTCTATCATTTTGATTAGGATTTAAAAAATAACGCATGCATAAAAAGTTTGAATTAGATCCTTCAATACAACCAATAATTTTACCGTAGTTACACGATATAATTTTTCCATCTTTTTTTACGGTTCTTGTACGAATAAAAAAATTATCATTTTCTATCGCAGTGTAAATCGATTTATTATTTTTAACGCCTTGTTGTTCAATGTATAAAGACTGATATCCATTTTCTGGGGCAAAGCGGGATAATACAAGGTCGTTTCTCTCCCGAATGGGCACGGGCTGGAGAATGAGTCCGTCTCCATCATTTGGGAATCGTATAGTCATCGTGTGCAAATAGTCATTTTCTGATATTATATCATGTTCAAATTTTACAAAAAAATCTGCGACTTTCCCTTTCCCATATGGATCAATCCAATCCCCAATCATTAAATCGTAACCGACGTTGATATTATTGTAATTCAATTTTGATTTTTCATCCGCCGAGGTTTTTTTTGCATACATGACAATTGGCTTCCCTTTTTTTGCCATTATGATTTCAATTTTTCGATCCCAAGGCATCCATTGATCATTCTTTTTCTCTGTGAGATAAAGATCGCGCGCATAAAAATCATAATAATCTGGGAGACGTTGCACTGTATATTCGAAGTGTCCCTGATCACTGGCAATTTCCAAGGTGAGCATACCGTTGGTATCGGTGACTCCCTCTTTGCTGCGGAACTCGTCCCGCCCGAAGGAGGGACCTGGCACCCAGCCCTTGTGCCCGGCGATGCACACTTTAATGTCAGGCAGGGCGGTGCCCTCGTCATCTTTGACTGAGAAGGTGAACCTTCCCACGGGATCCGCCACGCAGCCGTTCATAACCCCTACGACGACCAGAGCCAATGCCAGACGAAGCCAGTTCATCTCATCCGTCCTGTCCACGCCCTATTCCCTACCGCGCATAATCTTTGTAACTTTTGTACCTGACCGGAGTCTGCGACTCCGTCAAGTGCTTGATCAGATTGTCATGCCAATCCACTTCCAAATTGCGATCATTGGGATTGGGGTTGAGGTAATATCGCATAAGGAGTGTGTTGCAACTCGCTCCAGCAATTTTATCACGAATTTTTCCGTAATGAGCTGACACGACCTTTCCGTCTTGAATGATGGTTCTTGTTCGCAGGATAAAATTGTCGTTTTCAGTTGTATTTGCAACATACCCTCCTTTTCTCTTCCCGTTTTTTCAACATAAATTTGTGAATATCCGTTTTCTGGCGCCATTCGGGGAAGGACAATTTCATCCCGTTCACGCAGCGGAACGGGATAGGGAATGACGCCATCGCCTTCATTGGGGAACCGCAGAGTCATGGTGTGCAGGTATTCTTCCTTGGACTTGACGTCATGCTCAAACTTGACGTAAAAATCGGCTACGTGGCCTTCTCCATCAGGACTAGTCCAATCTCCCGCCATTAAATCATAGCCGATTTCAACATCATTTTTCGGCATCGTTGACCTTTCATCGTTACCTGTAATCTTTGCATACATCACAACCGAGGTTCCTTTCTTTTTCAAAACGATATCAATTTTCTTCTCCCACGGCAGCCAGCGGTCTTTCTCCTTTTTAGAGAGGTCGATATCGCGGGCGTAATAGGGATAATACATGTCAGTTCTTTGGACCGCATAGGCAAACGCTCCCTGATCGCTGGCGATCTCTAGGGTGAGCATGCCGTTGGCATCGGTGGCTCCCTCGATGTTGCGGAATTCGTCCCGGCCAAAGTCATGGCCGGGCACCCAGCGTTTGTGTCCGGCGAGGCAGATTTTGAGGTTGGGCACGACGGCGCCCTCATCATCCTTGACGGAAAAGGTGAAGCGCCCTATGGGGTCCGTCGCGCAGCCGTTCACGACACTCGCGACGATCAGAGCCGCGACCAAGCGTAGCATGTTCATCGTAAATTCCCCCTGTCTGCCATGTCTTTGTAGAACAAATGGTTTTGATAGAACGACACCATTCTCAGGTCGTTGTGCAACCAGCGATCTTTGTTGGTGTACGGGGTGCCCCAATAAGGCTTGAAGGCATTGTCATCTACGGTTGGTGGCCAAAATTTCCCGTCCTCCGTGCCTTTTACTTGCGTGTTAAGGTCAACATTATCGCGTTCATTGATCCCTTTCATGGAGTTTCTCCCCGCCGCATAACTGAGCGCGGGGATGGCGTCGGCGAGGAGGCGGGCGCGGTAGTTGTAGTTTTCGGCGGCCCTGGCACCGGCCGCGCCGGGAGTGAGAACGTTCAACGTTTCGTTGGATTCAGCCTTTTTGTAGGGTTTGAACGGGAAGAAGAACGGGTTTTTTCGGGCCTCAGCTTTCGAGGGGATGCGGATTGTCCGCCAATGGAAGTCGCCAGACTCATCATTTCCCAGTAATTGCCGATAGTCCCCATTGAAGCCCCAGCCGCCTTCCCAACGGGAGCCTGGTTTGCCGGAAAAGAGAATGGAGGTAAAGCTGGTTCCGAGCATCGTGAGAGAACCCTTGACCTGTTCCTGGATACACCAGGCATAAGGGCGGCCCTTCTTCGGGCTTTTGTCGCCGGCCCAGTTGTCCAGGACTTCCTCGCCGCTGGAGTAGTAATTGACCATCTTGTTTTTGGGGATGTCGGCGAAGCGGCCGCGCCAGGTCAGGTTGTGGCGGGCGTCGGTTTCGGGGAAGAGCCGGTACCATTCGGAGGCCCAAAGATAGGTTCGATTTTCGTATTCTTTCCAGTCGGGATTGCGCATGTGCCGCCAGGGGGCGGTGGGATAGGGACTGTCCATCCCGGCCGCGTCGTCATCGTAGGCTTCGAGGGGCACCGCGGCGTCGATGAGGAAGAACTTTTCGATCTTCAGACCGTGGTCGTTGATGGCGCTGGAGGCGATCATGTTTCCCAGGCTGTGGGCGGCCACGATCTTTTTGCCTTTCAGGGCGTTGCATTGGACTGCGGTGGCCCAGGCGGCCTTGAAGGCCAGCAAGGCGTTTTCGTGATAGTCCAGGGAAACGCCGTCCAAGCCGATGCTGACTATGGGGGAGTGGAGGTCGTCACCGTTCTGCCGTTCAATCTCAATATCCGGGAGTTTGAGCCAGTTGGGGGACTGGCTTTGGTTGCCGTACCAAGTAGCGGCGGTGAATTTGGCATTGGAGCCGGACTGGTAGAGGCGTTTGAAGACTTCGGAGAACCAAGCGCGGCCTTCCACCTCCGAGACATTGTAGCCGTGGAAGAAGATGAAGTGTCGGTCATTGGTCATGGCATCCGGCAGGCCGGCGGGCTCTTCTTTCACGCAGGAGGGGCGGACTTCCGTGCCGCCGCCAGCCTTGCGGAGATTGAGCCAGCGGAACATGGTCTCAACCGGGTTCACCATCAGTCGCATGTTCGCACCGGTCATGCACGTGTTGCCCCAAAAGACTTGAAGGGCCGGCGAGGCGTTTGTTGGGGCGGCGCCTTCGACCAGGATCACGCCTCGGCCGCCGTTGCGCAGGAGATGTTCGATAAAGAAAGGAGGGAAAACCAGTTTGCCGTTTTTCATGCGCTGGACGTCTGCCAGGTGTGGTGGCTTGGCAAAGTCGGTTCCGAAACCGTCGGTCATGGGGTCGGTTTGGAAGGAGCCGGCCTTGTCGAAGGGCAGGTTGGTGAAAACGACATGGATGGCGTTCTCGGGCTGTTTCAAGAGGATGACGACATGCCGCTTTTCCGCCGCGGGCAATTTGGCCAGGAGACTGCTGATGTTTACGCCGACGGGGAAGAAGTCGATCATGTCGCTGCGGCCGTTGACCTTATCGTCATCAAAATTGGGGGAGCGTCCAAGGAACCGCCACCAGCCGGGCAGGTTGCCGGGAATGTCGCCGGTGAAGCCATTGGCCAAATCTCCCTCATAGGCCTCGGCACTGTCCACGTCGTCATTGATCCAGATGGGGAACGGATCCGGCCCGCAGGCGGCGATCATGTCGCGCTCGTCCAGGATCCGGTCGCGGTTGTAATCAGGGACGAGCAGGACGGAGCCAACTTCTTGCAGGGCGTCTAACAACTCTCTGGCCGAATCCTGGGCCGGCGGCTGGTTCGGGCCTGACGCCGGTGCGGGAACCAGCGCCGCCCGCCATTGGGCATTTTCCACGGGTAAAATTTCGAGTTGGTTCTGCGCTTCGGCAAACGTGGCCAGTTGTCCTTTCGTCTCAGCCTGTACGCGGTTTTGGAAGGGATGGATGATCCCGAGGGAGCCGCCTTTGAGGTAGCAGTCTCCGTTGGGGCCGGGTTCGAGTTTGAAGAGGCGGTTTTGGAGTTTGATGCGGAAGGCGTTGGGATGGGCGAGGCCCTGGACGCGGACGGTGACCGGGGCGGAAATGCCGGCGCCGCTGCGGTTGCCAGGCAGCAGGACGCTGGTGGCCAGGCTCGGCAGGGCGGGCGGGGTGGAGGCGTCGGGGTCCGGCAGTCCTTCCAGCGCCGCGCCGGCGAAACGGCGGGCGAGCCAGGGCAGGTCGGCTTGGAACAGGCGCGTGTCCGGGCCGGTCTCGACCAGGGTCAGTTCGCCGAGGTCCAAGTCGGTCCCGGCGGGATAGTGATAGGTGACGCGCGCCTTGATGCGGTCGGCGCGCCGGCTGCTGAACACGGCGGTCCGGGCCGGGTCATACCCGAGGTTGGCTGAAGTTGGCGGCGCGAAAATGCGGTCGCCAGGATTAGCCGGGTCCGGTTGCCAAAGCGCGGTGATGGCCACGGTGACGGTGGCTCCGCCGATGACGCCGGTGAACACCAGTTCGGAGGCTGGATCCGCGGCGTTTGGGGAATCGGTCAGGCGCGCTTCGGGGTCCGCCAGGACGCCGGTAAGGCTCCGCAGGCCGCGGAAGAAATAGGCGAAGTCCGGCCGTCCGGCGCGCAAGGGTTGGGGAAGGTAAAGATTGAAGGTGGCGTCGGCTTCGGCGGCGGAGACGCCGGGTCTCTTTTTTCCCGTTCCGCCGGAGTTGGCCAAGCCGGAAAGTTCGGCTACTGAAGTCGGGAACTCTTTGGCGGCGAAGCAGACGATGGCGGTGGCATGGCCGGTGTTGCCGGCAGCGTTGGGGCCGGCTTCGACGCGCAGGACATGGTAGCCTTCGGAGACCGGGATGCGCACCCGCAGATTTTGGAAGCGGGCCGTGTACGGATGGGGTTCCCAGAAGGTCGGCGGTCGCGGATTTTCGCGGGTTTCGCACGGCGCCGAGCCGGCCAGGCGTCCGTCCACAAATGCCTGAACCATGGCGATTTCGCCGCCGGCGCCGCGGGGCACGGTGGAGGCGATGGCGTCGCTCACCGAGCCGGAAAGCGTCACCCAGATTGAGCTGGCCCGGACCGCGGTGGCCGGGATGACGACGGGGTCCAGGGTTACGTCCGGGATCGGCGAGGACCAGCCGGTGATCGGCCCCGGCACGGGGGAGCCGTCGTCGCCGGGAACCAGGAAATCCAGCTGGACCACGGTAAGCTGGACCATGTCGGCGTAGAGTTTGGCGCCATCTCCGTTGAGGTCGAGCCCGGCCTGGATGAGGTGTTTGCCGGGGCGGAGGCCCTCGACATGAAGCGTATACTGGCGGACGGCCGCCGGGGCGTTGGCGTCAGGCGTCAGGACGGCGAGGGGGATGGCGGTGTTGGGCGGCAGATAATCGCCGCCGTCGGTGATGGATTGGGGCGAACGTTTGGCCGGGAACGGCTGGCGCCAGATCCGGAGCGCACCGTCGGCTGGCAGGGTGGTGGTTTCGCCGTTGGCGTCCGGGACGGCGGTCATGGCATTGGGATCAGAAGTTTCGTAGGTGAAAGCGATGGCGGCCAGGGCCGGATTGGCCGTGGTCGGCAAGCGGATGCGGAGCAGGGCGAAGCGGCCGTTGTCCTCCGCCGTGGCGTCCGGGAGTTGCGTTTCCGAGTTTTCCGCGTGTCCGAAGTCGGCGAAGTCCGCAACTCCGTCACCGTCAGCGTCCGTTTGTGAGGAGCTGATGATTTTGCCGGGTTCGGCGCCGGCATCTTCCAGGGCATCATCGGCCGGCGTGATCTGGCCGTCGTTATTTTCATCCATCTGCAGGTTGAAGCCGGTCACGCTGATGGCAACGCTGTCGGTGATGAGGAAGGGGAGGGTGGTTCCTGCATAGGTCAATTCCAGTTTGACGTCATTGGTTTCGTCGCTGGGATCCAGGCCTTCGACGTAGAGAGTTTCCGGCAATTCTTCGCACCGGGTGAGGCCGTCGTAATTCAGGCCAACGCCCGGATCTGTGGTCACGCAGAAGCGGATGTGACCGTCGGCGCCGGGAAGTGTCGTGGCGGCCAGGGTCAAATCCGCCTGTTCCCGGCGGAATGGCAGGGTGAACGGCTGGGTCATTTCCGGATCGCGCCACAGGCGGATGCGGCCTTCCGGTCCGGAAACTTTGACGGAGAGGATGCCCGGAATGTCGTTAGGCCGCTCAAAAAATGCCGCCACCGGCAGCGGCATCGCGGGATCCGCGTTGGCTTCCACGGTTACGCCGGGATTCATCTCGGTCAGGGGATTGGGCCAGGAGTATTGCGTTCCGTAACAATCCATGAAGCAGTAAATTTCTTCATCGCCATTCAGCGGGTCGGCGGCCGCAAGATTTAAGGCGATCGTGGCGAAGGAAGCCGCGTCGGGCTGAGTTGTCTCCGTGATATCCAGCTTGCCGTATTCATGGCCGCCGGTCGGGCATCCCGATTTTTCCGTGTTGTCACCTGGCACCCATTTGAGTCCGGACTGGTTCGGCCAGCCAAAGGCCGGGGGGATGTCGATGGGAACTCCCCAATAAGAAAAATCACTCCAGGGATTCTCTTCCGTGGCATTGTCAAAATGCCGGTCTGCCGACAGCACAGGTGAATACGAAACGAACGGATCTTGCCAAGGCACGACGATCTGCCGGAGGTGGGGATATTCGCCGATTACATCCTCCTCCACCGGGTTGGTCACCACAAAGCCGTGCATGCCCATTTCCTGTTCCTGGTATGTGACCAGAGTTTTGACGTTGTCATGCCAGTATCCGGCTCGGGTGGGATAGAACATGCCGAATTCCTGCCGTTCCATTTGCCGGTTGGATTGATAGGTAAAACTATGCAGGAAACGTTTGCTGCGGGAACTGATCACGGGATGTAGGCAGCCGTACCCGTGTTCTTCGACTTTTTCGAGCTGCCATTGTCCATATTCGTCCATCGCGCCGGCGAAATTCTCAACCACCGCCCGTTCGTGATACGCAAAGCCGATTTGTTTGGGTTCTTCCCCCTCGTTCGGCGGCACGGCCGCCAACGGCAGCAACTCCGCGCCGAGCCGGAACACCGTCAGCGCCGGTTCCTGTCCCGGCAGCGGGAGCGGGGTGACGGCAGACAACCAGGCGGCAACGGCGATTCCGGCAAACCTGCCTGACCTGACGACGCAACGATGCGACATGACTTCCCCCTCCATATTTTCTCTTGTGCGGACATCTTCGGCCGGCATCCCCTCCGGCTTCACGGCACCACTGTATCATTGTCCACAACTCCGTCAAACGCAGGCGGATGGTTAATCGATTCAGGGCGGAAGGATGGACGAACGGGGGATGGGCGGTTACATTAAATTTCTTTTTTGGGCCAGGTTCGGCGACGATCACCCGGCGGAACCCGCGGCGGCGCGGGGGCCCCATAAGTGGATATCTCTTTCCCATGCAGCAGGAAGCCCAAATCCTTGTGGCCCGGCAGGAAGCGGTCTGTCAAGTCCGCGTCCTCGGCCGCGCGACCTTCAAGATCAGCCAGAGTCTCCGCGAATATGTCATGCGCGCCCTGACGCAGGGGTGGATGAAGAGCCTGATCTTCGATTTTTCCGAGTGCACGGCGCTGGACAGCACGTTCATGGGGGTCCTGGCCATGATCGGCCTGGAGACCAAGGGGCGGAGCGAGGTGCTGCTCGTCAACGTCGGCAAGTCCAACCGCAATCTGCTGGACGGGCTGGGGGTGTCGCGCCTGTTCCGTTTTGCCGAGCGGCCCGTGGCCGAGGTCAACTGGAACTCGCTGTGCCAGGCCGCCGCGACGGTGGACAACATGAACCAGATTTCGGGCACGGTGCTCGACGCGCATCAGACGCTGATGCAGATCGACCCGCAGAATGTGCCGAAATTCCAGAGCGTGGTGGATATGCTGCGCCAGGAAGTTACGTCCAAACCGCAAGGAGATGCCAAGTGAATTCCCGTTTTCTCTTTTTGACTGCCGCCGGTCTGGCCCTCGGCTTGAGCGCCGCGGCCCGCGCCGAAGACAAGCCCGCCATTCCCCTCGCCGTCACCACGGCCACGGCTGTGGCCGCCCCGGCGGTCGCCGTGGAAGCCGCGGCGCCGGCCGTGGCGGGCCGGATCGGGTATGTGGACATGGAGAAGCTGTTCCAGGGATACTACAAGACCGGCCGTTCCGACGGCGCGCTCAAGAAGCAGAAAGAGCTTTTCCAGCAGCGCGTCACCGATGGCGCCGCGGGGCTGGACGTGCTCAAGAAAGAGCGGGACGATTGCCGTGAGAAATCGCTGAACATCGCACTGAGCGACGATGCGCGGGCGGAGGCCCGCCGCGACGCCGAGAGCAAGGACTTGCTTCTCCGTGACCGCGACCGGGAGCTGCGCGAGTTCGTCCAGAGCAAGGATCGCGAGCTCGGCCGCAAGTATTTCGAGCTGCGCAACGAGATCGTCAAAGAGATCAACGAATTCGTCAAGGATCACGGCCGCAAGAATCGGTATGAGACGCTCATGGATATTTCGGGGCTGACCCGGAATTACATCCCCGCCGTGGTTTATTACGACAAGGACAAAGAGATCACCGACGCGCTGCTGACCGAGTTGAACAAGGGGCATGAGGATGAGGCGCCGAAGGTGGAAGCGAGCAGCAAGGACGGGCTGGTGCCGATGTCGGAAGCCGGTTTTGACAACAAGAAGCCCGGCGCGCCCGAGGCGC
>CAITSE010000129.1 GCA_903894975.1 uncultured Lentisphaerota bacterium
CGGGCGAGACGGCCGGAGGAGAACTCGAGGAGAATTTTGGATTTTGGATTTTGGATTTGGGATTGGGGGAGGAGCGTGAGACGGGACGCATCACGGGTGACTTGCAGGGGGATGACCGGGGCGGGCGGGTTGGGCCGCCAGGGACCGGTCAGGGGGATTTCGTCCCAGGCGAGAAGAGTGCCGGCGTCCGCCCAGGCGGTGGTTTGGGCCAGGCGGAATTCCAACCGGAGGATGTATTCCCCTTGCCCGGCCAAGCCGGAACCAAGTTTTTTGTGCGATGCCAGTTCATCGGCGACGCCGGGCAGGGTCAGCGTCTGTTCGGCGCCGGCGGGTATGTCCAGGCGGCCCGGGGTGCCGTGGGCCGCGGTGACGCCATCGCGCAAAAGGTGCCATGAAACGGCATAGATGTTGAGGGTGAGAAAGTAATGGCGATTACGGATCCGCACCCGGTCGGCGGCGCCGGGGACCGGCAGGACTTTGACGTACTGATGAACCTTTTTTGCCTCCCAGTAGTGGGGGTTGGGAGTGCGGTCGGGACCGACCAGACCGTCGATGCAGAAATTGCCGTCGTTCGGGAAGTCGCCGAAATCGCCGCCGTACGCATAGACCCGGCAGCCCTGCGCATCGGTGCGGCGGAGGCCGTGGTCGCAGAATTCCCAGATGCAGCCGCCGAGGAGCATGGGATGCCGGTCGATGACGTCCCAATAGTCCTGGAAATTCCCGAGACTGTTGCCCATGGCGTGGGCGTACTCGTTCATGAAGAAGGGCTTGTCGGAGGGATAGGGGCCGTGTTGTTCCTCGTTGGACGCCTGTCCCTGTTCGCCTTTGCGGGTGGCGCGCCGTTCCACGTGCTCAATCAGCCAGGACGGGGGCGGATAGGTCTGGCTGTCCAAGTCGGCGGCCAGGTTCATGTCGGCGTACTGGACCGGCCGTTTCTCCGGGTCAAGGGATTTCGCCTCGTCATACATCGCCGGGAAGGCGTTGCCGTAGCCGGCCTCGTTGCCGAGGGACCACAGGACGACGCAGGGATGGTTGCGGTCGCGGATGACCATGCGCCGCATGCGGTCGAGCACCGCCGGCCGCCATTCGGGCAGGTCGCCGGGGAGGGTGCGCCGGTGATAGCCGAGTTCGTGGCTTTCGACGTTGGCCTCGTCCATGACCAGCAGCCCCAGACGGTCGCAGAGGTCGTAGAAGCGCGGATCGTTCGGGTAATGGCTGGTCCGGACCAGGTTCAGGTTGGTCTGCTTGATGAGCCGGAGGTCCTGGAGCAGGCGCGCGGCGGGTACGGTCTGGCCGTGGTCGGGATCGAACTCGTGGCGGTTGACGCCCTTGCACTTGATGGAGACGCCGTTGAGCCAGAGCTGCCGGTCGCGGAGTTCGACCGTGCGGAAGCCGAGATTGAGGGCGCGCGCCTCGACGGTGCGGCCGGCGGGATCGCACAGTTCGAACACGACCCGGTGGAGATGCGGAGTTTCGTCCGTCCATTTCAAGGGGTTGCGGACGGCGAGGGCACCGGCGACGGTGAAATTTTCCGGTTCCGGCCCCGGTTGCAGCGGCAGGAGAATCGTGCCGATTTTAGCTCCTTCCACCGGTTTCTTGGCAGGCGCGAACAGATGCAGGCGGACCTGCCAGCTCGCCGTCGCGGCACCCGGGATGCGGATTTCGCAGACGGCGCGGAGCGTGGCGTCGCGGCAGGCATCGTCCAGTTCCGGCCAGGCTTGGATGTCGCAGAAGTGACTTTTGGGCAGGGAATAAAGGAACACGTCGCGGAAGATGCCGCTGAGCCGCCACATGTCCTGGTCTTCCAGGTACGAGCCGTCGCACCAGCGGTAGACTTCGACGGCGAGGAGGTTTTCCGCGCCGGGGCGCAGGGCGTCGGTAATGTCGAACTCGGCGGGGAGTGCGAAATCCTGGCTGTAGCCGATCTTTTTCCCGTTCACCCAGACATACATGGCCGAGCGCACGCCGGCGAAGTGCAGGATGACCCGGTGCCCGGCCGGCCACGCCGCCGGTACGGTGAACGCGCGGCGGTAGGAGCCGACGGGATTGCGGTGGGCGAAGGCGGTGAAGCGCGGGTCCGGCTCGCTTGTCACCCGCGGCGGGTCGCACTTGAACGGGTAGCGCCAGTTGGAATAGATCGGGATGTCATAGCCCTGGGTTTCCCAGTTGCCGGGGACCGTGACCGTCGGCCAGGCGCCGGCATCGAAATCCGCGCGGTAAAAATCGGCGGGCCGGGCGTCGGGGTCGGGCGCCCAATGGAACTGCCAGCGGCCGTTGAGCGAGAGCAGCCACGGAGACCGGTCATAGCTGCTTGCGCGGGCCGTGGCCACGTCCGGGCAGGGCCAGGCATCGGCATGTGCCGGCAGCTTGCCGATGCCGAACACCAACGGATTTTCCCAGTCGGGCGGGGCGGTGGGAGGGCGCGGAGTGTTCATTGGCGATTTTCACGAGTCAGTCCGAGTGAACAAACAGAGAAGAAAACGTATTGTGCTTTCCCGAGTTATCCAAGCCCGCGCTTTCGACGAGCGAGCGTGTCAACGTAAGGATTAGAGCGTCTTGTACCGATGCGCAGCATCTTTGGAGTGCGGTGGCTCGACACCGCTTTCCCCGGCGGCGGAGCCGCCTGTCCCACGCATTGCTTGGCCCCTCGCCTAGATGAAGCGGAGACGTCAGACAGGAGGCCGGTTCCACCGGCGGGAAAAAGCGGCGTCAAGCCGCCGCACTCCAAAGCGGCGAGACGCCGCAGTAAAAACCATAACAATTTTAATCATAAGAAGTACGGAACGATCCGGGCGCTTCAGACCCCGCAGCCCCGCCATCCCCGGCCTCCCCGCGCAAATCTCGTCAACCCCGCAGCCACAACGGCCCCGCGTAAGTGCCTGCTAACGATGATGTCGTTCAGAATGTGGAGCCGTGGCGACGCTATTCTGCGACAACGTGTTCGGCCTCTCATTTCATTCGTTTCGGGTTCTTCCCGCAAACCATTCGTATCGTGAGGTGACCTTGCTTTGCGGAACCTGGCTCAAATTGGACAACAAGGTCATCCGCCCAGGCCTCGGTACCGCCGATGGTCTTGCCCTGAATGCCCACGGCGATTCCAACCGCAACGCATACCAGCAGCACCAGTATAATTAATTTCTTCATGTCTTGCCGAACTCATTATTCAACGGTTTTCAGCCTTTGCCGGAAAACCAAACCCGGCGGCATGGGGGAACGCAAGCTTTTGTGCGGGAGCAGGAGCGGGGGCCGGATTTTCTCACGGAGGCACGGGGCGCACGGAGAGGAGCTTTCCGGTTCCCGGCGGCGCGCGATCCCATAGGTCCCATTCGTCCTATACGTCTCATACGTCCCATGCCCCGAACGCGCGCCGCCGGATCGAAGGAATGGGACTTATGGGACCTATGCGACGCAGGGGACCCAAGGGAGGGCGGCGCGGGGAAGCGTGAGGGGATAGATGATCTCCAATCCTTATCCGTTTCTCGCCAAACTTTGGATTTCGCGCCGGGCTGGAAGCCCGCCGGCCTGTGTTGCCGGGTGTGGACACCCGCCCCCCGTTTATGAAGTGGGCAAGATGCCAACTCCCAATGGGGTCGCGTCAGCTCAGCATGACCTGGCCGCCGGTGACGGGGATGGCCTGGCCGGTTTCGTACTGCTGTTCGATGACGTAGAGGATGGCGCGGGTCACGTCTTCCGGCAGGCAGCCGCGGCGAATCGGGGACTTGGCCTCGTAGAAGGCACGCACGTCGGCGATCGTCTTCGCCCCCGGCACCTTGCCGGTGCGCAGGTATTGGACGAACAGGCCGCGCTCGGGATCGCTCCAGAGCGGGCCGTCGTAGTAGTTGCCGGGGCAGATGCTGTTGACCTTGATCCGGTCCTCGACCAGTTCCATGGCAAAACTTTGCGTCAGGCCGATGGTGCCGAACTTACTGCCGGCATAAGCGCTGTTCTTGTTGCTGCCCTGCAGGCCGCTCTTGGAATTGATCTGGACAATGTCGGTCCACGGCCCGCCCGCGGCGTTCTGCGCCGCCATGATCTGGGCCGCATGCTTGACGCAGAGGAAATAGCCGGTGTAATTGATGTTGGTGACCAAATCCCAGTCGGCCTTGGCCAGAGTCTTGACCGAGCCGGCCCGAAGCACGCCGGCGTTGGCCACGAGCACGTCCAGGCCGCCGCACTGGCGGGTGACAGTGTTGATCATGGCCTCGACCGAGGCTTCCGCGGCGATGTCGACGCCGACGGCCAGCGCGCGGCCCGTGCCGAATTGCGCTTCCAGTTCTGCGGCGACCTTGCGGCCGCCGTCCAGGTTGAGGTCGGCGATGACGATGACCGCGCCTTCCGCCGCCATGCCGCGGGCGATGCCGAGGCCGAAGCCCTGGGCGGCACCGGTGATGACGCAGACCTTGTTGGCCAGGCGCACGGCGGCGGCGCCGGACGCGGCCATTTTCTTGCGATAGCTCTCGACTTCCCAGTTTTCAATGAACTCGCGGGCGGCGTCCGTCAGCAGGAGTGGGCCGCCAAAGGCGCGGGTGAGCTGCTGGACTAGCGCGGCGTCGCGGGCGGCGACCCCGGTGTCCCGGGCGCCCTTGAGCGTGGCGTCGCTGGTGAAAAAGGCTTTGCCGGGCACGCTGACGACTTTCGGCAGGTAGCCGTGTTTCGTCCGGAAGGCGGCGACGGCCGCGGCCGGGTCCTGGCCGTCTTCCAAAATCAGCGCGTAGGATTTGGCATAAACGATGTGGTCGGGCGTCAGCGGGCCGGCAGCCGCGTCCAGCGGCCCGGCGGCGGCGATCAAGGCGCGGGCGGCATCCGTGCCCAGCACCGAACGCAGCACCGGCGCCACGGCGCGGACCGTGGCGGTATCGGGCTCGGCCGCGGGCAGTTCCACGGGCACGCCGGCCGCGGCGTAGGCGGCTTCCAGCGTGTTCATGACCCGGCGGTACAGCGCCTGGATTTCCTCCAGCGTGTCGGCGCCGGCGAAAATCCCGTGGTTTTGCAAAACCAAAAGTTGCGGCACGCTCTTCAGCGCGGTCAGCCGCTTGGAGACTTCCACGGACAGGGTGTACCCGGGATTCAGGGATTCGATCCACAGCGCGTCCGGGAACAGCTTCCGGCAGGCCGCCTCGCCGCCCTTGGCGCAGGTCAGGCCGTTCACCAGCGTCGGGTGCAGGTGGTAGACGTAGGTGAAGGGAATGACCTCATGCAGCGGGGCCTCGACCGAGGGCCGGCCGGCGCCGGCCGGGCGTACCGCCGCCGCCATCAGTTCCTTGACCTTCGCCTCGCGCGCCCAGACATCCGCCGGCATTTCCGCGGCGAAGAGCTTGCGGAGTTCGGCACGGTCGAGCGCGGTGAAGTCTTTGGCCTGGATCGTGGCCAGGGGAATGCCGCTGGGTTTGATGTACAGCGTGGTGGCGGTCTTGACGGAGGTGTTGCCGCCGCCAAGGAAGACCATGCGCGGGTCGGCGCCGAACTCGCGGGAGCAGGCCGCCTGCCGGTCAAGATCGGGAAGAGCAGAAGACTTCATGGGTGCGGTTTTCCGTGTTTTCATGGCGCGATTTGCTTATTATACATTTAAATTTGCATATTGTTGATTGGAGTTGATCAAAAATAGCGGTAATGGCCGATGATGGCGTAGGCAAAGAGGATGTCTTCCTGTCTGGCGCCGCCGCCGATGTTGTGGATGACGAGAAAGGGCGGCTTGGAGCCGGCGGCGCGGATGTCGGCGACGATACCGATGTGGGTCAGGCCGTGGCCGAGGTCCCAGGCGACGACATCGCCGGGCAGGTAGTCCGCCGGAAGGACGGTGACGGGCAGGACCTTGCCCTGGCGCCGGAACCAGGTCATGAGGTTGAGGACGCGGCGGTGGTCGATGTTCGGGTCCGGCTGTTTGAGTCCCCATTTCTGCGGGTAAGCCGTGAAGTGGGAGGTCATGTCCTCATGCAACTGCTGCTGCAGATCGATGCCGGCATTGCGGAAGGCGCGGATGATGACATCGGCGCAGACGCCGGTGGCAAGGGGCACGTCCCCGCCCGGGTAGGCGAGCTTGCGGTAGGCCGGATCATAGGCGGTGGTGACGCCGACCTGTTTTTTGGCGCCGTCCAGGAGCAGGCGGAGCTGGGCCGCATTGTCCGCCGGGCGCGCCTTGGCGGCGACGGTCTGTGCTGCGACCGGGGATGTGGCGCAGAGGGTGAGCAGGCCGATGAGGAGGAGAGAGAAAGCCGATGGCATTTTCATGGCCTCACCATACCCCGCGGTTGTCCGCGAACAAAACCGGTCGGGGGTGGAATTCGCCCCCCTCAGGCGATCAGTCAGATCAGTCAGATTGGACGGATCGGACGGATCACGCGTGCCTCAGCCCCGGAGGGGCGGCAGTGAGTAACCGGGGGTGTGAACCCCCGGGAAAAAAGCGCCCCCAACCCGATCAAACCCCGGAGGGCATGCGCGTAAACTTAAGACACCGTTTGTGGGATACGAAGACGCGACAGAGCGTGAAACCGGCACCGCCTGAAGGCGGAACTCCGAACTCGGAC
>CAITSE010000130.1 GCA_903894975.1 uncultured Lentisphaerota bacterium
AAAGCGGGGTTCAGGGTTCAGGGCCGTGAAAGCAACTGTCAGATTGTGAAAGTGTTGTACATCCAGCAGACTCTGCCTCCTGAACCCTGACACCCTGAACCCTGCTTTGCTGGCAGGACGGAGTTCTGCAAGCGCCTCAGGAGCCTCCGCCCGCCTTTTGCTTGTATCAAGGCCTGACTTCATATGCAGATTCCTTTTAGCAGCACCTATCCCGCACCGGTTTTCAGGCTTGCCGTGCCAACGGGTTTACGGAAACTATCCGACGCTATGACCACGAACCGTAGTTCGGTACGCATGGGGGGTCATCTTGCGGAAGCGCAGGAAACGACGGTTGAAGTTGGAAAGATTGCCGAACCCGCTTTCAGTGGCAATGCTGCTGATGGAGACATCACTTTCCAGGAGCCTCTGGCACGCCCTGGTCAAACGGGTCTCTGTGAGATAGTCAATGAACCGTTTCCGGATGGCCTTTTTGAAAAACCGGCTGAACGATTCGGGAGACAGGCAGGCGATGGCGGCGGCCTCCTTCAACCCGACGTTCTTTCCCGCGTTTGCGTGGATCCATGCGATGACCCGGTACAGACGGTTGGACTTGTTGGTTTCCGCATGGGAATGAACGGCATGGTGGGAAAGCTCCCTCGCCATCGGTTCGTCGGCCAGCACCGCGAGCATTTTTAAAAAGATCACAATCCGCTCCGTCCCGTCGTTGGTGCTGAACAACTCGGTGAGAAGCGCCCCGGCCCGGCCGGCGGTCGGTTCCGGGAACCGGAGGCCGGCATCTGCACGCTCCAGCATGGCGCGGACTTTCCGCATTTCCGGAAGGTCGAAAAAACCATGTCCGAGACTGTCCAGCGTGAATTTGATATTCCGCGCCCGGGCCCAGTCGGACGATTCGCTGTCCTCAATCCGGTTGTGGTAGACATGGGGAAGATTGCCCCCGAAAAGCGCCAGGTCGCCCTCGCGGAACTCCTCCACATGATCACCGACGATGCGGAGCCCGTGGCTGTGGAGGATGTAGGTGATTTCAATTTCCGGGTGGAAATGATACAAGCTGTTGAGGGTGGGGCCGACGACATACTCAAGGTCGAACGACCGGCCCGGCATTTGTATTACATGTTCAAAAGACGGCTTTCGCACGGATTGCCTTGGAATCTTATGGAAGCGTTGGTTCACGGCGGGGTAAAATGTCAATTTAGTATTATAACATGCCGTTGCAGGCGGAGAGTTCCATGGGGTTTCGAATACATTCTTTGATTTGGAGTGTGTTCCATGAAAACATGTGCTGTGCAAGCCGTTCTTGATAAAATTGCCGGTATCCGGATCGGCGTGATCGGGGATTTCTGCCTGGACGTCTACTGGGAGATCGACTTGGCGCGGGCCGAGGTTTCGGTGGAGACCGGGCTGTCGACGCGGCCGGTGCGGCGCCAGCGCTGCAGTCTCGGCGGCGCCGGGAACGTGGCGGCCAACCTGCGGGCCATGGGCGTGGGCGAAGTGTCCGTCTACGGCGTGACCGGCGTGGATCCGTTCGGGTACCAGATGCGCGCCCTGATGAAGCCGCTGGAGCTGCGCACGGACGGGCTCCTGGAGCAGACGGAGGACTGGGTCACGCACGCCTATATCAAACCGATCGAAGCGGATGCGGAGTCCGGCCGGATCGACTTCGGCAATTTCAACCGCCTCGCCGCGGCGACGGCGGACCGGCTTCTGGCGCGGCTGGAGCAGGACCTGCCGCGGCTGGATGCGGTCATCATCAACCAACAGGTGGTGGACGGGATTCACCACGCGGAACGGCTGCAGGAAGGGTTGCAGGCGCTGATCCTGGCGCATCCGGACAAGCTGTTCCTCCTGGACAGCCGCGACCTCAGCGGCCGCTATGCCGGCACCATCCGGAAGCTCAACGCCTGTGAGGCCGCGAAGCTGACCGGACGCGACTGCGCGCCCCAGGATGTGATTTCCCTGGAAGATGCCCGGAAGGCGGGACGCTCCCTGTGTGGAGCCTGGGGCAAGCCGGTGTTCGTCACCCGCGGTGACCGCGGCTGCCTGGTGGTGGTGAAGGACGGGGAAACGGTCGTTCCCGGCCTGCACATTTTAGAAAAAACCGACCCGGTTGGCGCGGGCGACAGCATGCTGGCCGGCCTGGCCGCCGCCCTGGCCGGCGGCTGCACTCCGGCCGTGGCCGCCACGTTCGGCAATTTTGTCGCGGGAGTGACGGTGCAGAAGCTGTACCAGACCGGCACGGCATCGCCCGACGAGATCCGCCGCATCGGCGCGGATCCCGATTACATCTTCCAGCCGGAAAAGGCGGAGGACATCCGGTCGGCGCGCTATGCCGGGGCCACGGAGATCGAGTTTACCGGCGAACAATCGCCCGTCGGCATAGCAGTCGCCCACGCCGTGTTCGATCATGACGGCACCATCTCCGTGCTGCGTGAAGGCTGGGAAAAGATCATGGAGCCCATGATGGCCAAGGCCATCCTCGGGCCGCGCTATGCCACGGCGGATGAAACCACCTACCACAAGGTGCTGAACCGCGTGCGTAAGTTCATCGACAACACCACCGGCGTGCAAACCCTGGTGCAGATGCAGGGGTTGGTGAGACTGGTGGTGGAATTCGGTTTTGTCCCGGGTGGCGACATCTTGGACGAGCACGGGTACAAGGCAATCTACAATCAGGCCTTGCTGGAACTGGTGCGGCAGCGGCTCGAAAAACTGCGCCGCGGTGAGCTGGCCGTGGAGGATTTCGCCCTCAAAGGCGCCGTAGAATTCCTCTGCCGCCTGCACGGAGCCGGGGTCCGGCTTTATCTGGCCAGCGGTTCAGATGAGGCAGACGTGGTGGCGGAAGCCGCGGCTCTGGGGTATGCGCAGCTATTCGAGGGCCGGATCTACGGCGCCGTCGGCGATGCGACGCGGGAGGCCAAGAAGATCGTCATGGACCGCATTTTGACAGACATCGGCCCCGGCAACATCCGGCGGATGGCGGCGTTTGGCGACGGGCCGGTGGAGATCCGGGAGAGCCGCAAGCGCGGCGGTCTGGCCGTCGGCATCGCCAGCGACGAGGTGCGCCGATTCGGCCTGAACCCGGCCAAGCGCAGCCGCCTCATCCGCGCCGGCGCCGATTTGATCGTGCCCGACTTCTCCCAGGCCGCGGCCCTGTGCGGGCTGCTGGGGATCGGATGAATGTCTAGCCAGATCTATTCATAAGAGGCGCTTGCAGAACTCCGTCCTGCCAGCAAAGAAGGGTGTCAGGGTTCAGGGTTCAGGAGACAGAATTTGATGGATGTACAACACTTTCATAATCTGACAGTTGCTTTCCCGGCCCTGAACCCTGAACCCTGAACCCCGACTCTTGCCTCGCAG
>CAITSE010000131.1 GCA_903894975.1 uncultured Lentisphaerota bacterium
CTCTGAGAACTTCACTGCTTTCCATGATGACAACTCCTTCAGTCCTTCTTAAGGACCTCTTTCGGAGTGTCACCCTCTTTCACCTAGCCCGGAAGGCTCATAATCTGGTCGTTAGCACACCTCGAAATAGTGCATGGTGGGCAACAATGCCACGAGGCGTCCGTCACGAGGATCGCCGGTGGCTTGGTACCAGTCTGCATTGAGCATGGTACCAAATTCCGGCGGCAATGTCGTCACATAGGCCTGTACGGCCGTTTTATAATCGGCCCAGGCTGCGAGAGCTTCGGGCTTGTCACTGAGCGCGGCGCTGACAAGCAGGTGTGCGGCGATGACCAAGGGAACATAGGAGAGGATTGGCTGTATCCGTCCGTCCACGAGTTCCATCGTACAGCCAAAAACGCGAATTTCCGTGCGGCAGGCAGCCTCAGCTGCTCCCGGGACCTGTTCAACATCTTTGTTACAATGCACAAAGCCCTTGCTCATCAGTCGGGCCATGCTTTCATGCAGTCGAGCATCCGGGGTCCGGTCCCGGCGGCTTTTCTTCATCAACAAGAGCGGCAAGGCCAGGAATCTGACATCCACGCCAAGGTCTCCCTGGAATGAGATGTGTACCGCAACGTCTTGTTCCTTGTCGGGTATCCCCAATTTCGCGATCAGGAGCGGCGCCAGCAGCAGGCTGTGAAAGGATCGCGCCGGGCGAAAAGCCGCCTCCACGGTATTCATGTATTCCGGCCGGCGCGGAGATGGAATGCCGAAAGACCGAAGCGCCTGCTTCCAGGCAAACGTGGTTCCATGCGCTACCGCCGGGATCTGCATTTCCATGCCGGCCGGCACCAGAACCCCGTGATAGGCCTGTTCCAGCCCGATCAGCGCCTCAAGGCACCCGGGGAAACCCAGGTGGTTGGCTAATGCGCAGACGGAAGCTCCGCCGGGCGACAACCGTGGCTCGCTCAAGGGTTCCGGGGCTCGTTGCAGCACGGCAAGCTTTGCCTGAGGATATTCAGCGTCTGTCAACGGCACCCGAGCTGGTAGCGGGGGACAGGCATGCCCTTTTGCAACGGCCATCCACCGCGCATCGAACAGGGTTTCCTGTTCTTTGCGGTGTTCGTCATCGGCCTCCAGCAAGTATCGGGCACGGTCAAGCATGTATTCGCCCAGAAAGTTCTCCGGCAGCGCGATGGTCGTGGCCGCGCGCCGGGCATCCCGTAGAAGCATCCGGCGACAATAAGCGGCATTGGCAAAGAAAAACTTGGTCGTCCAGCCGCTGCCATGGAACCGATATGAGAACGGATTCCGCTCTTTTTCCACCTGAAGATTGAACATGTCCGCGGCGCGCACGGACGCCAGGAACAGATCACAATCCAACTCGCTTTCGGGATGTATGGCCGTGTCCCGATTATGAATGCCAAGTTCATGGGGCAACAGGTGCCAGTTGAACGCATCAATCCGTTTCTGCCAAGCTTCGAGGTCTCCCACCCCAGGCTTGGTCCGCGGCACGAACATGAAGCCCTGCCGTAGCAACTCCAGAGAGGAGGGGGCAAGGGGGGGCGTCCGCATAACCAAACTCCACAGCCAGGCGGGAGACCAAGTCCGGCATCGCGGTTGCATGAGCTGCCAACCAGCCCGGGGACAGCAGAAACCCGAACATGGGCGGCAGGTGCGATGTGTCCCCGAGGATCTTCAATAGCGGCAGGATCAGATGTGGATTCTGGGAATAACAGGCGAACGTGATTCCATCCGCGCTCGCATCGGCGCTACAGCATAGGGGCAACAGTGCTTCTGCACGCTCGGGATACCGGAACGCAACACACCTGGCCGCAGCCTTACGCACGGAGAGGTCGGGATGGCGCAGGTTGGCGAGGATCAGGGATACCAACCCCGGCCAATTCAGTGCCGGTTGCAGGCCGGAAAGTATCATCACGGTTCCGGCGCGTAACCCCGCTTCGCCTTTGAGCGCGTCAAAAAGAGTTCCCTGAACGGCGTCAGAATGCCGGTTGCGGTGCAACAGACGGCACACCGCCTGGCGCACCAGGACATTCTCGCAGGGCAAATACTCGGCAATGCTTGCGACCTTCAACCCGTTCAGGACGCCGCCCAGCAAGGTTCCCGCGTCCTTTGCCTCAAAGTGGACCGCTGCCGTCTTTTCGAGCATTCCCATTTGTTGGCAGCATTCTTTCTTCGCGCATCAGCAAAATCGCGATGGGGGAGGTCGCAAATGCCGGGGAACATAGCCAGCGCCTCAATTCGTTTCAAGGCTGGTCCACGCCGGTTCCCAATCAGAGGGGAGGGGAACCTCATCCGTGTGACAACAGTTCCTTGAGGCGCAATACATCCGCCTTCCAAGTTTCGGCGGTGGTCCCGTCCAGGATCTCAAGCATCTGGTCTTTCGGGGTCTTGCTGCCGTTGGTCAGGAGGTTTGGCATGGCGGATTGGAGGGCGCGCCGGAATTCTTCCCGGCCGGGTTGGAAGTAGTGCTTGAGCACAATGTCCATGGTCTTGTGCCCGGTGACCTTGGTGACCAGTTCCATGGGCACGCCAGCGGTCAATGCCAGTGTCACCCAGGTCACGCGGAAACTGTGGAAGTCGCGGATGCTGGCCCGGCGCAAGCCAAGGCCGGTTTGGCGATCGGCATGAATATCGACCCTGACGGGAGTCTTGTCCTGGACGCTCTCCTGGCCGGTCTTTCCGTTCTTGCCGGCATCCTTGGTGCTTTTCTTGGGGTCTTTCTCGGGGTCTTTGTACCCGGCGGTGGCAAACGCCTTGCGGACCCGCCAGGTGATGCCGCTCATGTTCTCCAAGTACATGGCGGCCTGTTCAGCGAAGACGTACTGCGACCCGGCGCGTGGATGGCGGAGCAGTTCCTCGTAGAGCAGGGGGAAGATGGGGATCGCCACGGTGGCGCCGGTTTTGGCCGTTTTCACCGTAATGAACCGCTGGGCAAGGTCCACGTCGGCCCACTTCAGCAGGCAACAGTCGCCCCGCCGCATGGCAGTACAGATACCCGTGACCAGGATCGGGCGGATGAACGCGTCGTTTTTGACCCCGTCGAGGATTGTTTTCAGTTCTTCGGGGGTGAACGGCTTGCGGAAAATCGTGTCGGTCTCGCGGGTGGGCACGTCCGAAAAAGGGTTGATGCTGCCGGCGGGCAGGAGATACTTGCCGACGGTCCGGAGCAAGATCAGAGTCTCGTTCCAGGTCTTGGGCGTCACTCCCCGCGCCGCTTCGGCCTCCATGAACGCCCGTGCCGTCTGCCGGGTGACGTGCCCGAACTCTTCGGCTTGGGAGTTGTGTTTCCGGAGAAAGGTCGTGAACCGGCTCAGGACCAGACGGCACTGCGTGATGTAGCTCTTGGCCAGCGGCCGCCGCCGGGGGATTCTTGCCCACTCATCCGCCAATTCGTCCAGTTTCACGGACCGGATCGCTTCGCCGGTCTTGATTTCGTAGAGCTTCTCGACCAGGCGCGCGGAGCCACTCTTCGTCTTGGCCTCTTCCATGATGGTTTGAAGTTTGGCGAGGGCCGTTGCCCGCGACCGTTCAAACGCGCCGTCTCCCTCGTCCCGGAGCGATAGGGACTCCGGCGGGTTGCCCGCGACTTTTACCCCCAGATTATCGCAGTGCCGTTTTCCGTTGACTTCATAGCGTCCATACCAGGAAGGACGGACCGTTCCGTCCTTCTCTTTTCTGAGTTCGAGCGGCATTTTCCCCCATTTTTTCCGGGGTTTCGGGAACCCCTGAGACCGACGGAATCCGGGCAAGTGCAACGGGGGGGAACATACCGTGACAAAGTGGTCATTTCAAAGCTAAAAAACCAACGAAACCACCAACGAAACCCCTTTTTCGACTAAAAAACCGGTTGTTAAATAAATAACACCGGTCTAATTTCAGTCATTTTGAGCTTAAAAGGGTTGGTGGGCAGTACAGGGCTCGAACCTGTGACCTTCTGGGTGTAAACCAGACGTTCTAACCAACTGAACTAACTGCCCGTAAAATCCCGGCCGCCGGGATTTTATTTGTGTGAAATGTGCTGCACGTTCCGGCCTTTAGCCGTCCGTTCCCTTGGCGTTCTTTGCGAGCTTCTGTTCAAAACGGTTTTGCTTCTGGTTCATCCCGGGGCGCCGGGGGGACGGGGCGGGGTGGAGACGCTGCCGAAGAGACGCTGGGCGACGGTGGGCGGGATTTCCTGGTAGCCGCAGGGTTCCATGCTGAAGGAGGCGCGGCCGCCGCTGAGCTTGGGCAGGGACTTGCCGAAGCCGAACATTTCGGCCAAGGGCACTTCGCAGGAGATGCGCTTGCCGTTGGCCAGGGCGGTCATTTCGTGGATGATGGCGCGGCGGGGCTGGAGGTAGCCGGTGACGTCGCCGATGGATTCGTCGGGGGTGGTGACTTCCAGTTTCATGACTGGTTCGAGCACGGTGGTGCCGATTTCGCGGATGGCCTTGTCGATGGCCTGGAGGATGGCGCCGATGACGGCGGGTTCGGTGGTCTTGGCGGGATCGACGGTCAGTTCGGTTAGTTCGGCGCCGACGTAGATCAGGGGATAGCCGCGGGCGCCGCCGGTCTTGAGCCCGTCCTGGAGCGCTTTTTCGGCGACCTCGACGAAACCTTTCGGCACGTCGGTGCGGCCGCGCAGGCTGTGACCGATCTGGAAGAACTGCTCTTTCCTAGGCAGGGAATGGAAACGGACAGTGGCCTCGGCCCAGAGCTCGGTCTCGCCGATGAACTTGTGAAAGGTGGCGGTGACGGTGGCCTGGCCGGTAAAGGTTTCGCGGTAGGCGACGCGGGGTTCGCCGGTTTTGGCCTCGACGTTGAACTCGGCGGGAAGCCGGTTGATCTTGATTTCTAGGTGGAGTTCGCCCATGCCGGAGAGCAGGCGCTGGCCGGTGTCGTGGTCGAAGGAAAGGGAGAGGGTCGGGTCTTCGCGGCACAGGAGCTTGAGCGCCTCGTCGAGCTTATCTTTGTCGCGGCTCATGCGGGTTTCGACGGCCATGGAGATGACGGGCTCGGGGAAGGTAATTTTTTCGAAGGCGAGGGTGCGGTTCATTTCGCAGAGGGTGTCGCCGGTGCCGCAGTCCTGGGGGCCGATGACGCCGACGATGTCGCCGGGGCCGACGCTTTCGAGCTGTTCGGTGTTTTTGGCGTAGAGGCGGAGGATCTGCTTGACGCGGATCTTTTCCTTGGTGCGGGAATTGATGAGAGTGGCGCCCTGTTTCAGGGTGCCGCTGTAGGTGCGCAGGTAGATGAGGTCGGCGCTGGTGTTGGCGACGAGCTTGAAGATGAGGCCGGCGAACGGTTCATTTTCATCGGGGGTGACTTCGATGGGGGCGCCGTCCTTGAGTTTCAGGGCCGGGATTTTGGGCACGTCCAGGGGCGAGGGCAGGTAGGCGAGGACGGCGTCGAGGAGCGGTTGGATGCCGAGGCGGCGTTTGGCGCTGCCGCAGAGGACGGGGACGATGCGTCCGGCCAGGAGTTCGGTGCGGATGGTGTGATCGATTAACTCTGCGGGCACCGGTCGGCCTTCGAGGAAGAGGGTCATCAGTTCTTCGGAGCCGTCGGCCAGCCGTTCGAGGAGCTGGTCGCGGCGGCGTTTGGCCTCTGCTTCCAGTTCAGGGGGGATGGGGAGGTAGTCAATATCCTCGTTCTGCTCGCCGCCGAACTGCATGAGTTCCATGGTGATGAGATCGACGATGCCGCGGAATTCGCCTTCGAGCCCGAGGGGGATCTGGAGGGGCACGGCGAGGTTGCCGAATTTGCGGTTGATCTCGTCCACGACCCGGTTGAAGTCGGCGCCGATGCGGTCGAGTTTGTTCATGAAGGCGAGGCGTGGGACGTGGTAGTGGTCGGCCTGGCGCCAGACTTTTTCGCTTTGGGCTTCGACGCCTTCGACGGCGCTGAAGATGACGACGGCTCCGTCAATGACACGCAGGGAGCGTTCGACCTCGGCGGTGAAGTCGATGTGTCCGGGGGTGTCGATCAGGTGGATGAGATGATCCTGCCAGGGCATGGTGGCGGCGGCGGAGATGATGGTAATGCCGCGGGCGCGTTCCTCGGGCAGGTAATCGAGGACGGTGGTGCCATCGTCGATGCTGCCGATGCGGTGGGTGCGGCCGGTGTAGTAGAGCATCCCCTCGCTGGTTGACGTCTTGCCGGCGTCGATGTGGGCGATGATGCCGATGTTGCGGATTTTGGCGAGATCGTGCATAAGTAGGCAAAATATAGTGCCGCGGCCTGCGCGTGCGGTGGTGGCGGTCGGGGTGTTTCCGTAAAAAAACGACCAGCACTGGGAACCGGCGCACTTTCGCACGGTCTGACAGGATAGGACTTCCGGTGGTGTTGCCGGGCAAAATTCGTCAGGAGAAATGACCATGATCAAGCTGATGACGATTATCGTGGCAACCGGTCTGATGGCCGGGATGGCCTGTGTCCGTGCGGCCGATCAAGCTCCGGCGACGGCTTCCGCCCCTGCTCCGGCGACGGAGGTGAAACCGGCCCCTGCGGGACTCAGTCGTCCGCCGCGGCCGTCCAATCCCATGATGGAAGCCGAACGCAAGCTTACGGAACTGGGCAAACAGTACCGCGCCGCCGTCACTGACGAGGAAAAGGCCAAGATTAAGGACGAGATCCAGAATCAAGTGACGCAGATTTACGACAAACGGATTGAGACGACGAAGAAGGCGTTAGAAGAAATGGCGGCCAAGAAGAAATTGCTTGATGAAATGACCGCCAAGCGCGATGAATCGATCAAAGCCCGGGTCGACTTTGTCCTCAATCCACCCGCGCCCCGGGAACCCGGCATCAAGAAGGATAGCGCGAAGCCGGGCGAACCCGCCAAGGACGAGGTGAAGAAAGCAGACGCGAAGTAACGAATGGCGGCCCTGCCTGTTCCGGGCCATTCGTCCCTTGTTTGAATTGAACCGGGCCAGTCTTGCTCAGGTGCGGTTGCGGGGAAGATCTTGACCGCCGGCGGATTTGAACAGGCCCCAGGCTAGAATCAGGAATAGGAGCCCCACGCCCGCGGTGAGTGCCAGCTTGCGGTTGAAGGTATTGGGTGTTGCGGTGATTTTGCGGTTCTGCCCGCCGAATTCGGGATTGTACTGGCGGGTTCCGACATTGGCGGTGCACAGGCGGAACCCGGTCGTCTGGCGGAATCGGGTCAGGCTGGCGGCCAGGGCGTCATCTTGCGTCGGCGTATTCAGGCTGGGAGCACCGAAGAGAAGGCGGTACTGGCGGCCGGCGTCCGCCAGGAAAATCAGTTGCCGGAGCGGGTTTTCCGGCGCCAGTCCGGAGACGGGGATGGGCGCACTGTCGAGGTTTTCGATGATCAGGCGCCAGCGGCGGGCGGCGACGGGGCCGGGAAGGCGGAGGGTTTGGCAGCCGACGTCGGCGTTGGCGGTTTGCAGGTTGGAGAGTGTGCCGCAGGCGGCTTCCGTCCAGGCGCCCGAGTTTTTGCCGATATCCGTCCAGGTGTCGAGCCGGGCGAGTCGGATGAAATTGCGGGCCGGAGTGAGGAGTGTAACGGCGGTTAACGGTTCGCCGCGCGTGGTGAATTCCACGACGGTGGCGTGGAGCATGGCGTCCTGGGTTGCCCCCCAGGATTCTGGGGGGGAGATGGCGGTTTTGACGACTGGGGTGGCGGCGGTGGCGGTTTCCTGCCAGAACTCGATTCGGTCAATGCGGAACGGCCGGATTCGGCTGGTGGCGCGGTCGATTCCGGCGGCGTCGGCGCCGGGGGGGGCTTCGCTGCGAACGAAATCGGCGAGGGTGGCGGCGAGTCGGTCGTCGGGAATGGCGATGCGGATTTCGAACTGGCGGCACCCGTTGCCGCGGGGGAGTGGGATTTCTGTAAGGGAAAAATTCGGATAACGGCGGCTATCGAAGATCAGGGAGTTTTCGCTCAGACGTGTCCAGATTTTTCCGTCAGGACTTCCGTTCACGGTGACGGTACGGTAAAAATCATGCAGGGGCGTGATCAGAGAGATGCCGTCCGCGGCGGGGTCTTGGCCGATCAGTTCGAAACGGTAGACCAGGAGGTTGCCGGGTTCCTCACGGGATTCGCGTTGAGAGGCGAGTTGTGCGGTGCGGATGGTGCCGGGGCGCAGGATGTGCGCGGTTTCGATGACCGCGGGCTGTTCGACGCCGTCCTGATCCACGAGGCGGAGGTCGGCCAGGTCCGCGCGGGAGCTTTCATAGACCTCGGCATCCAGAATGACGGCCGTGGGGATTTTGACGGCTCTGTCGATCCCGGCTTCGACCGATTTCTGCCAGTGGAAAAGGGAGGGTTCGGCGGCGCGGCCGGAGCCGGGTGTGGTGAAAATAACAGCCGCCAGAAGGAGGGCCGTCAGCGGGAGGATGCGGTTCGTCAGGAAGAGCAGACCGGTCGAACATCCGTCCATGGCGATTTCCTTGGCAGATTGGGTTCCAGGGTCCGGAGATCACGCGCCGGATGACATGCCGTGCTGGATCATAGATATATATCGTCTTTTGCCGAAAAATCCACCGGTTTGCTCCGGTCGGAGAAAAGACTGCCGGACTCTCCCGGTTTCAGGATGGCAAGCCGAAAACAAAGCCGGCGATGGATGATCGCCGGCTTCGAATCCGTCAAAGGGGACGGAAGTTACTTATCCGATTCAAGTTCGGCAAGTTGTTTTTTGAGTTGTTTGATGGCCGACTTCTTGAAATGCCGGTTGGCTTTGTCAAGGGCGCTGTCAACAGCTTGGAAAAGGAGCGGATCAATCTTGGCCCAGAACTTCGGGTTCTGGAACTGCGGATTTTCCATCAGCGCTTTTTCCGCGGATTCCTTGTCTTTTTTGCTTTCCTTGCGGGCGTCTTGCATGGCCTTCTTCTGGGAAGGGCTGAGCTGTCCTCCACGCGGCATGGGATTCTCCTGGGTTAGCGGTGCGGCGGGTCGGGCGGTTGCCGGATTTGTCGTCGCACAACATGATATGAATAGGAGTATAATCAACGCTGCGGCATAATCAATCTAATCGAGCAAAATTAATTAATGAAAACATTATCGTTTAGGGCGGTAATCATGAATCGTTATAATTATGGAATGGTGCTGGCGCCAATGTATCAAATGAATGCATAAAATCCTGGCGGCCGCTCCGCCGCGCCCTAGGGGACAGTTGATCCTTCGCGGCGGCAATACCCAGACTCTCTGGGTCGCTTAATGCACTCGTGCATTTTGAATTTGGTTGTTGGATACCCCGTCTCATGGATCGAGGAGACTTCATTTCGCCGATTCCGCGCTATGGTAATTCTCTCCTACGCCATCCCTCCCCATGATTTTTCCACGAAGAGAAATAGCTGTCTGATGCAGAACGTGATTCGTATCCTTGGCGCGCGCCAGCATAACCTCAAAGGGATCAGTCTCGACATTCCCCGGGACCGGTTGGTGGTGATCACGGGGCTGAGCGGCTCGGGCAAGTCGTCGCTGGCTTTTGACACCCTGTACGCGGAAGGGCAGCGCCGGTACGTCGAAAGTCTCTCCGCCTACGCGCGGCAGTTCCTGGACCGCCTGCAGAAGCCGGATGTGGATCATATCGAGGGGCTGTCCCCGGCCATCGCCATCGAGCAGCGTTCGGCCGGACATAACCCGCGCTCCATTGTGGCGACGACCACGGAGATATACGACTACTTGCGGCTTCTCTATGCACACGTCGGCAAGCCGCACTGCCCGAAATGCGGCCGGCCCATCGCCCGGCAGAGCGCCCAGGCGATCACCGACCGGCTTGTCGCGCTAGCCGCCGGCCGCAAACTGCTGCTCCTTGCCCCGTACTGCGTGGGCAAAAAGGGTGAGCACCGGGAGATCCTGGAAAAAATGCGGCGGGACGGCTTTGTCCGCGCCCGGGTCGACGGCCGGCTGGTCTCGCTCGATGACGAGATCAAGCTGGAGAAGAATCTGCGCCACACCCTGGAGGCCGTGGTCGACCGCCTGGTCACCGGCGAAGCCACCTCGAAGTCGCGCCTGACCGATTCAGTGGAACTGGCGCTGCGCATGGGTGAAGGCGTGCTGGTGACGCTGGTCGAGGACGCCAAGGCCAAGGACGGCTGGACCGAGGAGACGGTCAGCGAGCACCTGGCCTGCGCCGACTGCGGCGTCAGCTACGGCGAACTGCAGCCGCGCAATTTCTCGTTCAACAGTCCGTATGGTGCCTGCCCGACCTGCAACGGGCTCGGCGCGCGGATGATTTTCACGCCGGAGGCCGTGGTGCCGGATCCGTCGCTGACGATTCGGACCGGCGCGATCCCGCTGTGGCGACGCGGCCCGCGGCGGGTCATTATTCTGTACAATCATTATTTGCGCAGTCTGGCGGAGCACTACGGGTTCAGCCTGACCGTGCCGTGGCGGGAACTGCCGGAGCGCATCCGCCAGATCCTGCTGTACGGCAGCGGCGAGGAGATCATCCAATTCGACTACTGGATGCGCGGGAAATCCCACGAGTGGCGCAAGCCGTTCGAGGGAATCATCCCGAATCTGATCCGGCGCCACCGCGAGACCGACAGCCAGGAACTGCGCGACCGGCTTCAGGCGCACATGAGCTTCGAACCGTGCCCCGCCTGCAAGACCGCGCGGCTGAAGCCCGAGTCCCTGGCGGTGACCTTGAACGGCAAGTCGATCTGGGACTATTGCAGCCTCAGCATCGAGGCGGCGGTGCGCTTCACCGAAACGCTGGACCTGACGGTTCAGGAGCGCGCCATCGCCGGCGCGATCCTCAAGGAAGTGCGTTCGCGCCTGGGTTTCCTCCTGGCGGTCGGGCTCGGGTACCTGACTCTGGCCCGGGCGAGCGGCTCGCTCTCTGGCGGCGAGGCGCAGCGCATCCGCCTGGCCACCCAGGTCGGCAGTGGCCTGGTCGGCGTGCTCTACATCCTGGACGAACCCAGCATCGGCCTGCACCAGCGCGACAACGCCAAGCTGCTCGCCACGCTCAAGGCCCTGCGCGACACCGGCAACACCGTGGTCGTCGTCGAGCACGACCTGGAGACGATCCAGGAGGCGGACTATGTCGTGGACCTCGGCCCCGGCGCCGGCCGGCTCGGCGGCGAAGTCGTCGCCGTCGGCACCCCCGCGGAAATCGCCAAGGCCAAAAACTCGCTCACCGGCCAATATCTGGCCGGAACCAGGCGCATTCCGATTCCCGCCCAGCGCCTGCCCGGGAACGGCGAATGCCTGACCATCTGCGGCGCGCGGGAGCACAACCTCAAGAACGTCACTGTCCGGATCCCGCTCGGCACTTTCTGCTGCATCACCGGCGTCTCCGGCTCCGGCAAGAGCACCCTGGTGCACTCGATCCTCTCCAACCATCTCCTGGAGCATCTCGAACTCCAGCACGACGCCCCCGGCGCCAGCGACGGCGTGGACGGCATGGCCGCCGTGGACAAGCTCATTGTCATCGACCAGAGCCCCATCGGCCGCACGCCGCGTTCGAACCCTGCCACCTACACCGGCGCCTTCAACCTCATCCGCGACCTCTACGCCATGACCGCCGACGCCCGGGCCCGCGGCTACAAGCCCGGCCGCTTCTCCTTCAACGTCAAGGGCGGCCGCTGCGAGGAGTGCAAGGGCGACGGCATCAAGAAGATCGAGATGCAGTTCCTGCCGGACGTCTATGTCCCCTGCGAAGTCTGCAAGAGCCAGCGCTACAACCGCGAGACCCTGGCCGTCAAGTACAAGGGCCGCAGCATCGCCGATGTGCTGGACATGACGGTGGACGACGCCTGCGACCTGTTCCAGCACGTCCCCGCGCTGCGCCGCAAGATCGAGACCCTCCGCGAGGTTGGGCTCGGCTACATTCACCTCGGCCAGTCCGCCACCACCCTTTCCGGCGGCGAGGCCCAGCGCGTCAAGCTCGCGACTGAGCTCGCGCGCCGTCCCACCGGCCACACCCTCTACATCCTGGACGAGCCCACCACCGGCCTGCACCTGGCCGACATCGAGCATCTCATGGCCGTGCTCCAGTCGCTCCGCGACCAGGGCAACACCATCCTCGTCATCGAGCACAACCTCGACGTCATCAAGGTCGCCGACCATGTCATCGACCTCGGGCCCGAGGGCGGCGATGCCGGCGGCCGGGTCATCGCCACCGGCACGCCCGAGGCCGTGGCCGATTGCGCCGCCTCCTACACCGGCCAGTACCTGAAAAAGATGTTCGCCGTCGAAGGCCGTTCCGCCCAGCCTGAATTTCTGCTCGGCGAAGAGGCCAAGCCCGCCCGCGCCCGCGTCCCGGCCGGCCGCAAACCGAAGGCCGCGCCCCCCCCGGCGCCTGCCAAGGTCGCCCCCGCCGCCGGCAAAAAACCCCGCGGCCGGCCCCGGAAAAAATAGACAATGTGAGGGGGGGCATCCTGCCCCCCCATGTGGGAAAGTGGGCCTCTTGCCCACTGACCCGGGGGGCGGGTGTCCCACCCGGCCAAACAGGCCGGCGGGTTTCCAGCCCGCCGATTCCGAGCCGCCCCGGCCGCAGCCCGTGCAGGTATGAGCGTAGACTTAAGAAACATTATACATTAAAATTGAAAGTGTTATGGGTATTTACTGCGGCGTCCTCGCCGCTTTGGAGTGCCGGCGGCTTGACGCCGCTTTTTCCCGCCGGTGGAACCGGCCTTTCGTCTGATTTCTCCGCGTCTGCCTAGGTGCGGGAGTTGGACCATGCGCGGGAGAGGCGGCTCCGCCGCCGGGGAAAGCTGCGTCCAGCCGC
>CAITSE010000132.1 GCA_903894975.1 uncultured Lentisphaerota bacterium
GGCAAGTACGCCGTCGGCGCCTACAACATCAACAACATGGAACAGTGCATGGGGCTATTCCGCGGCTGCATCGACAGCCAGGCGCCATTCATCATCCAGATCTCCAAGGGCGCCCGCTCCTACACCCACAAGCTCATGCTTGAGGCCACCATCCGCGCCGCCGAAAAAATCTTCCCCGAGGCGGTCTTCGCCGTCCACCTGGATCATGGCGACGAACAGTCCTGCTTCGACTGCATCGCCAGCGGCTTCTACAGCTCGGTCATGATCGACGCCAGCCATGAGTCCTTCGACAAGAACATCGAGATCACCAAACGCGTCGCCGACGCCGCCCACGCCAAGGGCATCGCCGTCGAAGCCGAACTCGGCCAGCTCGGCGGCGTGGAAGAACACGTCTCCGTCAGCGAAGCCGACGCCAAGCTGACCAACCCGGAACAGGCCAAGGAATTCGTCACCCGCTCCGGCTGCGACGCCCTCGCCTGCGCCATCGGCACCAGCCATGGCGCCTTCAAGTTCGCTGGCACCCAGGGGCTGCACTTCGACGTGCTCGTCGAAATCCAGAAGCGCCTGCCCGGCTTCCCGCTCGTCATGCACGGCTCCAGTTCCGTGCCCCAGGACGAAGTCGCCCGCATCAACGCCGCCGGCGGCAACCTCAAGGGCGCCAAGGGCGTCGATGACAACCAGTTCAAGAAAGCCGCCGAACTCGGCGTCACCAAGATCAACATCGACACCGACGGCCGCCTGGTCTGGTGCCGCGTCCACCGCGAGTTCTTCATGAACAAGCCCGAGAAGTTCGACCTGCGCGACCCGGGCACGGTGTTCATGACCGAATACGCCAAGTTCATCGCCGCCAAGAACGTCAAGCTCGGCTCCGCCGGCCAGCTCCCCGCCATCCGCAAAGCCCTCGGCGGCTGATTTCCGCCGCAACGGCGGAAATCAGTTGGTGAATGCAACATCCAAAGCCCGGCCGATTGCGGCCGGGCTTTTTTTGCACCCGTATTCCTCCTCTCCGATTGACAGAGCCCGAGGGAATGATACAATATTTGGTGACGATTCTAAATTAATGACATCACCAAGCTTTTTCCGGCCGCGATGCGCCCGGGGCCGCGCGGGAAACTTCAGGAAAACGGCATGGACAGGAAGAAAATCGCGGTGGTCGGCCTGGGCTTCGGCCAGTACATGGCGGAGCACCATCTTCTCCGGGGGCCGGGAGCGGAATACTTTGAGCTCACCGCCGTCTGCGACCGCGACCCGGCGCGCCTGGCCACCGCCGCCGCGAGCCTGGGCGTACGGGGGGTGCCCGACCTTGACGTCCTGCTGCGGGAACGGGAGATCGCCGCGATCGGCCTTTTCACCGGCCCGGTCGACCGGGCGGAACAGGTCCGGAAGATCATCCGCGCCGGGAAGGATGTGATCACAACCAAGCCCTTCGAGCTTGACGCGGAAAAGGCGGAGGCCGTCCTGCGGGAGGCCGCACGTTTGGGCCGGACCGTGCACCTCAACTCTCCCGCGCCCGGCCTTTCCGGGGACTTCCGGCAGATCAAAGCGTGGCAGGAAAAATACCGGCTCGGCCGCGCCATCGCCGGCCGCCACGAAGCCTGGTACAAACGGGTGGAACAGGCCGACGGCTCCTGGTACGACGACCCCGAGCTTTGTCCCGTGGCGCCGGTTTTCCGGCTCGGGATTTACGGCATCAACGACATGGTCCGGATCTTCGGCGAACCGGAATCGGTCCAGACCATGCAGTCCCGGATCTTCACCGGCCGCCCCACCCCGGACCTTGCCCAGCTCACCATCCGCTTCAGGAACGGCGCCATCGCCACCACCCTGGACGGCTGGTGTCTCCAGCCGCCCCGGGACGAGAGCTGCCTCACCATCCACTACGAGAACGGCACCGTGCACCGGGGGCCGGCGGCCATTCCCGGCGCCGCGGGGAAAATTGTGCTTTGCGTGGTCCCGGCGGACCAGGCCGACGGCCGGCCGGCGGAAACCGTCCTGCTGCCGGAACAGGAGATGAGCCGGGCGTACCAGTGGCAGGCCTTCTACCGGAGCCTCAACGGCGAGCCCCCGGAAGACCCGACCCCCGTGGAAGCCATCGTCCACGGCATCCGGATCCTGGCCGCCATGAAGCGTTCCATGAAAAGCGGCAGGACCGAACCGGTGTGATTCCAGAACTCTGCGGCGAAACCCTCCCGCGGTCGTGAACCGCCGGGAAAAACTCCGCCGCACTTGACATCACGACAGAAGTATGATACAATATTTGGTGACGATTCCAAAATGGTGACGACACCAGAAAACGGAGAGGATCATGGCCCGGGACGGAAAGCTGGAACAAATCGCCGCCGAAGCGGGGATCTCCCCGAACACGGTTCTGCGGGTGTTGCGCGGCGAGAACAAGGAAACGTGGCCCAGCGCCATCCGCCGGGCCGACGAGATCCGGCGAATTGCGTTGAAGCTGGGGTATCTGCCCAACGGCTCGGCCCGGGCCATGCGGCGGGGGCGCTTCAACTGTGTGGCGCTGCTGCTGAGCACGGACCAGGGGCGGAGTTACCTGCCGAACGACCTGTTCAACGGCATCCATGACGCCCTGCACGAGCAGTCCATGCGGCTGGTCGTCTCCAAGCTCTCCGACGAACAGCTCACGAGCGGCCGGGTGATGCCGGCCATTCTCCGGGAGTGGTCCTGCGACGGGCTGTTGATCAACTACACCGACCGCGTTCCCGCCGCCATGATCCAGCTCATCGGCAAGTACCGCATTCCCTCAATTTGGATCAACCGCAAGCAGGAAAACGACTGCATCTACTACGACGACCTGGGCGGCGCCGAGACCGGCACACGCCACATGGCGGAGCTGGGGCACCGCCGCATCGCGTATCTGGATTTTGTCAGCCGGGACTACTGGGACTGGGCCCACTACAGCCACGCCGACCGGTATGAAGGCTATGCCCGCGCCATGCGCGAAGCCGGGCTGCCCCCCACCCCGCGCGAAAAATTTGCGGGCGTGGAGGCGCAGGCCCGGTTGGACGCCACGGTGGCCCTGTTGCGCGGGCCGCGGCGGCCCACCGCCCTGGTCTGCTACGACAACGGCGCCCGCGCCCTCCTGGCGGCGACCCAAGCCGGCCTGAAGGTGCCCCGCGATCTTTCCATCCTGACCTTTGCCCCCTGGCACGGCGGCGATGGCGGCCGGCAGGGAGAGAGCTTTCTGGGGTGGGCGGTGGCGCAAATGGGGCTGCCGGTGGTGGAGGCCGGACGCCGGGCCGTGGAACTGCTGACGCGCAAGATCGCCGCACCGGCGCAAAAACTGCCGGCAGGCGTTCTCCCGTTGAAATTCGAGCCCGGCGACACCTGCGGGCCGGCGCCCCTGAATCCCTGACCCGCTCCGCGCCGGCGGCCGGAACGGAACCGGAATCCGCTTTACCCCGACACCCATAAATCCAAACGCAAGGCAAGCACGAAAGCAGGAGAAGAACATGCAAACCCTCAGGACTCTCAAGCCCCGGCGACTGATCTTGGCGCTAGTTCTGGCGCTGGCCGCCGCCACGCCGGCATGGTCCGCCCCGACCACCATCGCGTGGGCCGCAACCGGCACGAATTTCGAGACCGGCGGCAACTGGGTTGGCAACGTCACCCCCACCAGCGACCTGACCAGCAACGTGGTGACCTTCACCGGGGCGACGGGGATGGTCCAGCCGTCGCTCACCCAGGACCGCAGCGTCGCCGGACTGTATATCTACAACCCGGCGACAACCATGCCAGTGTTTTTGAGCGGATCCGGCGTCACGCTCTCCCTCGGCGCTTCTGGTATCACCCAGCAGTCTCCGAGCACCGGCAGTTCCTACACCAACACCATTTACGCCAACATCAATGTGGCAACCACACAGAGCTGGTATATCAACAATGTCCTTTCCCTCCGCGGGGTCCTCAGCGGCACCAGCGCCCTGTCTCTGACCCGTTACACCTTGGAGTTGGCCGGCACCACCGCCAACTCCTACAACGGGCTGGTGACACTCAACAACAGCAACGCCCGGCTTTATCTCAACAAGACCCCCGGGCAGCCGGCCTTGTCCGGCGACATCAAAGTGACCACCGGCCAGGTAACCTGGCGGGCCAGCAACCAACTCACCAGCACGGCGAATGTCACCATGCTGGCGGGCACCTTGAACTTGTATGATTCCGTCCTGGGCACCACCGGCATCGGCGCCGAAACCTTCAACTCCCTGACCATGGCGGGCGGCGCGGTCTACACGGACGGCGGCACGGGGGTGGGCGGAACCACCAGCGGCCTGATCACCACCCAGACCACGACGGTGACCGGCGGCGTACTCAACGTCAATGGCGGCACGCAGTGGACCATGAACAGTCTGTCCATCTCCAACAGCGGCAGGATCAACCGTACCGGTACGGCTTATGGAACCAGCAGTTCGTCGCGCATCTTAACCGTCGGCGCCGGCGGGCTCGCGATCACCAACCAGGCGACCGGGTCCTATGCCCCGATCATGGTGGGCAACAGTCTTGCCAACAAAGCCACCAACAAGCTGGTTCTCCAAGGGGATGTGACGTTCACCGGCTACGCCGGCAACGCCAACGCCGCCTACATCAGCACGGACACGGTGAACCCGGCCAACCCGGTCAAGGGCACGATTGAGCTCAACGGCACCCGCACCTTCACCATCCACGACGGCGACGCCGCCGTGGATTTCCGCATCGACCCCGCCATCAACGACAACGGCGCCACGGTCGGCGCGCTGACCAAGGCCGGACTCGGCACCCTGGCCCTGACCGCCTCCAACGGCTATACCGGCGGCACCCTGGTCAGCGCCGGCACGCTCAAGGCCGGCAGCGCCAACGCCTTCGGCGGCGGCGGCATCACGGTCGGCGGCGGCGTGCTCGACCTGCGCGACTTCAACGTCGGCAATGTCATCACCATCACCGGCACGAACAGCTCGGTGCTGCTGCAGAAAACCGCCGGCGCGCTGACCTCGAACTTCGCCGCCGGCAGCAACCTCCACGGCTGGCAGCGCGAAGCCGTGGGCACCGCCATCGGCGCCACCACCGCCAGCCTCCTTTCGGGCACGGCCTCCGGCGCCGTGACCTCGTCCTGGACCAACAACGCTCATAGCGACACTCATGTGGTCACGGACGTCCTCGACCTGGCCGGCACGGGCGCGGGCAACCTGTTCGTCCTGCAGATGAGCTATGCCGACGACGCCTACAACGACGCCAACGCCACGCTCAAATACTGGAACGGCAGCCAGTGGGTGAACGCCATTTACGGCGGCAGCTTTGGCGGCGCCGAAGGCTCTCCGATCCTGGGCGCCTACGACAACAACCTGGCCTTGGGCAACTGGGGCCGGGACACCGTCAGCAACACGGCGTGGGCCGTGGTGGACCACAACAGCGAGTTCGCCGTGGTGGTGCCCGAGCCTGCCGCACTCTCCCTGCTCGCCCTCGGCGGCCTGGCCCTCCTGCGCCGCCGGCGGGAGACGGCGGGACCGTGTGGCGGTGTGACAGTGGAACGGTAAGTCGGCAGAGCAAAACCAGGGACCGCCGGGCACCGGCCCGGCGTGTCCTTCCGAAAGTTCAAGACGAACCGCGCACGCCAGGAAGCGGATCTCTCCCGATGGAACTGAAGCAGAACCCGTTCTATACTATCTACGGGGCCCCGCAGCGGAAAACTTGGATGCTGAACGCCAAGTCCAAATTCACTCTCATCGAGCTGCTGGTGGTGATCACGATCATCGCCATTCTGGCCAGCATGCTGCTGCCCGCCCTCCAGCACGCCAAGGAAAACGCCAAACGCGCCAAGTGCATGAGCAATCTCCGGCAGATCGGCGTGGGCTACAACGTCTACATGAACGACTGGGACGGCAAAACCTGGGCTCAGGACGCCGCCGGCGGCGCCAGCATGCTGCGCCGGTCCGGCACCTTCATCGGCAGCGGCCTGATGTTGCAGCACGGATACCTGGCCACCGGGGATCTCTTCCAGTGCCCGTCCGCGCCCAAGGCCGTCGTGGCCGCTTCCGACCAGTACGTCCATGCCGAAATCAACAGTTCTCCGGCCGATTGGGGAAGCGATGCCTTCCAGCGGATCAGCAATTATTACTACGGCCCCCTGTACGGCAACCAGGACGGAGCGAAAGGCGTGGAAATCGACAATCCCCGCAGCATCCGGCCGGGGCGTCCCTATCACGGCGCGGGGCATTTCAACGCCCTCTACCTCGACACCCATGTGCAGGGGCTCACCAACGTGCCCACGCTCGACGGCTCCCCCGCCTCCGGAGTCGTCAGGCAGTGGTTCACCGACTACGTGGACGGCAAATAGCCCCGTCCCGGCGCCCGCCGGGCGAAGTTCATTCACCGCACAACCTGTTCAAGGAAGCCGACATGACGGCGCCCGTTTCCCCGGAAGCATCCTCTCTGTTCACCCCCTGGCGGGACCCGGTCAGCGGCGTGGAAAGCCTGCTGCTTTCCCGGCGGGTGGCGCCGGTGCAGTCGGGGTTCTATTTCGTCAATCCCAGCTTTACCGCGGACGGCCGCTTCATGTGGCTGTACGTCTTTTTTCCGCCGGGCGGCCAGGGCGGTCCGTCCGGCGGGCAGCTCGCCGTGGTGGATTTTGCCGCCGGCGAAGTGCGGCACTACCCGGAAACCCTGTTCATGGACGCCTCGCCGTTCGTGGACACGGCCACGGGGGAGGCCTACTGGACCACGGGGCTGGAGATTTGGAAACGCGGCCCGCTCGCGGGCGACCAGGCGACACTCGTCGGCGCGTTCCCGGCGGAACTGGCCAACCAGCGCCGCCCGCGCCGCATCGCCACGCACCTGACCCGCTCCTGCGACGGCAAATCTTTCGCCATCGACGCGGAATTCAGCCCGGACTGGTATATCGGCGACATCCCCGTGGACGGCTCCGGCCCCGCCCGGATCTGGCAGACCTTCGACCGTTGCTACAACCACACCCAGTTCAGCCCCACCGACCCCGACCTGCTCCTGACCGCCCAGGACGGCTGGCGCAACGCCGCCACCGGCAACTACGGCGGCAGCGAAGACCGGCTCTGGCTGATCCGGCGCGGCGAAAAAGCCCGGCCGCTCCTGCCCGATTTCCCTCTGTCGTCCGACCACCGCGGCCACGAATGGTGGGACGCGGATGGCGAGCACGTCTGGTACATCGATTACCGCCGCGGCACCGAAAAGGTCAACATCCACACCGGGAAGCGCGCCAATGCCTGGCCCGGCGGCCACACCCATTCCCACTGCGACCGCAAGGGGCGCCTCCTCGTGGGCGACATCTGCCCCGCGCGTGACGAATGGCGGGTGGCGTTCTTCAACATCAACACCGGGCGCGAGGTGGACATCGTCACCCGCTTCCCCGTCCATCCTGCGGCCGGAGCCGGCTCCTCCCTGTCCGCGCGGATCCCCGGCTACGACCGGGCGCAATATCACATCCATCCCCACCCGCAGTTCTGCTGCCGGGACCGCTATATCTGCTACACCACCAACGTCCGCGGCACGATCGACCTGGCGCTGGTTTCCGTGGAACAGCTGCTCGCCCGGACGTAGTACCCTGTAAAACAAAAACTTCACCACAAAGGCGCGCTCGCGACTCTTTCCGAATCCGTTGGCGGAACATGAAGAAGCGGCAGCGCGTGAATCCGGCACCGCCTGAAGGCGGAACTCCAAACTCGGACGGCCCGGCCCACGTTGGGAGTTCCCACTTCAGTGGGGGCTGTTCAACTCGTTGCTTGCTAATTAATAACGGGTTTCCCAGCCTCGGACTTCAAGGAATCAGTATGAAACTCGGAGAACTCTTGATGATTGCGGCCGGGGCACTTGCGTTGGAGGGATGCGGCACGGCCCGGACCGTGCCGGACGCCCCGGCGCCGGCTGCGGCAACAGCACCGGCAACATCCCGGCCGCTCTTCGCCGACGTCACGCTGGAGAAAAACAGCCTGTTCAGCCTCGGCGGCATCCCGTTCATGGTCCTGCACAAGGATGCGGGCTGGGCCACGGCCTACACCCGCGAACTGGCGGTCGAAAAAGGCTATCCCAAAATCACCGCCGAGGGGTATGAGACCAAAGGTATTTTCAAGACCGGGGCCGGAGACTACGAGTTCACCCAGACGGTCACGTCCGTCGCGGCGGATACCGTGAGCTACAAGGCGCGGCTGAAAGGGCTGCCCACCAAGGAAACCCGGGTGCTGGCTCTTTCCCTGACCCTGCCGGCCGCGGACTACCGGGGGCAGAAAATTCTTTTTGACCTGGAACCCTGCGAGGTGCCGTGGTGGTTCAAGGGCGAACACCTCTACATCATGAAAAAGGGCGTGGAGCCCCTGCCCTCCGTGCGCATCCCGCTGAAGCAGGGCGGAACGCTGGTCCTGGAAGGAAATCTCAGGCCCTATTTTCAGGATGTCCGCCAATACGGCACGGAAAGCTGCGCCCTGCAGTTTGCCTTCGGCCCCGACAAAGGCGCCATCACCGAAGCGACGCTTGAGCTGACCATCACCCGCGTCCCCGCCACGGATCCGCGGAACGTCGCCTACAATCCCGAGGCCAAGCCGCCGCCCCGGGTGAAACCGCCGCCCGCCAAGCCGCAGACCTTCGCGCCGGACCCGGCCCGCATCACGGCGGCCCTGGCCCGGGTGAAACCCCTCCCGGCCCTGCGCCCGCAAGGCAAAAATTTCGCCGGGCCCGACGGACGGCAGGTGAATTTCTGGGGCATGAATCTCGTGGCCTTCTATCCCGATTACGATCTGGCCGACAAGACCGCGGACCATCTTGCGGCGCTGGGCATCAACCTGGCCAGGCCCCACCACAATCTCCGCGCGAGCAAGGACTGGTGCCCCGCCGACTGTTTCTCCCTCCTGACCTACGACGGCGATTCGCGCACGTTCAATGCCAAGGCCTGGGATCGCTTCGATTATCTCAACGCGAAACTGCATGAAAAGGGCATCTACCTTTCCATCTCCATTCACGGGACGCGCTCCTATCTGCCCGGCGACGCGGCGATCCTGCATGTCTCGGATCAGGATGACGAGGACTGGGCCAACGCCATGGATGAGCTGAACCACTGGCATTGGAAAAAGCAGTTCGATCCCCGCAAGATGCTCCCGGTCTTTGACGAACGCTGCTTCCTGCTGAACGCCGAGTTTGCCAGAAATTTCCTGACCCACGTCAACCCGTACACCGGCCTCGCCTACGGCCGGGACCCGCAGGTCCTCACCGTCGAACTCATCAACGAGTTCGGCAGCGCCTACACCCTCATCTGCGGCAACACTTTTCCGGAATACTGGACGAAAAAACTCAATGCCAGGCTGAAGGAGTATGCGCAGGCCCATGGCGTGCCGCCGTTTGAACTCTACAAAGCCGGAACGCCGGAACAGAAAAAATGCTTCGCGGATTTCTGCAATTCGCTGGATGAAACCTACGACCGGCGCATGCAAAACGTGATCCGCGACGCCGGCTGCGAGGCGCCCGTGCTGTTCACCAACCTGTTCCGCGGCGACGACAATGTGCGCTTCCGCGCCAAGCTTGACGGCGTCACGGAAAACCACAGTTACAGCGATCCACTGGCCGTCAAAAATGCCAATTTCCTGGAGGACGTGACCAAGAACGTCCTGGTGGACAAGCCGTTCCTGGTCGGCGAGCTCAACCAGACCGAAAACCTCAAACTGGTCGCCGAGCGGAAACCGGTGCGCTCCATGCTGCCGCTGGCCATCGCCGCGTACGGCGCCTTCCAGGACTGGTCGGGCATCGTCTGGTTCGCCTGGGTTCACGGCGGCCGCGAACTCGCCCCGGACGGCTGGGGGGACCCGGCGAAATACAATCCCCGGGAACCCTACGGCGGGAGCCTCGCTCTGGACGGTGTCTATCTCGACCACATGCGCAGCGCCGGCATCGTCTTCAAAAACCGGTATGTGAGCCCCAGCCGTGAGCCGCAAACCCTGTTCGTGGACGACTCCTACTATTCCGGCGACTACGCCTCCCTGGAAAAAGGCCAGTCTCCTTACCGGTCCGGCTGGCAGTTCGTCCATGAATTCCGCAAGGCCTACGGTCCCATCCCGCCGGAGCAGAAGGCCGCCCCCTGGATGAAGGCTTCTCCGCCCAATCCCGCCGTTTCCGACACCAACCAGATTGTCCGGGACTCGGAAAGAAAGCAACTGAGCTTTGCCGCGCCGAAAACGGAAGGACTCAGCGGTTACCTTGACGGCAAGCCGATGGGAAACCTCTCCGTTCTTGACGTGGCCGGAAATTCCGGGTTTGCGACGGTGATCGCCGTGACGCTTGACGACACGCCATTGGTCCAATCACAGAAGCTTCTCTTGAGCCGCACCTATACCGACGACGCCGGCAAAGAACCGGCCGAAGGCGCGGAAGTGACGCTCAAGAACCTTGGCCGGAGCACCTGGACCATGACCGTCACCCGCCCGGACGCCAAGGACGCCGCCCCCCGGACGCTCACCGCCGGCCCGGACGGACGCCTCCATCTCCCCGCCGCCGCCTGGAACGAGTGCGAACTCGAAGCCCGCTGAGAAAAACAATTGCAGGGCGCAAGGAAGAACGGTCCCCCATACCGCGGCGTTTTCGTCGCTTTGGAGTGCCGGCGGCGGAGCCGCCCCCCGGGAACGCCGATCTCCTGATCGGCTAGTCTCGTTTTCGCGCCGAACGGAAAAGACGAACCCGTCAAATCCAAGGCCGGTTCCACCGGCGGGAAAAGCGGCGTCAAGCCGCCGGCACTCCAAAGCGGCGGGAACGCCGCAGTAAATACCCATAACAATCTAGATTATAATGTATAATGGTTCTTGAATTGACACGCATGCCCGTCCGTGCCGAATCTGGCTTCATTGAAGCAGGGCGGCGGCGGAGTACATTCCGCCTTTCTGCGTGAAAACCCGACGAGGAGTCCCAACTATGGCGGCAGGCAAGTTGATACTGAAGAAAAACGACCGGGTCGTTTTTCTCGGAGATTCGATCACCGAGCAGCAGTTGTATACGAATTACGTCGAGACGTACCTGGCGTCGCGCTATCCGCAGTTGAATTTGAGCTTTTTCAACGCCGGCTGGGGCGGAGACACCGCGCCGGGCGGCGTGCGCCGGCTGGAGCGCGACGTACTCTCGCTGAACCCGACCGTGGTCACCCTCTGCTACGGCATGAACGACGGCCGCTACGGCCCGCCCATCCCGGAAGTGATCGAGCCGTATGTCGCCGGCATGAAAGACCTGGTGCGACGCCTGCGGACGGCCAAGGTGCGCGTGGTGCTGATGACGCCGGGAATCGTGGACTCCGACCGCAACGCCGCCCTGAAACCGGTCAACTACAATGAGACCACGCTGCGGCAACTGGCCGAGGTCGTGCTGGAACTGGCGGCAGCCGAAAAATTGCCGGTCACCGATATCCATCAACTTATGACCGACGTGAACGCCAAGGCGCGGGCGGCCGATCCGGCGTTCACCATGATCCCGGACTCGATCCATCCCGACCCTGCCGGCCACCTGGTCATGGCCTTCGGGCTCCTGCAAGCGCTCGGCGTCCCGCCCTTCCAGGCAACGCTGGATCTGGATCTGGCCGCAGGCACGGCGGCCGGCAGCGACGGGGTGACGGTCTCCGGCCTGCAACGGACCGAACACGGCCACGAATTCCGTCTGACGCTGCCGCACCTGCCGTTCTTCGTGGAACCGGCGGCGCGCAAGATCCTGCCGTTCCTGCCTTTCCAGGAAACGTTCAACCGCCTGACCCTGACCTGCCACGGCGCGACCTCGGCGCAATACAGCTTCAAATCCGGCGGCACCCGCACGGACGCCGTGGCGCGGGCCGCGCTGGAGGCGGGGATCCCGCTCCAGGCGCTCTGGTCGTTCGGCCCGGTGGCGGCGGCCGGCCGGGTCCTGGACTTCACCCGGGAAAAAGACCAGATTTATTACCGGCTGTGGCGCACCGTGGCGCTGCAGGGTAGTTCCGGCGGCGAATTCCTGACGCCGGCGCATGAGGCGGCGCGGGAAACCGCGCCCGTCCTGGAAAGAGCGCGGGCGGCGATCGTCAAGGCCGGAATCGGGCCGTTCACGGTCAAACTGGTGGCCATGGACATCCCCGGCGAACTGCTGGACGACGGCGATTTCATCCGGAGCTGGAGCGTGCGCGGGCCGTTCCCCTCCACGCCCGCCACGGACAGCACCGACTTTCTCGGCGGCGAGGCGGCCCTGACCGCGGCGTCGCCGACACTCCCCGCCGATTGGAGCGCGCAGGACTTGGACACCATTATACCGTCCAAGGCGCTCATCACGATTTTCGGGCCGATCGAGAACTGCTGCGCCTATCTGCTGACGATCCTCGAATCCCCCGTGGCGCAAGATGCGGAACTCCGCATCGGCAGCGACGACGGGTTTGCCCTCTGGCTCAACGGCGCGGCCGTGACCGACCAGCTGGCGCTCCGGCGCGGGCTGGCCGTGGACGCCGACCGGGTGCCGGTGCGGCTGCGGCAGGGCGCCAACGCGCTCCTGCTCAAGGTCAGCCAGGGCGGCGGCGACTGGGGCGTCTGCGCCCGCTTCGCCGGCCTGAAGAAAAGCGTGATCGCCCGCCGCGCCGCAAAAGCAAGTGGTGTCCGGTCTCCCTGATGCCGGTGACTTCGACACCGCCCTCCGATGAGCCGCTTTGACGGCGTGTGCTCAGCGAGGATCTCCGACCCGGTTTTCTTTTGGCGCCGCGCCAAAAGAAAAATGGTTTGGGATTATGGTATGAAGCCGATCCTTGCGATCTTGTATCACGCCTTTTACAGACCGGATTTTTTCCCATGCGTTGCCCGAAATGCACCTGCCTCGATGACAAGGTGGTTGACACCCGGGTGTCGAAAGAGGGCGATTCCATCCGCCGCCGGCGCGAATGCGAAAAGTGCGGGCACCGCTTCACCACCTACGAGAGCGTTACCCGCGTTGATTTCCTGGTCGTCAAGCGTGACGGCACCCGCGAGGAATTCAACCCCGAAAAGCTCAAGGCCGGCATCCGCAAGGCCTGCTGGAAGCGGCCGGTCAGCGAGGAACAGGTCGAAGAGATGCTCCGCTCCGTGGCCGACCGCCTGGAAGGGTTGCAGGACCGGGAAATTTCGAGCCAGGTGCTGGGCGAGCATGTCATGGCGGAGTTGCAGAAAGTGGACGAGGTCGCCTACGTCCGCTTCGCCTCGGTCTACCGCCGGTTCAAGGACATTGACCAGTTCATCAACGAGATTAAGCACCTCACCGACCGGCATTGACCGGCGCGGCGGGTTTGCGGCCGACGGCAGGGCGGCTTCTGGGGCTTGTCGAGATCCTTCGACAGCCGTCGAGAGCCATCGAGGGTCGTCGGTTCCAGCGTTTTCCCCGGAGCGCAACCCACAACCCTCTCCCCCCCCTCCCCCCCACGCACCCGCAACTCGCAACCCACAACTCACAACCGGCAACCCCCGCCCCCTCAGGGCAGGTCTTCGATGCGGAGGAGGATCGGTTTTTCCGCGACTTCGGGGCGGCCGCGGAGATCGGCGAGAGCCTTCTGCATGTCAGCCTCGCGCGCCTCGTGGGTGAGAATGACCAGGGGCACCACGGCGCTGTCGGCCTCTTTTTGGGTGACGCTGGCGATGCTGATGTTGGAGTCGCCGAACACGCCGGCGATGAGGGCCAGAACGCCGGGTCGGTCCGAAACCTGGAGGCGGAGGTAATAGCGGCTGCGGCATTCGCTGGCGGGGAGGACGCCCGCGCAGCCGGTATGCGGCCGGAACGCCGGGAGGCGGCCACGGCAGCCGTGGGCCAGGTTCAGGCCGGCATCAATGATGTCGGCGACCACGGCACTGGCGGTGGCGTCGCGCCCGGCGCCGCGCCCGTAGTACAGGGTGTCGCCCACGGGCTCGCCGCGGACGAAGATGGCGTTGAAGACGCCGCTGACATGGCCCAGGAGCGAGCGGGTCGGGATCAGGGCGGGGTGGACGCGGAGCTGAACCTTGCCCTCCGCCTCCTTGATGACCGCCAGGAGCTTGATACGGTAGCCGAGGGCGGCGGCGTACTGGATGTCCTGCAGGGCCAGGCCGCGGATACCTTCCACGGCCATCTGTTCGGGACGGAACCATTCGCCAAAGGCGAGCGAGGCGAGGATGGCGGCCTTGTGCGCGGTGTCGAAGCCATCAATGTCCAGCGCGGGATTGGCCTCGGCATAACCGGCGGCCTGGGCGGCCTGGAGGATGTCGTCGAACGAGGCGCTTTCGTTTTCCATGCGCGTCAGGATGTAATTGCAGGTGCCGTTGAGGATGCCGACCAGGGAGCGGATGCGGTCGCCGGCCAGTCCTTCGCGCAGGGCCTTGATGATGGGAATACCGCCGCCGACGCTGGCCTCATAGCCGAGGTCGGCGCCGCTTTTTTCCGCTGCGGCGAACACTTCCGCGCCGCACTTGGCCAGCAGTGCCTTGTTGGCGGTGACCACGGTCTTGCCGGCACGGAAGGCGCGCAGGATGAAATCTTTGGCCACGGTGGTGCCGCCGACCAGTTCAACGACGATGTCGATCTCCGGATTGTCCAGGATGCGGCCGACGTCGGCCGTGAGCAGACCGGGCGGCAGTTTTACGCCGCGGTCGGTGGTCACGTCCAGGTCCGCGATGCCGGCCAGGACCGGTTCAATGCCGGTGCGGGCGGCGATGAGCGCGCCATTTTTCAGCAGGCAGTCTGCAACCCCGGCGCCGACCGTGCCGAATCCGATGATGCCGATCTTGACCTGTTTCATGGGGAGGTGCCTGTGGTCTGTGGGAGAAAAGGGGAAAGAAAAGCTTGAGTACTATAACTTGGCCCGTGGTCTGTGGGGGAGAGTCGGAGGACGTTTTCGAGGGCTATCGAGAGCCCGCGAAGTGTGCGAAACCGGTCCTTTCCGCAGGCCTCAAGCCTTCCTCGAACCCGTAACCCCTCTCACTTCGGCAGCAAACCGGCGGCAACCAGGGCGGCGTGGACGTTGGGGACGGGAACCTTGATGAGCTGGCCGGTCTCGCGGATTTTTTCCAGGATGAGTTCGGCCAGTTCCAGGGCTTGCAGGCCGTCGGCGCCGCTGACCTTGGGCTGGGGCGCCTGGCCGGTGGTCTTGGCGGTGCGGATACACTCGACGAACTCCGTTAGTTCCCGTTCCAAGGCATTGGCGCTTTCGATCGACACCGGCTCGCGGACCAAGCCGGCGGCACCGAGATAAACGGTCTCGCCAGTGTGGGTCTGGTAATCCAGGGACAGGTAGGCCTGGGGCTTGAACACGCGAATCTTGCGCAGCCGTTCCTGGCTGACGCGGCTGGCGGTAATGTTGGCGACGCAGCCGTTCTCAAAGAGGACGCGGGCATTGGCAATGTCCTCGCTGTCGCTGAGGATGGCGACGCCGACGGCATCGACCTGCCGCACCGGGGAACGAACCATATACTGAATGATGTCGAGATCGTGGATCATGAGGTCGAGGACAACGCTGACCTCGGTGCCGCGGGGGCGTAGCCCCGGACGGAAAGGCGGGTAGGTGGCGAGACGCGAGGCTTCAATGAAGCGGGCGTCGCCGGGGGTCTTGTCCAGGCATTCCACCACGGGATTAAAACGTTCGACATGACCGACGGCCAGGACCAGACCGCGGCGGGCGGCCTCAGCGACCATGGCCCGGGCTTGGCCCGTGGTCTGGGCGATCGGTTTTTCCACGAGCACATGGCGGTCCGCGGCCAGCAGCGGCATGACCACGACATGGTGCAGATCGGTGGGGACGGCGACGCTCAGGCCGTCCACGGCTGCGGCCAATTCCAGCGCCGAGGCAAACACCGGCACGCCGCCGAGCTCGGCCGCCACGGTGCGGGCGTGCTCCGGATTCTGGTCAAAAACGCCGGCCAATTCGACGCCGGGGATCTGCCGGTACAGTTTGGCGTGGATCTTGCCCAGGGCGCCCACGCCGACTACACCGATGCGGATGGTTTCCATAAAATTCCTCTTTTGAACAGAAGCTCGCAAAGCGCACGACGTTTTTTAAGTTTAAACTCTTTGTAAGCTTTGCGCTCTTCTGTTCAATGAATTCGAGTGTGTTGTGAAATTTTCAGGTTAGCCCGTGATCCCCACCGCCGGCGTCCGGCCGCGGCGCCGCCAACGGCCCGCGAGCCAGACCGCGGCGATGCCGGCGAACAACGCCAGGGACGCCAGTGAAACCCATTTCCCGGTCACGAACGCCGTGGGCCGGTACTCGATGCGCAGCCGGTGGGTGCCGGCCAAAAGCGGCACGGAACGCAGAATGTAATCGGCGGGAATCAGTTCGTAATGCGTCTGGCTGCTTCCCGGCAGGGCATACACGTGCCAGTTGGGCGTAAACAGATCTGTCTGCAACAGGATAGCGGGCTGTGACAGGGTAACCTCCACTTCCTGCCAGTTCGTGGTTTCGCGCAGCAGGCGGACGGTGCCGGGGGCGGATTTTGGATTTTGGATTTTGGATTTTGGATCGGCGAGTTCCGGTGGCGCCGGCGCGGCGGCGGCGGCCACCCAGTCCGGGGCGGGCGGGCGTTCCAGCAGGACCGTCTGGCGCGGATCGAATTCGAGGCGGCTGATCTCCGCGAACACGTCATCGCGCTTCTCCACCGCACGCCAGTCGGTCAGGAGCAGAAAGCGCGGCAGCGGATTGAACGCTTCCATGATTTTCCGGCTACCGTCCGGCTGGGGAATCAAGACGAACTTGCAGCGCAGCAGGTCAAACCGGGGGTGCAGTTTTCGGAACTGCTGGTACCCAGTCACTTCGTCCGGATTTTCGCCTTGGGTGAAGGCCAGGAATTCGGCATACCGGCGGATAACGGCGTCGGAGCCGTAGCCCCACATGTCGTTGACGCCGTTCATGGCCAGGGCGAGATTGGAGCCGTCAGGGCTGAAGACGCGCCCGTCGCCGAGATTTTTCTCCAGCATCTCCTGGAGTTGCGGCATGCGAACGATCTCTGGCGGAAATGAGACATGCTCCCGCCAGGCGAACAGCAGCAGTTCCACGGCCAGCAGCCCCACGACAGCCGGCGCCAGGACCCGTCGCCATTCCGGACGGCGCCGGAACAGGTAGAGAGCCACGGTAAGAGCGCCCAGGAAGAGCATGGCCAGGCCCAGTTCGTTGGCGGTGAATGTGGCCGCGCGGGTTACCGCCTCCGGCGAAGAGAAGGCGTTCGGATTGAGATAGACCTCGCGGGAGTTTAGCGGGATGGCCATGAACTCGGCAAACACCGCGGGCGGGCAAAACATGATCAGGCCGCTCGCCGTCGCCAGCCCGGCGCAGGCCGCCACTGCGCCGAGAAGCATACCGGTCACAACTTTTTTCCCGTACTCCTTCCGGAACAGGAGGTCCATCCCGTGCGCACTCAGGAAGATCAGGAACACTACCAGGGGGATGACGAACTTCGAATTGCTCCGAAACATGTTGAACCCGGGGACGTGCTCGTAGAAGAAACGGAAATGCGGCGAATGGCAGCCTAGCGCGAGCACGGCCAAAATGACGCCGATACCCGCCACGGTCAGGACATGACGCCGGCGCGAGTGCCACAGCCCGACGACGGAGAAGAAAAGGCCAATCGTCCCGAAATAAAGGCACATCTCCCACAGGTAACAGCGGCCCCAGTAGGGAAGCTTCTCCATGTCCCCGAGCAAGCCGGGCCGGATCAGGGTCAGCCAATTCTCCGGTGGCAGGGAGAACATGGCGGCAAAGTCGTACGGCACGCCGCCCTTGCGCACACACTCCTCCGCCATGGCCATTGCGGCGGCCCATTGCACGCAGGTCAGCCCCAGAACCAACACGTTCATCAGCCCAAGCAAGAGAATGCTCTTCCACAATTTGGGCGCTTCCGGGAGCCGCGCCAGCGTATAAAAGCCTGCGGCAATCGCCGTATAGAACAGCACCTGCGGGTAGCCGGCCAGCAACTGCATGCTGACGGCCGTCGTGCCAAGCAGCCACCAGCCGAGAGAGGGCTTGAGGATGAGGCCCTCAATAGCCAGGAACACCAGCGGGATCCACACGATGGTCGCATGCACCGTCGGATGCCCCGCATAGAGCCGTAAATAAAGCGGTCCGCAGAAGGCAAACATCAGCGCCCCGGCCAGGCAGGCGTACCGGTGCAGCGACTGCCGGCCGAGCCAGACATACATGAACATCCCGCCCAGGAAGGTGTGAAGAATGAAAATCCAATTGATCGCCGCGACCGTCGACAGAAACAGGTGCGGGAACGCCAGCGGATACACCAACCACGACTGGAACCCGCCGAAGTTCGGGCATCCGCTCAGGAGAACCGGGTTCCACAACAGGAACGTCCCCTGCCGCAACTGATTGAACGTAAATTCGCGCCCGGCCAGCGCGCCGGAATAGATGTCGCACCCGGCCTTGGACACCACCAGATTGCCGCCGGCCAGCATCAGGTCGCCGAACACCAAGAGCAGCATGACGCCCAGCACCGCGGCGGCCAATCCGAGCCCGCGCCAGGATAAGGCGGAAATCTCAGGCTGCGCGGCCAGCGTGGAGTGATCTTTCTTCATTCAGGGGTTCCTTCCGGCAGAGGCTGAAGTGATGGGGGGGGCGACCCCGCTCAGTCATCCGCCGGCTTTGACGGTAAGTCTCCGACATCAAAATCCTCGTATACTTTAATCCGCTCAGTTCCAAAAAGTGCCAGCAACGTTCGAAAGGCCGGATCATTCGCATTCATGAAACCGGAGAATGCGGCAGCGGAATCCACTTGGATGGGAGCCCGGCGGGGCGGAGGATCATCGGGAATGGCGGACAGCCCTTTCTGGGCGTCCACGTCCATCGGCGTCAGATGCAAGAGTTCTTCCCGGGTGTAACCGAGTGCCCGATCACTTCCTCCCGGGCATACCCGAGCGGCGCCTTTTCGAACAGGGTGCGGAACCGCTCCTCGCGTTCCAGGACTGGTTCGTACCCGCCTTGCCGCCGCCGCCGCCGGAGTTCGGGTTATATTTCTTCTTCCAGTCCGCGGAACCAACCAGCGGGCCGCGCGGGCGGGGTATCGTGGACACCGCCTGAAGACGCGCGGCCCCCGGAGACACGTACCATGTCCGCTATCGCCCTCGACACCATGCGCCACAGCGCCGCCCATCTCATGGCGGCCGCCGTCCAGGAACTCTGGCCCGACGTCAAGTTTGACATCGGTCCGAGCACCGCGGAAGGCTTTTACTATGATTTCGACCTTGAGCATCGTTTCACTCCGGAAGACCTGCCGGTCATTGAAGCGAAGATTGTCGAACTAGTCGCGAAAAATCTGCCCTTTGTGCGCAAAGATCGAAGCCGCGCCGAAGCCGAAGCCTGCTTGCGTGAAAAAGCCCAGACCTATAAGCTCGAACGCCTTGCCGACATTCCGGCCGGCGAGAACATCTCCTTTTACGAGTGCGGCGCCTTCGCCGACCTCTGCCGCGGCCCGCACGTCGAACACAGCGGCCAGGTCGGCGCCGTCAAGGTCCTCTCCATCGCCGGCTCGTATTTCCGCGGCAAAGAAACAAACCCCATGCTCCAGCGCCTCTATGGCACGGCGTATGCCAGCCAAAAAGAGCTGGACGCCTACCTGGCCGCCATCGAAGAGGCGAAAAAGCGCGATCACCGCAAGCTCGGCAAGGAACTGGATCTGTTCAGCACCAGCGAAGCCGTCGGCCCCGGCCTCATCCTCTGGCATCCCAAGGGCGGGCGCATTCGCAACACCATCGAAACCTTCTGGCGCGCCGAGCATTATAAGAACGGCTATGAACTGCTCTACACGCCGCACATCGGCCGGGCCAATCTCTGGCAGACCAGCGGCCACCTCGAAGTCTATAAGGACGCCATGTACGCGCCCATGGAGATCGAAGGCAGCCCGTATTACGTCAAGCCCATGAACTGCCCGTTCCATATCCAGATCTACCAGAACACCAACCGCTCCTACCGCGATCTGCCCCTGCGCTGGGCCGAACTCGGCACGGTCTACCGCTTCGAAAAAGGCGGCGTGCTCCACGGCCTCCTGCGCGTCCGCGGCTTCACCCAGGATGACGCCCACATCATCTGCACTCCGGAACAGATCGAGGACGAGATCTGCGAGGTGCTCAGGTTCAGTCTTTATATCTGGAAGTCATTTGGATTCAAAGAGATCAAGGCATACCTGGCGACGCGTCCGGAAAAGGCCGTCGGCGAACCCGCCCGCTGGGAGCAAGCCCAGAAATCCCTGCTCAAGGCCATTGAGCGGGAAGGGCTCGCGGTCGAGGTCGACGAAGGCGGCGGCGCCTTCTACGGCCCCAAGATCGACCTCAAGATCAAGGACGCCCTGGGCCGCGAATGGCAGACCTCCACCATCCAGTTCGACTTCAACCTGCCCGACCGCTTCGACATGACCTATGTCGGCGCCGACGGCCAGAAACACCGTCCCTACATGGTCCACCGCGCGCTGATGGGGTCGCTGGAGCGCTTCTTCGGCATCCTCATCGAGCATTATGCCGGCGCCTTCCCGCTCTGGCTCGCGCCGGAGCAGGTTCGCGTGTTGCCGGTCAAGGATGAATTCCTCCCCTATGCCGAAGAGATTGGCAAGGCGCTGCGAGAAGCCGAGATCCGCGTCGAAGTCGACCGCGCCTCCGAGACCATCGGCGGCAAGATCCGCCGCGCCCGCAACGACCGGGTTCCCTACATGCTGGTGGTCGGCGGCCGCGAAAAGGAAGCCAGCACCGTGGCCGTGCGCAGCCGCAGCGAAGGCGAACTCGGCGCCATGCCCCTGGCCGCCCTCCAGGCCCGGCTGCTCGAAGAGATCAAGGTAAAAAAAAGCTGAGCCTGATCACATGGGAGCCGGCATTCTGCCCGCCGTTCTCGGCGCACGGCATGTGGGATATCGGAGGCGTCACCGCCGGTAGCCGGACACCGGAGGTGTCGCAGCCGGTAGCCGGTGGTTGAGCGTAGCGACACCACCGGTCACAAGGCGCAGAACCTCCGCACCCCGGCAGGGGTGCCAGCAGCCATGCCAGCGTGCAGTCTTCCGGTGCGGTGGTGTGGTGAACAGGCTGCCGTTGCCGGCACCCCTGCCGGGGTGCACCCGCCGGGGACGCCGACCGGTGGTGTCGCTCGCCAAGCCTCGCTCAACCACCGGCTACCGGCTGGCATCCCTCCGGGATGGGCGGACGTCCACCACCGCCTCCTTGAAATACTAATAAATAGTTGTATAATAGGCCCGGGGAGAAAAAAACACCATGCCTTCAAACCACCCGTCCGTCAATCTCGCCGGCCTGCTCCGGCAAACCTTCGGCTTCGACTCGTTCCGCCCGCTGCAGGAGGAGATCATCCGCGACGCCCTGGCCGGCCGCGACGTGTTCGCGCTGCTGCCCACCGGCGGCGGCAAGTCCCTCTGTTACCAGCTTCCGGCCCTGGCGCGGGAGGACGGCCTGACCGTGGTGATCTCGCCGCTCATCGCCCTGATGAAAGACCAGGTGGACGCGCTCACCACCGCCGGCGTGCCCGCGACCTTTCTCAATTCCTCGATCGACCTTTCCGAAGTCCGCGACCGCATTCACGATCTCGCCGCCGGCCGCTACCGGCTGCTCTATGTCGCGCCGGAACGGCTCATGCAACCGGGCTTTTTCGACGCCCTGGCCGGCTGGCGCCCGAACCTGATCGCCGTGGACGAAGCGCACTGCATCAGTGAATGGGGCCATGACTTCCGCCCGGAATACCGGCGGCTCAAAGAATTGCGGGACCGCTTTCCGGACCTGCCGGTCATGGCCCTCACCGCCACCGCCACGGAACGGGTCCGCGCCGACATCGTCCGCCAACTGCACTTGCGCGACCCCCGCTGCTACGTCGCCAGCTTCAACCGGCCCAATCTCTCGTACCGCGTCCTGCCCAAGCAGAAACCCTATGCCCAGGTTCTCGCCTTTCTCCGCGACCGGCCGCGGGACGCCGGCATCATTTACTGCCAGAGCCGTAAGGCCACCGAGGACGTTGCCCGCCGCCTGATGTTAGACGGCATCCCCGCCCGCCCATACCACGCCGGTCTGGAACCCGCAGCGCGTGCCGCCAATCAGGAGGCCTTCCTGCGGGACGAAGCCCGCGTCATCTGCGCCACCATCGCCTTCGGCATGGGCATCAACAAGTCTAACGTCCGCTTCGTCCTGCATTACGACCTGCCCAAAAACGTCGAAGGCTATTACCAGGAAACCGGCCGCGCCGGCCGTGACGGACTGCCCGCCGACTGCGTTCTTCTTTTCAGCCCCGGCGATGTCATCAAGCACTTGAAGTTTATTGAGGAAAAACCGGATCCGCAGGAACAGCAGGTCGCCCGCGAACAGCTCCAACAGATTGTTCAGTACGCCGAGGACAGCGCGTGCCGGCGCGCCCGGCTCTTGCAGTATTTCGGAGAAAGCTCCGCGGCGGACAACTGCGGCGGCTGCGACAACTGCCTGGCCCCGCGCGAAACCTATGACGGCACCGTGCCGGCGCAGAAACTCCTCTCCTGCGTCTACCGCATCCGTCAGGCGCCGTCCGGGTTCGGCGTCGGCCTCAACCACATCGTCGAGGTCCTCACCGGCGCCGACACCGAAAAGGTGCGCCGCTGGGGGCATGACCAGCTCTCGACCTACGGCATCGGCACCGAACTCACCCGCCCCGAATGGCAGGCCGCCGGCCGCGAATTGGTCCGCCTCGGCCTTCTGGAGCAGACGGCGGACATGTACAACACGCTCGGTCTGACCGACGCCGGCCTGGACACCCTGCGCGAACGCCGGGCGGTCACCCTGACCCGGCCGCTCCTGGCCGACGTCATTGCGGCCACGCCCGGGGAAAGCCGCCGCCCGCGCGCCGGCGAGATCGCCTGTGACGAAGTTCTGTTCGAACGTCTCCGGGTGTTACGCCGGAGCCTGGCCGATGACCGGGACGTTCCGGCCTATGTCATATTCTCGGACGCCGCGCTTCGGGAAATGGCCCGGTCCTACCCCGTCAGTGAGGATGATTTCGGCTGCATCCCCGGCGTGGGCCGACGGAAGCTGACGGAGTTCGCCGAACCGTTCACCGCCGAGGTGCGGAGTTTTCTGGAGGATCATCCGCGCCAGGATTTCCCCGCGCCCGACCGGACGGTGTCGCCGCCGCCGCGGGTCGCCGCGGCGAAGCCCGGAATCAATGACACGACGGAAGAGACACTGCGGCTGTTCCGCGACGGCATGGACGTGCCCGCCATCGCCCGCTTCCGCGGCCTGGCCACCAGCACCATCTACCAGCACTTCAACAAAGCCGTGGCCGACGGCGTTCCCCTCGAACTCGAACGCCTCGTTCCGCCGGATCTCGCCGCGCGCATCGCCGCCGCCTTTGCCGAAATCCCGCGCGAGGCCGGGATGAAGGCCATCAAAGAGCGCCTCGGCGATGCCGTGGACTACGGCCAGCTCTATCTCTGGCGCGCCACCTGCGCCGCCGACGCCACCTGATGGTCGGGGGCGAAGTTCGCCCGCCTCCGAGCCCCCTGGCGAGAGTCTTCGACCCGTTTCCTTTTGGGAACAGCCGGGATTTGCGAAATCCACTGGCGGACGAGGCGTTGGCAAAAGGCCCGCGCCTGTGATCGCCAGCGGACTTCGCAAATCCTGCCTTCAAAGGGCAACGGGTCGAAGACCCTCTCGGTGAGGGGTTCGGGGAGAGCGGAGAACGCGCTCTCCCCGACTGCGCTTACTTCACCACGAGGTTTACCAGGCGGCCGGGGACGGTGATGACTTTGACGAGGGTTTTGCCGGCGAGCTGGGCGGCGATTTTTTCGTCGGCTTTGGCGGCGGCTTCGACGGCGGCGTTGTCCGCGGCGGCGGGCACGGTGACCTTGCCGCGGGGTTTGCCGTTGATCTGGACCACGATTTCGAGGGAGTCGAGCTTGAGCTTGGCCTCGTCATAGGCCGGCCACGGCGCGTACGCCAGCGAGTCCTTCCGGCCGAGGCGCTGCCAGAGTTCCTCGGTGATGTGCGGCGCCAGCGGGTTCAGGAGCTGGACGAAGAGTTCCATGGCCCGGTGGCTGCGGGGTTCGCACTTGCTGAACTCGTTGAGGAAGATCATGAGCTGCGAGATCGCGGTGTTGAACGAGAGCGTCTCGAAGTCCTCGCCGAGCTTCTTAATGGTCTGGTGCAGCAGCCGTTCCTGCTCCCGGGTCATGGGCGCGTCCTGGATGGCGGCGGAGAGCGCGCCGTCCGAACCGACGATCATTTTCCAGGCGCGGTGGAGGAAGCGGTAGACGCCTTCGACGCCGGCGGTGTTCCAGGGCTTGGAATCGGTGAGCGGGCCCATGAACATCTCGTACATGCGGAACGCGTCGGCGCCGTATTTCTCAATGACCTCGTCGGGATTGACGACGTTCTTGAGGGACTTCGACATTTTCGCCGGGAACTCGGTGAGTTCCTCGCCGGTCTCTTTGTGGAAGAACTTGAGCCCGGAGGCCTCGACCTTGTCGTTGGGCACGAGGAAGCCGCGGCCGTCCTTGTAGGAGATGCCGAGGATCAGCCCCTGGTGGATGAGCTTCTTGAACGGCTCGGGCGTGGAGACGTGGCCCAGGTCGAAAAGCACCTTGTGCCAAAACCGCGCGTAGAGCAGGTGCAGCACGGCATGCTCGGCGCCGCCGACGTAGAGGTCGACGGGCATCCAGTATTTCTCTTTGGCCTTGTCCCAGCCGGCGGCGGTGTTCTGCGGGTCGATGAAGCGCAGGTAGTACCAGCAGGAACCGGCCCACTGCGGCATGGTGTTGGTCTCGCGGACGCCCTTGGCCCCGGTCCCGGGATCGGTGTAGGCGAGCCATTCTTTGGCCTTGGTGAGGGGCGGATCCATGGTGCCGGTGGGCCGGAAGTCGGCGAGTTCGGGCAGGAGCAAGGGCAGTTCTTCGACGCTGAGGATCTTGTCGCTGCCGTCATTCATGTGGACGACAGGGAAGGGTTCGCCCCAGTAACGTTGGCGGGAAAAAAGCCAGTCGCGGAGCTTATACTGCGTGGTAGCCTTGCCGATCCCCCTGGCGCCGAGCCAGTCGCAGATGGTCTTCTTCGCCGCGTCCACGTCCAGGCCGTTGAGCGAGACTTCGGCGTTGGCGGAGTTCACCATTTCGCCGTCGCCGGTCCAGCAGGCTTTTCCGGCCATGACGTCCTCAACGGAAATGCCTTCCTTTGCTGCCGCTTTCGGGTCGGGGCGGATGATGGCGCGGATGGAAATTTTGAATTTGTCCGCAAATTCAAAATCCCTAGTGTCATGGGCGGGCACGGCCATGATGGCGCCGTGGCCGTAGCTGATGAGCACATAGTCCGAGATCCAGACGGGGATCTGTTCGCCGTTGACGGGATTGAGGGCGTAGCTGCCGGTGAAGACGCCGGTTTTCTCCTTGGCATCGGTGCGGTCCAGATCGCTCTTGGCGGCGGCGGCTTCCTGGTAGGCCTCGACGGCCTGTTCCTGGTCGGCGGTGGTGAGCGCGCCCACCAACGGATGTTCGGGGGCGAGCACCATGTACGTCGCGCCGAACAGGGTGTCGGGGCGCGTGGTGAAGACCCGGATCTTCTCGGTGCCGCCGGCGACGGCGAAGTCGACTTCGGCGCCGATGGACTTGCCGATCCAGTTGCGCTGCATGTCCTTGGTGCCTTCCGGCCAGTCCAGGTTTTCGCCTTCGTCGAGGAGGCGTTCGGCGTAGCGCGTGATCCGCAGCATCCACTGTTTCATGGGCTGGCGGACGACCGGGTGGTTGCCGCGTTCGGAACGGCCGTTGATGACTTCTTCATTGGCGAGCACGGTGCCGAGGGCCGGGCACCAGTTGACCGGAACCTCGGCCATGCAGGCCAGGCGCATGTGCTTCAACAGATTGGCCCGCAATTCGTTTCGCTGTTCCTTCTTGACCCCGAGGAAGCCCTGATGCGTGCCTTCAAGATAGGCGCTGTCCTGCCATTCCGTCTTGCGGGCGGGCGTTTCGGACAGGGCGTCCTCAAGCAGCGCCAGCGGCATGGCCCGGTTGAGGTCGGGATCGAAATAGCTGCTGTAGAGGCGGGTGAAGATCCACTGGGTCCACTTGTAGTACTGCGGGTCGGTGGTGTTGACTTCGCGGTCCCAGTCGTAGCTGAAGCCGAAGGCCTGGAGCTGCTGGCGGAAGCGGTTGATGTTTTTCTGCGTGGTGACGGCGGGGTGGGTGCCGGTTTCCATGGCGTACTGTTCGGCGGGCAGGCCGAAGGCGTCCCAGCCCATGGTGTGCAGGACGTTGAAGCCCTTCATGCGCTTGTAGCGGCAGAAGATGTCGGTGGCGGTATAGCCTTCCGGGTGGCCGACGTGCAGGCCAGCGCCGCTGGGGTAAGGGAACATGTCCAGGACATAGAGTTTCGGCCGCGACGCGTCGCAGTCGACGGCGGCGAAGGTCTTGTTTTCCAGCCAAAATTTTTGCCACTTCGGTTCAAGGGCTTCGGGCTGGTAGCCGGCGGCGGCGGGGACAGTTTCCATGGGGACGGTTCCAATCGGCGCGGCTCGCGTTGCGAGATCAGGAGAAATCCGGCCGGGATTCGGGCCCGGCGCCCGGTGCGGCGGCGCAAACATCACAAAATAACCGGCCGTTCCCCCCGCGCCACCTTCACGGGCCGAATCGGGGAGAGGGCGTTCTCCCATCCCCTGACTCTGCCCCTAGTCATGGCCGGATGGTCACCACCGTGCGCCCGGGAGGCGTGAGCGCCAGTTCGCCCCAGGTTTGGCCTCCGGCGTTCTGGAGCTTTAACGTTGCCGAGCAGGGCTTGCCGCCGCAGGTCGCCGTCGCCTTCCACGCGCCGGCTTTCGCCAGAGGGAAGCGGATCAGGACGGACACGACGGGTTTGGCTGCCGCCGGCGCCGCGGCCACCGGGGTTTCCGCGATGGGAGCGGACGTCTCCGGGAATTTTACCGAACTAAGGGTCAACGAGTTGTAGATGCGGAACGAGACCTCGATCTCCTGCGGCTCCTGCGAAGGCAGCCGGCTGGCGAACTCTTTGCGGATCACCCCGGTCTGCTCGCCGGAAATGATGTCGACGGTTTTTCCGCCGGCCTTGATCACGAGGGACCATTTGCCTGCGCAGGCCGGGGCCGCGACTTCGATCTCCTTCACCACTGCCGGATCAACCGTGACTTTCCGGAAGAACCCGCAATAGTCCTTGCCCGCCGCCGGGGCCAGAGTGGCGGCGTGGCCTTTCCAGGCGGCGGCGCCGAAAAAGGCGACCCACTTCCCGGCGTCCGGCGTCAGCAGTTCGCCGGGGCCGGCCGGCAGGGTTGACGCCCCGGCTAGGTCCGGCGGGGGCAGGGCGTCGACGGGATTGACGACCAGGGTGACACTGCCGTCCGCGTGGGTGGCGGCCGCGGCGTAGACGCCCTTGAGCGGCGCGCCGTCCGGCGAAACCATGGAAACGAGCAGGCGCCGTCCGCCGTTCTGCGCCAGGGGCAGGTAATCGGCAAAGGCGAGATAGGCCGGCCGCGGCTGGCACTTTCCATCCAGGATGCCGAAGTCATCTCCGTTTTCGCCGCCGGCATTGAAATTGGTGAGCTTGGTGATGCCGTTGGCGAACAGCCGGCCCATGGCGCGGTCGGCCTGGAACCCCTGCTGGGCCGGGTTCTTGTTGGAACTTCCCTGTTCGTCGCAATAAAGTTCGGTGTCGCAGCCGAGCGAGAGCAGGTGCCCCTCGAACAGGCCGTACGGCAGGTCCCAGAGCCCGGACGGTGCATAGGCGTGAAAGGCGAACAGGTCAGCGTCCTTGGCCACGCCCGTCTGCACCAGCGTCGCGGCGAAAGGATCCAGGGAGTTGGCGGTGGTGCCGGCAAAGCCGCCGATGATGATGGGCGCGCCCGAGTCCAACTTGCGGATAATCGGCACAATCGCCTTATACAGAGCGGCATACTCTTCTGCCGACCCGATCCAGAAATGGCGGATGTTCTCCTCATTCCAGATCTCCCAGGCAAATACCTGGCCGGAATATTTCCGGACGATGCGTTCGACCAGCGCCTGATACTTGGCCAGGTCCGGCGCCGTCATCTGTTTGCGGTCGCCGCCGCTCTGCCAGCGCTCGGCGCTGACGGCGGCCCACTCGGGCGTGCCTTCCAGCAGCAGTTGCACGCGCGGGTGGAGCTTGAAATAGCGTTCGACGTGCTTGTCGAAGCGCTCCCACGCCTTCGGGTCTTCGGGCTTGCCGATCCACCACGGCCGGCTGGTGCAGCGGAGCACGCTCCAATCTTTGCAGACCTCCGGCGTCAGGGCCGAGGCGCCGTCGTAGGCCAGGCTGACTCCCGTGTGCAAGCCGAGCCAGTATTCGGAGGCCGGGGCCACCGGGGTCTCGATTTGGACGGCGTCGAAATAGAGCGTCTCCGTGCCGGGATTGGCGATGCGTAGCACCGTGGCGCCGGCAGCCGGGGGCGGCACAAAAATGATGCGAGTGAATTCCACCGGCACCCCTTCGTAGCTATGCCCGAGGTTAACTTGGCCGGCGTCTTCTCCTTTGGTGAACTGTTCGTTCCAGAGAAGCTGGCCGCTTAGCGTCACGGCCAGGGTCGCGCCTGGTTTGTCATAGGCGCCGCGGATGCGCACGGCCAGCGGGCCGGGAGACGCAGCGGCGGGGAATTCCAGCGTCAGCACGGCGCCGGCGGCCAGGCCGCCGGGAACGTCGTGGGAGGACGCGCCGGCCGGAACCGTTTTCGTCCCTCCCGCCGGCAACACCTCGCCCAATTCCCAGCGGGCGCCGTCGAACTTGCCCCAGCGCGCCGCCGCCTTGGCCCGGTCCGGATCCACGCTGCCCGTCGGGAAGCGCATCTGGAGTACGCCAGTCCTGACCACCTCGCGGACGACGTCCACCGCCGCCGCGTCCGGAAGTTCTACCTTGTTGTCATGCAGATCCTTGGCTAGGCGGGCCAGGGCGATGGCGGTTTCCCGGCCCAAGGGCCAGAGCGCCTTGTCCGCGTCATTGGTCAGGTAACGGCCGGCGGCGATGATGGCGCGGGCCCGGCCGTTGGCGGCGAGGTAAAGCTGGGGGGTGTAGTCCTGGCCGCCGGCAACCTGGCTGCGGATCAAGGGGAAGAATTTCCCGGCCGCCGGCTGCATCCAGCGGTTGGGCAGCGGCTTCAGGAATGGCGCCGCCGCCGGGAGGTAACGTTTCAGCAGTTCCGTGGGCGCGTGCCGGACCCCGGAAAGGTTCATGTCCATTTTGGTTTCAAACTTCATCCCCAACGGGTTGTGAATGGCCGTGGTCTGCCAGGCGAATTTGGGCTGTTCCGGCGTCATTCCCCAGTCGCCGCCGGCCTTCTGGGCGATTTTGATCTCGAAGGGCGAATCGGCGCCCAGGGCGATCAGCACGCCCCCGTCCTGGAGAAACTGCTGGAACGCTTTAATGTCGATCTCGGGCACAACATTGCCGTCCGTGGTCAGGGCGTCGAATCTGCCGGCGTTGAACCCGGCGGGGTTCGCAATCTGCGCGGCGGTGAGCCGCGTCACTTCGCAGCCACCCGCCTGAAGACTGGCCGAAACCTGATCCAAGTGCCCGGCGTCAATGCTGAAGCGTGCGGCGTTGACCGAACGTCCGGGATCCCAGACTGCGATTCGCGGCGCCGGCCCGGCGGCGGCCGCAAGGGCTGATACGCAGGAAAACAACAGCACAGATAGGAGTCGTTTGGCAGGCATGCGCGGGGATCCTTTTCCGGAGATGGGGTTGATTGTGCTTCAAGCGGAAGGGGTTGCGATCGGGCCGGGTTGGGGACAAAAAACTGGCACGTGTCAGTTTTTTGGAGCCGACGATCCGGCGACTTCCGGCACGGTGGCGGGCGGGCGTCACCATCCCTGCATGTCGTGCCACCAGGTGGTGTTCGTCACCAGCATCTTCTCCGCCGAACCGTGCCCGTCCACCCACTGGAAATTGCCGGTGAGGCCAGGATGCCGGTAATCCGCGGTGCGGTTGGCCCAGGTGCTAGCCCAGTTCTGGGACGAGGAAAACAGTTTGCCGTCATAAAGTTCGATACTTTGCGTCGGCGCCTGGATCATCTGAAGATTGATGTCCCACCAGAAACTCGCGCCATGCGCGTTGCTGTGGTTGTCGTCCAGGTTGGAGTTCATTGTCATGTTGGTTCGGCTGAGGTTGCTGACGTCGAAGCCGCTGACCAGCGGACAGAGCAGGGCGAAGGTGGCGGGGTTCTGCGAATCCGCCGGCAGATAGCCGCCGCTGACAATGTACGAAGGCCAGGACATGTACGGCGCAAAGCCGTTGTTGTCCTCGGCGTAATTCGACAGGGCCATCCAGGTCTGGCGCAGATTGCTGCCGCAGGCGCCCTGCTTCGCCTTCAGCTTGGCCACATTCAACGCCGGCAGCAACATTGACGCCAGAATAGCGATAATGGTGATGACCACCAGCAGTTCGATCAGGGTGAACAACGACGGCTGCCGGAGCCGGACTCCGGAACTTGGATCGGTCTTGTCTTGGAGTGATGACATCACGGCAGGGCTCTCCACGTCCTTATACTTTATCACTCGTAGTGACTCGTGTCAATTGGAGGCGGGCGGCGGCGGCGGGAAAACACGGGCAACATTGGATTGCGCGTGTAATGGCTTCGTTCCTCTCTGAATAACATCGGAGATAGGGCCTTTTTCACCCTTTCTGGCAGTCAAACCTCCTCCCCTCCCATCTGATCCGTTACCGGGCCGACGGAGCGGAACTTGGCGATCCGCCCGGTTCCGGCTACGTTTCCGGTCACGGGATTAAATCCCTTTGCAATTTTGTGTTCTATGTGGCAAGTCGTTACCTTTTCGAAAGGCCCGGCTCGTGACTTCCTCCTCCGCCTCTCCCCGCCTCGTCGCCATGGGCCTGAACCCGGCATGGCAGAAGACTTTGGTATTTAATCAGTTGCGCGTTGGCGAAGTCAATCGCGCCCGCCTGGTCGAAACCCAGGCCAGCGGCAAGGGGATCAATTTCGCGGCCGCGGCGCGGCAGGCCGGTGGCCACGCCACGGTCGTCCAGTTTGCCGGCGGCGTCACCGGCGATTGGCTCACCGCCGACCTGGACCGGCGCGGGCTGCCGCACGCCACGGTGTGTTCGGCGGGCGCGACCCGGATCTGCAGCACGGTGTTGTCCGAAGCGGACGGAGTCACCACGGAACTCATCGAACCCTCGGCGGCGGTCAGTGCCGGCGAACTGGCGGAACTGCGCGGGCGTCTCTTCGGCCTGCTGCTGGGTGCGGCCGGCCTGGGGCTTTGCGGCACGGTTCCGCCCGGTGTGCCCGCCTCATTCTATGCCGAGGCCGTAGCCGCGGCCGAGGCTGCCGGCTGCCTGGTGCTTCTGGACGCCTACCGCGAGATCGAAACTGTCCTGCGCGCCGGGCCGGACCTGCTCAAGATCAACACCGCGGAACTGACCGCTCTCACTGGCACGGCGGAACCAGCCGCCGCGGCGCGGCTCTGTCTGGAACAGTTCCCGATTCGCGCCCTGGCCATCACCGCCGGGCCGGCCGCCGCCTTCCTGTTCACCCGCGGCCACGGCTGGCAGTTCACGCTGCCGCGTCTGGAACACGTGTTGAATCCTATCGGCGCCGGCGATACTGCTGCGGGCGTCCTGCTCTGGCAGCTCGCGGCGGAACGGGCCGGCGGCGAGGATGTGTGGAAGGAGGGCAGCGAGGTTCTGCCTGACGCCTTTCGTCGCGCCCTGGCCTGCGCTTGCGCCTCCTGCCTGACCCGTGAGCCCGCCGCGTTCAGCCTGGAAACCGCCCTGGACTTGGTCCCGGCCATTACCGTCAGCTGCCTCTAGCCTGATCTATTCATGAACAACGCAAAAACCCTGTTTGATCTCCGATCCGTTTTACCCGCGAAGTCAAACTTTATTCGCGTTCATTGGCGTTCATTAGCGGTTAAAATATAAAATGTTATATAATTATGAAACGAAACCTGCTCTATTTTTTGAACCGCTAATAAACGCGAATGAACGCGAATAGTATCCTGGTTTGATTTTTAATTAGCGGACAAATCGGTTCATGAATAATCCAAGCGATGTGTTCTATGTGTTCTTTGTGGCAAAAACGAGAAGGTTCCATGAGTCCCAAACCTGTCATTCCTGCGGCGCCGTGGATCCAGGTGGCCGGTGTCCGTGATTGCGCCGAGGCGGAGATGCTGCTCGCCGAAGGGGTGCAGTGGCTTGGCTTTCCGCTGCGCCTGGCCTATCATGCGCCGGACCTGACGGAGGCGGCGGCCGCCCGTGTCATCCGCGCCCTGCCGGCCGCGGCCGTGCCGGTTCTGATCACGTATTTAATTTCGGCGGATGAGGTTGCGGAGTTTGCGGATGATCTCGGCGTCCGCGCCGTTCAACTGCACGGCGAGATTCCGGCCGCGGAATTCGCGCGGCTGCGCCGGTTGCGGCCGGAGCTATTTCTGATCAAGAGCCTGGTCGTCCGCGGTCATGATCCCGAACCGCTGCTGGCCGCCGCCGCGGCCTTTGTCCCGGACGCCGATGCCTTTCTCACCGACACTTTCGACCTCGTCACCGGCGCTTGCGGCGCCACCGGCCGCACCCATGACTGGCCCGTGAGCCGGCGCCTGGCGGAATGCCTGCCGAAGCCGCTTATTCTGGCCGGCGGTTTGACCCCGGAAAACGTGGCCGCGGCCGTGGCCGCCGTGCAGCCGGCGGGCATCGATACCCACACCGGTGTCGAAGATCCCGCCGGCGCCAAGTTCCCGGCGCTCGTCCGCGCCTTCGTCGCCGCCGCTCGCGCCGCGTTCCTCCGGGAAAAAAACCACCCACGGTAAAGCGGGAACTCCCAACGTGGGCCGGGCCGTCCGCGGGCGGCGGCAGCAATTCGCACAACGGCTTGAGAAGAAGTAAATTGATAACGAGGCGGTGCCATGGGCGTCCATTCTTTGAGGGAAAAAGAGTGTATTTCTCCCAGTCCCCTGAGTGAATCCCTGAACGAAAAAATGATTTATGAACACCCCTCTTCGCATACGATGGCAAGCCGGTTTCACCCTGATCGAGCTGCTGGTGGTCATTACCATTGTCGCCGTGCTGGCGTCCCTCCTGCTGCCGGCGTTGAAAACGGCCCGTGACACCGCCAAGACCGTCAAGTGCCTTGGCAATGAAAACCAGATTGGGATCCTCTGCATCCAGTACGCCGGCGACAACGACGGATTCCTGCCTCCCGTCAACCTTAGCTATCCGGCCTGGCCTTCCGGAATCAACTGGCCTTATGACCAGAGCGTGTGGATGGTCTGGTTGGCAAAACTTTACACGGATGCGCCCTTTAACGGCTATTGTCATGACGAGGTTAACAGCCGCAAGACCGTGTTCCATTGTCCCTCGCATATATGTAGTGGATCAGGTGCGACGTGGGAGGGGGACAATTACGCGCTCAATCCCGCGGTGGCAATCAATGTGGCCAAAATCAGCGCGCCCGGGAAAACCAGGCTGGTGGGGGAGTACAATGGCATCACCCTTGATAGCAATGCACCTTATCCCCTTTACCGCCCCGACAGTTACCTCCGGATGCGGCATGCAGGGCGGAAGACCGACCTTCTCTACTGCGATGGACACGCCGCCAGCCTTAACGAAAACGACTACTACCTGACCACCCTGCACTTCCCGTAACCCCGGCCGGTCGGCATCATACGCCACAGTTGACGCCGGGCCAGAGGAGTTTGTGGAGCTGGAGCTGGAGGCGCAGGGGCAGGCGGCTCTCCAGGACCCAGGCGGCCACGTCGGCGGGCTTGACCTCGCCGACGACCGGGGAAACCAGCAGCGGCAGGTTGCGCTTTTCCAGGCCGTGCCGGCGGATCTTGCCGACGGCGTAGTCGAAATCCTCGCGGTTGGCCACCACGAACTTGAGTTCATCCCCCGGATGCAGACGTTCTAAGTTGTTCCAGTGCATGCGCTCATGCATTCCGCTGCCGGGGCATTTCACGTCCAGGATGGCATGCCAGGCGCGGCGCGGCGGCAGGGGCAGGGAGCCGTTGGTTTCGACCAGCACGGTGCCGCCGAGCCGGCAGAGGTCGTCCAGCAGATCCGTCGCTTCATCCTGGAACAGCGGTTCGCCGCCGGTGACTTCGACCAGATCGGCGCCGAGTTCGCGGACCCGGCCGAGGATCGCGGCCAGGGTCATCTCCGTGCCTTCGTCCCAGGCGTGGGTGGTATCGCACCAGCGGCAGCGCAGGTTGCACCCGGTCAGCCGCACAAAGGTGCAGGGCAGCCCGGCAAATGTGGACTCGCCCTGGAGACTGCGAAAAATTTCATGGACTTTGAGCACGAGTCAGCCCTTGTCGTCTAACTGGAAGTTGACGGTCACGGCCTGTCCGGGCAGGCCGAAACGACTTGGCGGGGTAACCCTGATGAGATGTTCGAGCATGCCGGCCACGGACTGGTTCATGGGCAAGCTGCCGCAGGCCTTGAGGATGCGGCTTTTTTCCACGGTGCCATCGGCGCGGATGGTGATTTCGGCCACCACCACGGGGCGGCCGGCGCCGACTTCGCCGCGGGAAGGTTGACGCCACTGGTCATACAGCATCGCCATCAGGGCGGCGTAGAAATCATCCGTTTTCCCGTCACCGCCCTGACCGCCGCCGCCGCCACCACTAGTGCCATGGCCGGAGCTGATGCTGACGGTGCCGTTGCGGATGTCGCGCCCGATGCGATCGGCGGTCTTGCCGGCGCCGGAGCCCTTGTTCAATGTGGCAATGGCCTGGTTGAAGGCTGCCGCGCCGACGCGCGGGGTTTTCGCGGTGTTTGGCTGCAGACTCCGCCGGATCTGTTCTTCACGCGTGAGGGTCGGCGGCGTGGGGGTGACGGGCTTGGGCGGGGTTGGTCTGACCAGTGTCGGGGGCGTCGGCACAGGCGGGGTTAGAGGCTTCGGCTTGGGCGGGGTCTTGGGCGTCACCGACGCCGAGATGACGTTTTCGTCATCCGGTTCGGGTGGCGTGGGCACCGGAGGAGTGGGTTCGGGTGGCGTGGGGACGGGTGGCGTCGGTACTGGCGGTTCCGGCGGGGTGGGGACTGGCGGGACGGGGACCGGCGGCGGCATGGGAGGGGAGGGCACGATATTGCTCACGTTCACCTCGCCGCCACCGCCGTCTCCGCCCATGGCCAGTTCCCCCACGTCGCGGTCGCGGCCGGTGGTCTGGTGTTGGTTGAACCACTGCGGCAGGAACAGGAACAGGCCGATCACCAGGGCGTGCAGGAGCGCCGAGGTGGTAAACGACCCGGTTTGCCGGTTGAGCAGCATCCTGTTCGGTTCTTCCGTTCTTCCGTTTTCCGTCCCTAGCCCGGCCAAGCCGGAGCCAAGTTTGTGGTGCTATGCCATCATGGTGTCCGGCTTGCCCGGGCTACTAGTTGTACTGATTCACGGGTAATCCACTGCCAGAAAACAACGATTTCAATCAGAAGATATTAAATTCCCTGCGACCTGGCGTCTCCGCGCGAAATTCCCGGAACGCACGGGCTCCGGCCCGGCCGGGGGAGGATTATTTGCGTTTGGCCTCGGTCTGGAGGCTGACCGCCTTGAACCCCAGGTTCTTCACCGTGTCCAGGACGTCGACAAACCGTTGCAGCGCCAAGTCTCGGTCGGCGCGGATGACCACCGGCGCGGTGCGGTCCATGGGCGTGAGCGCGGCGGGCAGGGCTTCGAGCGTCAGCGGCCGGGCATTGAGATGAATCTCGCCGGACCGGGCGATCTCGATGGTCTGGGTCTTCTGCCGCTCGGTGACCTTGGCCTTGGAGGCCTTGGGCAGGTTGATCGGGATGCCGCCGGTGACGATGAAGGTGGAGGTGGTCAGGACAATGGCCAGCAGCACCAGCATCACATCCACGAGCGGGATGATGTTGATCTGGTTGAACTCATGCTGGTCCATGCTGGATCTCCCATTTCAGCATCAGGGTTTTCACCTTGCGCTGAAGGAAGTTGTAGCCGGCGACGGAGGGGATGGCCACGAGCAGGCCCATAGCGGTGGCCTTGAGGGCCATGGCCAGGCCGGTCATGATCTTGGCCGGGTCCATGCCGAACCCTTCGCTGCCCATGCTGTAAAAGGTGAACATGATGCCGAGCACGGTGCCGAACAGGCCGATGTAGGGCGCGGTGGCAGCGATGGTGGCGACGGCCTGGAGCTTGTCCGTCAGCGCCAGTTCCAGTTCGCGCTTGTCGTCAAAGGTTTCCACCCGCACATCGCGGAACACCAGCCAGCGTTCCAGCAGGATGCCCAGGGAGATGCAGCTCATCAGGAGCAGAAAGCCCAGGACGCCGTAATCCACAAATCCTTGAAGCCATTCCATGACGTGTCTGCCTTTTTGAAGACAAATTCCAGCCGTTATAACCGGTAGCCCGGGCAAGCCGGACCCAACGGTTGCCTAGCACCACAAACTTGATTCCGGCTTGCCCGGGCTAGTTCCGTAACCATACTGCCGGCCACCCCGGCGTCAACAGATTGCGGGGCTCTTCCCGCGGGCTTATGGTACATCAATGCGGTGCGGGGAAACGTCCGGATCGAGGAATTCGAGACATGACGCCTTTGGATGCGATACTGTCCTTTCCCGGCGTGAAAAACGCGATTCCGCTGTTGGCGACGTGGGGCTGGCTGCTCCATCCCGCCTGCGCCGTCTTGGTGGCTTTCCAGTGCCTGCAACGCCGTCGGGAGCCGACCTCCACGCTGTTCTGGATCCTGCTGGCCGCCTTCCTGCCCGTCATTGGCGCCATGATGTTCCTGCTCTTTGGCATCTATAAGCTGCCGGTCAAGGGCGGGCACAAGCGCGCCGCCGATGAACGGCTCCGCGACCATCGTCGGGCCGCCGTCGAGGACAACCGCGTTGAAATGGCCTACTGGCAGGCCGCGCGCAACCTGCATCCGGCGGAACCCGGGGACGCCGCCGGCCGCGAGATCCACCGCGCCCTCAGCGGCATCGTCGAACTGGAGGAATATCCCTTGCTCGGCGGCAATGCCATCCTGCCGCTGATTGACGGCGACGAAGCCTATCCGCCTATGCTCGAGGCGATCCGCCAGGCCCGGCATCATATCCATCTGCAATCGTTTATCATCCACGATGACGATACCGGCCGCAGCTTCTTCGCCGCCCTGGCCGAACGCGCCCGCGCCGGCGTCACCGTCCGTATTCTCTACGACCGTTTCGGTTGCACCACGGCCGTATGGCGCTGGTTTTTCCACCGCTACCGGAACGTGCCCAATCTGACTTTGGTGGGATGGACCCAGGCCAACCCGCTCAAGCGTCAGTTCGTCCTCAACCTGCGCAACCATCGCAAGCTCCTCCTGGTCGACGGCGCCGTTGCCTTCACCGGCGGCGTGAATCTGCACGACGAAAACCTCACCCGCCCCGGCGCCCCCGCCATCCGCGACTTCCATTTCCAAATCCGCGGCCCGGTTGTCCAGGAACTCCAGTACACCTTCCTCCAGGACTGGCATTTCATGTCCGGCGAACCGCCCGCGCAGTTCCTCCAGCCCGGCTATTTCCCCGAACAAACCCCGGCCGGGAACGCCCTCGTCCGCGTCCTCAACGGCGGCCCCTCTTTTGAGACCGAGGTGATGTCCGACGCGTTTTTTTCCGCCATCACCGCGGCCCGGACCCGGCTCTGGGTGATCACCCCGTATTTTTCGCCGTTGGGCGACCTCATCCACGCCCTGCGCGCCGCCGCCCAGCGCGGTGTGGACGTGCGACTGGTCCTGCCCGAGGCCAACAATCATCTCTACGCCAAGCTCGCCGGGCGCGCCACCTATGAGGAACTCCTGGCCAGCGGCGTCCGCGTCTTCGAGCGCCGCCCGCCCTTCGTACACGCCAAGGCCATGATCGTGGACGGTTCGCTGGCCATAATCGGCACCGCCAATCTGGACGTCCGCAGCCTGCGCCTGAACTACGAAACCAACCTGGCCGTGTTCGACGGCGCCTTTGTGGTGGTCATGAAAGACGTGATCGAGGCCGAGCTCGCCGCTTCCCGCGAAATCCTGCTCCCCGCCTGGCGGAACCGCCCGTTCCTCCAGCAGACCCTCGAAAACGCTTTCAATCTCTGCACCCCGATCCTGTGATTCCGCCAGCCGCCGCCAGTCGGGGCGCAGTTCGCGCGCCCCCGAACCCCCTGGCGAGGGTCTTCGACCCCGTTTCCGTTTCGGGCGTGGCGAAATGCGCTGGCGAATCGTATTCTGTCATCTCGCCAACGCTCTCTCCGCCAGCGAATTTCGCCCCGCCCGGCGGCGTCCTGCCAAATTCGACGTTGAACGTTCGATGTTGAATGTTCAACGTTCGTTTTCGCATGTCACGGGCGGGCGGGTGTCCACACCCGGCAAAACCGGCCGGCGGACTTCCAGCCCGCCGCTTCCGGCCGCCGCGCCAGCGGCGCCCGGCCGGAGATCGGGCCGATGAGATGAATGCAACCGATGGGTGAGGGACTGAGGGACAAGAGAGGGACTCCAGGGACCATCCCGCCTGTATCCTTCCCCTGTCCCTGGCGTCCCTTGAGTCCCTGGTGTCCCTCGTCCCTGTCGCTTTGTCCCTGACCGGGTTATAGTGCCGAATGAAGTCACGGAAATCTTCACCCGCATGCAGGAGGCGCTCCATGACAAATCCCGGTTGCTCTTCCGCCTTCACGGGCTTCTGCCCGCCGGCCATGCTCTTGAAAAAACTGGGGGGGCCGCCCGGCGCGGCGTTTCGCTGACCGAACAGGGCCGGCGTTTTTCCCAAAAGGATCTGATATGATGATGAACGATCAAGACGCGAGCCCAAAAATCCGGTGCGCCGCCGCGATCCTTGCTGCGGGTTTTGTTGTTGTTCTCGCCGCGGGTTGCGGCCGGCCGGCCGCCGCCCCGGCGCCCGCAGACGCCGCCGCGGTCCTGCCGGCCGTGACGGTGACGACGGTGGCCGCGCAGCCCGAGGAAATCGTCTCGGCCGACGAGGTGGTCGGCACCGTGCGTCCAAAACTCACGGCCCGGCTCGCGGCCAAGGTCAGCGGTACTCTGGACGAGGTTAATGCCGAGGTCGGCCGCGCGGTCAAAGTCGGCGACCTGCTGGCCCATGTCAACGCCCGCGAACTCCAGGCCCAGCTCGACCAGGCCCGCGCCTCCCGCGACCAGGCCGACAACGATCTGGTGCGTTACACCAAACTGGTGGAGCAGGGCTCGACCACGCGCCAGGAATTCGAGAACGCCCGGACCCGGCAGCGGATGGAAACCGGCCGCGTCGCCGAACTGGAAGCCATGCTCAGTTACACCCGTGTCCTGGCGCCGTTCGCCGGCGTGGTCACCGCCAAACTGGCGGACCTGGGCGACCTGGCCGTGCCCGGGCGGGTGCTGTTTGAGCTGGAAGACCCGGCGCGGTTGCGTCTGGAGGCGTTGGTGCCGGAATCGCTGCTGGCGGGGTTGCAGGCGCCGGGCGCCGTGTGCCGCGTGCGGATTGATTCGGCCGGCGTGGATACGTCCGCCGCGGTGGCCGAGATCGCCCCGGCCGCGGATTCGGCCAGCCGCACGTTCCTGGTCAAGTTCGACCTGCCGTCCGACCCGCGGCTGCGCACCGGCCAGTTCGGCCGGGCCTGGATTCCCGCCGTCGCCACCCGGGCCATCCGCGTGCCGGCGGCGGCGGTAACCCGCCGCGGCCAGATGGAAACCGTGTTCGTGGCGGAGAACGGCCGCGCCGCGCTCCGTCTCGTCCGCACCGGCCGCCGCGGCGACGGCAAACTCGAAATCCTCTCCGGCATCACCGCCGGCGACCGGGTAATCGTCTCCAGCCCCGCGGCCCTGACCGAAGGCCAGCGCCTCACAGAACCCGCAAAATGACCAAACCCCGCATCATAACCAGCCGGTTGTGTGGGAGAAGAATCGGGGAGATGGCGTTCTGCCCTCTCCCC